>NZ_JBHWYX010000014.1:0-170091 GCF_042728795.1 Streptomyces sp. NPDC060184
CGGCGGCTCCCCGCACCGGCCCCGTACGCGCACCGGTGGCGACGGCCACGACCCCGCCGGAGCGCGGACCGGGAATTCCTCGGAGGTCGGGCCGAGAATGAAGCGGGCGGGGTCGTTCGCTTCCTACGGAATTCACCCGGCCCCACGGAGCACGGATAAAAAACACGCAAAAAAAGTGGCGGCATCGGGGCAGGCGCACATATCCATGCGCACAAGCCCGGAACGCGCCTCCCCCGGAAAGGCGTCAGCACAAGGAAAGGCCCGAAAGGCGGGGGCGCCAGTTACACGCGCACGCGACCGCCTTCACACCCCCTCACCAAGAAGCGTGTTCCCCACTCCTGTCCCACCGGCAATTCTCAGCAAAAGGCCGTCCACTCGGCAAAAGAGGGAAGGGGTTCACCACCCCGGTCGGCCGAACCCCCGCGCGGGAGGGCGCCATTCACCGACCACCCGGCCCGCCGGCGCGCACCGCCCGTACAGCCCGTACAGCCCGTCGGCACGGTCGGCCACGCAGGCCGCTTCGCAACGACAACACCCCGTCCGGTCGGCCGGTCCGCCCCCTTGGACGTCGAGCGCCCTGGACACCGTCTCCCCCGGCGGGGCCGCGGATACCCGCACCCCACCGCAACATGCCCCGGCTCCCACCCTCGCCCAAGTAGAGGCTTCCGCAGCCCCGTTGAACATGCCACAGTGGACCAACCACAGTGGACTATCGTCGGTGGCCAGATTGCACCGTCCACTGAGGAGTGTCAAGGGAGAACCGAAATGCACAGCCTCAACTCCACCGCCGCCACCCTCCTCGGCCTGCTGCACAGCGGCGAGGCCAGCGGCTACGAACTACTGGCCTTCGCCGAGGGGACGGTCGGCGCCTTCTGGACACTCACCCGCAGCCAGGTCTACCGCGAGCTGACCGCGCTGGCGAACCGCGGACTCATCACCGGCGGCGACGCGGGCCCCCGCGCCCGCGTCCGCTACCACCTCTCGGACGAGGGCCGCGAGGCGTTCGCCCACTGGATCATCCAGCCGCCGGGCACGGAACAGATCCGCTACCCGCTGCTGCTCTCCATCATCTTCGGCGGCCACCTCGACACGCAGACCCTGATGCGCTTCGTGGCGGACCACCGCACCGTCCACCAGGAGCGCCACGACGACTACCGCACCCGTCTCGCGACCGCCGAGGGCGGTCCCCACCTGCGTGCCACCCTCGCCTTCGGCCTGCGGTACGAGGAGGCGGTGCTCGCGTGGATGGACGAACTGCCGGCGATCCTCGACGCCTCGGAGCGCACGGCGGAGAAGGCTCCCGCCGCCGCGGCGGGGCTGCCCCAAGGCGCCTGACCGGGCGTCGTACACCAACGGACCGTGCCGCGCGGGTTCACCACCGCCCACGGCGCCTCTCCGATCGGCACCACAGTGACGATCGGTGCGGCACAAGAGTGACGAAGCCAAAGACGCAGATCATCGCTGCTCCAACAGCTTCTCGGAGACCGGGCCCAACGATCTGGACACGGTCGTCCGCGACGAAGCACATCGACTCCGCAGGACCCCCGCGGATCGCCGCACCAGGGCCGCACCGCACACCGGGCCGCCGCCAGGTGGCGGAACCGACCGACGCGGCCGGGTCCCGGTGCTCCTTCTCACCGGCCACGGGCGCCGGTACCCCGCCCACATCAGCGACATCGCCTGCCGCGGCGGAACACCGGCATCGCCGACGTCACCGGAAGAGTCCCGGCGCCGCCCCGGGCCGTGTGCCGGAAGTCCCGCCTGTCCTGCGACGCCCGGCACGCACGCTCTCCGGGCGGACGGCGCCGCTTCCCGCACACGGCCTTGCGCGTCGGGGTGGTGTCCGGCGGATCAAGGCCGGACAGTGCGCGGCGTTCGGTGCGGTGCGTCGCACGGCGTTGAAACCTCCTCGTCGCGGCGCGATTCGGTCGTTTCGGCAACGCCGCGAGGTGCCGTGCCGGGCGTCGCGACCCGGCCATGATCCGCCGGACACCACCTGACTAATCGGACCCGGTACGGTCCCCCCGCGTCCCGCCGGGGCCCCCGGCCGCGTCGGTGTCGCCCCGCGCCTGTGCGGGTGAGCGCTCCGGCGTCCGCGCGCTCCCTGCCGCGGAGGCGAGCGGGCCCAGATGTTGTGCGGCGCTGTCCAGCAGGCCGAGGTCGGCCTTGGTGTGCGCGACGGCGGCGTCGATCAGGACGGCGACCAGCGGCTCGTCTGCGTGGACGCGGCGCTGCCGCGCCAGGCCCGCGAGCTCGGACAGGTACGTCTGCCGCTGCGATTCGATCAGCGTGGCCAGGGCCTGCGGGCCCAGGGCGGAGGCCCCGAGGAGCTTCAGGAACAGTTCGTCGCGGAAGCCGCCGACACGCACCCAGGCGGTGGTCGCCCACGAGCGCAGCTCGGCCTCGCCCGCCTCGGTGAGGGTATAGAGGTTCTTGTCGGGCCGGTCGGTCTGCGCGACCTGCGAGCGTGAGACATAGCCGTCACGGACCAGCCGTTCGAGGATCTGGTACAGGTGACCGATGTTCAGGCCGCCCCACTGCGGGCCGATGGCCTCCTCGAAGCGGGCCTTGAGTTCGTACCCGTGGTTCGGTCGCCGGGTCAGCAGCGCGAGCACGGCGTGATGGAGCGGCATATACGTCCCTTCTACATTGTGACAACATACCCCTGAATTGGCGCAATGCAGGGGCGGCGAGAGACTGCCGCGACGCACGAGGGCGAGGGGCATCAATGGCCATGAGCGTGGCGTTACACGGGGTGAGCCGTCGGTATCCCGGGCTGACCGCTCTGGACGGGGTGGATCTGGAGGTCGCGGCCGGCGAGGTGGTGATGCTGACCGGTCCTTCCGGCGCCGGCAAGTCCACCGTTCTGCACGTGACGGGCGGCATGGACCGGCCCGACGAGGGACGCGTCGAGATCGACGGCGTGGAACTGGTGCCCCGGGACCTGGACCGTCACCGGCGGCGTATCGGCTTCGTCTTCCAGCGTTTCCACCTGCTGCCCGCGCTGACCGCGCTGGACAACGTACTCGCCCCCGTCCTGCCGCGCAGGGTGGACTTCGACCGGCGTGCCCGCGGCATGGAGCTGCTCGAAGCGGTCGGCCTCGACCGGCGGGCCGACGCCCTGCCTTCACAGTTGTCGGGCGGTCAGCAGCAACGCGTCGCCCTCGCACGCGCGTTGATCAACCGGCCGGGGCTGCTCCTGGCCGACGAGCCCACGGGCAACCTGGACAGCGTCATCGGGCGGGAGATCATCGACCTGCTGATGTCGCTGCGCGAGCGGTACGGGATGACGATGCTGATCGCCACGCACGACGCGGAGGTCGCCGCCCACGGCGACCGGGTGGTGCGACTGCAGGACGGCAGGATCACCTCCGACCAGCGGGTCACGCCCTCCGCCGACGTGCTGAACCGGCTGGGGGGCCTGCGCCCGTGATCACGGTGATCCTCGATCAGCTCCGGCGCAGACGCGGGCGCGCGCTGGCCCTGGCCGCCGGAATCCTGGTGGCGGCGACCAGTTTCACCCTGCTGACCTCGACGGTGAGCACGAGCCAGGCGGCCACCGTGGGCACCGTACGGGAGAACGCGCGGTCCGCGTACGACGTCCTGGTCCGCCCGCCCGACGCGCAGACGGACGTGGAACGGCAGCGCGGACTCGTCGCGCCGAACTTCCTGTCCGGGACGTTCGGCGGCATCACCATGGCCCAGTACGACCGCATCCGCGGCATGGCGGGGGTCGACGTGGCCGCGCCGGTCGCCAACATCGGCTACCTCATGGTGGCGAGCACCGTCACGGTGGACGTGTCCCGGTTCGTCGACGGCGACGCGTCCCGGCAGATCCTGCGCATCCGCCCCACGCTCACCTCCGGGCTCGGCAGCTACCGCACTTCGGACGAGTACGTCTACCTCACCCGCTCCCCCCTGACGTCGGGATCGGAGTCGGACGACCTCTTCGAGTCCGACACCCTGGAGGCGGGTGCGGTCGACAAGAACACCCAGCGGTACCAGATCCAGGGGAAGTACGACGTCTGCTTCTACGTCAACTGGGACAAGACCGAGAAGAAGAAGTTCGGTCTGGAACTGCCGTTGAAGCCGAACATCATCGCCGAAGACCTCAGTGACAGGTCGCCGTTCGACCCGGACCTGAGTTCGCGGATGAACTGCCAGTCCGGCCGGGACAAGGCCACCATCGACGTCCCGGTCAGTTATCCCGTGCTGCTGTCCGCCATCGACCCGGCGGCCGAGGACCGGCTGGTGGGCCTGGGCGGCACCATCGCCTCGGGCCGGATGCTCACCGAGCGGGACAAGCCGTGGACGGAGTCGACCGCCAAGAGCGTCCACGGCCGGCACGACATCTACATCCCGGCGCTGCTCAGCGACAACCCGCTGACCACCGGCACGCTCGACGCCACCGTGGAACGGCTCGACATCGGCGACCCGGCCCGACTGCCCTCGAAACTGGGCAACCCGACGGCGAACAGCTTCGTCCGGGGCCTGCGCGGCACCCTGGTGGGCAGGACCCGGGCCGACCTGGGCAAGGGCTACGAGAAAGCGCTGAGCGAGGACTCGTTCAACACCGATTCCTACTGGACGGTCGGCCCGGTCGTCTACCGCCGGACCTCCGACGGCGACCTGGCCGCACAGCCGCAGCCACCGCAGAACCCCGGCCTGTGGATCACCAACACGAACCAGCAGCCGTTCCCCAACGTCCCCGAGGAGAACCACCAGGGCACCCAGTACCGGAAGGTGACCAGCCACGCCGCCACGGACTGCATCGGACTGGGCGTCTGCGACCAACAGGACTCCGGACGCCTGCCCAACCCCTTCGTCCAACTGGTCGGCCGGTACGACACCGCTCGGCTGCCCGGCTTCTCGCCCCTGTCCGAAACCCCGTTGGAGACGTACCAGACGCCCCAGGTCACCGGCGCGGACAGCGCGACCCGGGCGAAGCTCCACGACGAGCCGCTGATGCCCGACCGCAACCTGGGCGGCTACGTCAGCCCGCCGCCCACCATGCTGACGACGATGGACTCCATCACCGCGCTCACCGGGAGCCGTCGCGTCCCGAGCCTCCAGGACAAGGCACCGGTCAGCGCGATCAGAATCCGGGTGGCCGGAGTGACCGGCGTCGACACCGCGTCCCGGGCGCGGGTGAACGCGGTGGCCGGGAAGATCCGGGCCGCCTACCCGCTGCTCCAGGTCGACGTCACCGTCGGCAGCTCGCCCGCGCCGCAGACGGTGGGCTTGAGCGACTCGGCCCGGGTGACGGAGCGCTGGGTCGCCAAGGGTGTTGCCCTGCGCATCCTCAGGGCAGTGGACACCAAGAGCGCGGTGCTCTTCGTCCTGGTCCTCGTCGTGTGCGCGCTCTTCCTCGGCCAGGCGGCGCTGGCCTCGGTGCGCTCACGCCGCACCGAGATCGGCACGCTGCGCTGCCTCGGCTGGAGCGGCGGCGAAGTGCTCCGCCTGATCCTCGGCGAACTGGCGGTGATCGGGCTGGCCGCCGGAGCCGCGGGCGCGGTGCTCGCGTACGTGCTGGGCCGGATACTGGGACAGCCCGGAGCCGGCGCGAAGTCGCTCCTCGTACTCCCGGTGGCGCTTGCGCTGGCCACGGTGGCGGGCCTGATCCCCGCCTGGCTCGCCACCCGGCTGGGGCCGATGGAAGCCGTCAGGCCCCCGGTGACGGCGGCCCGCCGCGCGCGCCCGGTGCGCTCGGTGGCCGGGCTGGCCGTGCTCAACCTGCTGCGCGTGCGGGGCCGCACGCTGCTGGGCGCGGCGGGACTGGCGCTGGGAGTCGCCGCCTTCACGGTGCTGCTCGCCCTGACGCTCGCCTTCCGGGGGGAGGTCGCCGGGTCGTTGCTCGGCAGTGCCGTGGTGGCGCAGGCACGCGGGGCCGACTATCTCAGCGTCGCCCTCTCCCTGCTGCTGGGCGCCGCCGGAGCCATCGACGTCCTGGTCATCTCGCAGCACGAACGCGCGGCCGATCTCGCGGTGCTGCGGGCGACCGGCTGGACCGACCGGGAGCTGGCGAAGCTGACCCTCCACGAGGGAATCGGACTGGCCCTGCTGGGCGGCCTGTCCGGTGCGGCGGCCGGTCTGGCCGGGGTGCTGGCCCTCGGCCGGGGCGTGCTGCACGGACACCTGCTGACGGTCACCGGCGCCGCGCTGCTGGCCACGCTCGCGGCGACCGCCCTGGTGGTGGCGGCTCTGGCGGTGCCGATCCGCGGGCTGTCCCGGATCAGCACCGCCCACCTGCTGGCCGCCGACTGAGCGGGCGGACGCCGCCGGGAACTACGGGACAGCCCTCAGCCGGGAGGCCCCCTCGGCGGCGCTCTTCGCGAGGGCCGCGGCCAGGTCCTTCGCCCGGTCCGCCCGGCCCCGGGCTCGCTCTCCTGTACAGAGCAGCCCGGACTGCGCGAAGTGGGCGCGCAGCGCGTCGGTGAGAATCCGGTCGAACGCCTGGCCGTCCGCGTCGGCCGCCGCCCGCAGGGTGTCGAGGCTGACCATGCCCGGCATGTCGTGCCCCTCGTGCGGATGGGTGTCGGGGACGCCCGAGAGCCGCAGCACCGCGCGAAGGCGGCGCAGGTCCGCTCGGAGTGTCGCGCCGGTGTCCGCCGCCAGGGCGGCCAGGGCCGGGTCCGCCGCGCGGGAGGGCGCCAGTTCGGTCAGCAGCCGTGCCCGCTCGGCCATGGGGATCATCAGGAGGATCCACGCGGTGTCGGTGGCGTTGAAGGCCGCTGCCGACGCCCCCGCCGTCGGCTGCGCGGTGCAGCCGACAGCGGGCAGCGCCAAGGCCACGACGCACGCCGACCACAGGGTCAGAACGTGCCGGCGGAGTTGCACTTGGCCTTCTGGTTGATGCAGTCCTTCACGCGGTGGCCGAGAGCGGCGTTGTCCCAGGCGTTGAAGAAGTCGCCGTGGATGGACGATGCCATGCCCGAAGCCAGCCGGAAGCCGGCGGCGCTGCCGCTGGTCGGGTAACTGGTGACGAAGGAGAGGTTGGGGATGGCGACGGGGTAGGCGCCGCTGCACGTGCCGTCGTACGTGAACGCCACGTGCGACTTGTGGTCGGGGCTGTCGAGGTTCTTGCCGTCCCAGCAGTCGGGGAAGACCAGTTGGTGGGTGAGGTGGGCGGTGGGGGCGCAGACCGGCCAGTTGCCGTCGGCACTGCGTCCGGTCTCGCCGCCCTGGCCGGCGCACCAGAACTGGCCGGGAGATCCCGCCGGGGTGGGTGTCTGCGTCTTGGCGCTGCCCGCGATCATGCGGAATCCCCGCGGGAAGGGAACGGTCGCCGCGGGGTCGGTGAGGCGGGAACCGTAGTAGACGATCATGCCTTCCGGTTCGACGGCCGTGTCGCCCTCGTAGAGGGTGGGGATCCAGTACGCCGAGAGGTCGACGGCGGGGGTGCAACTGGTCGGCGTGCTGGCCGACAGCGACTCGGACGTGGAGAACGCGTCGGTGCTCCGGTTGCCGAAGAAGCTGTGCATGTGGGACGCACCCGGCAGTCCCGGCAGGACGATGGGGTCGTCCGGCCTGGAGTGGCTGTAGGTGCAGGTGGCGTTGAACTCCGGTACCCGGACATTGTTCGCGGGCACCGCGGCCGGTGTCATCGCACGGAACTGCGCCAGCTGCGCGTTCCACTTGGCCTGGTCGACGGGGACCCATCCGGCCGCCGCCCCGTCTCCCTCACCGGCGAAGGAGAACCAGTTGATGTTGACGAAGTCGCCGGGTGCCGAGGAGCGCAGCACGGCGAACACCGTCTGCGTGCCGGTGGGATGAGTGGCGACCTCGGTGGTCAGGGTCGACCAGCTCTGCCAACCGCCGGTCGGGGAGACCGTGATGACGGCGAGCAGCGGTCCGGTCGGCGCGGCGGTACGGAGTTCCACCGTGCCCGAGCCCGCGGCGGAGGCGGCCCGGACCGAGACCGTCAGCCGGCCGGATCCGCCGAGGTCGACGCCGTCGAAGCGCATCCAGTCGCCGTCGGCGAGGTAGGCGGCGTTCTGCCCGCCGCCGCTGTCCGCGGTCGCCTCCAGGGTGACGCCGGACTGCGCCGCGTAGGACTCGGCCTGGACCGTGACCGTCGCGGCCCGCGCCTGGGGGGCCGAGACGGTCAGACTCAACGCGGCGGCCAGTACGACCACCAGAGCGCTGACCAACGAGGTGTACAGAGGAACGGGAAATCTGCGCATGTCACTTCCTCACGGCTGGGGGGGGTGAAGACCGAGGGGTGAAGACCTGCTTCGCGCCGGTCCACGGCGACGCCGGGGGACGGAGCCGTACGGTGTCCCGTGTCCCGGCGCGATCCAGTGGCGACGGGGCGAACCTTGGCTGACACGGCACCAGGTGGCCCGGGCCGCCCCGCGCAAGGGGTGGAGCGGCCCGGGAGCACCGCGCGCACGGGAGTGGTGAAGCGCCGGGGCTACTGGTAGACCCGCACGTAGTCGACGAGCATCCTGGAGGGGAACGGGGTGCCGGCGTCCGGCGGGCCCGGCCAGTCGCCTCCGACCGCCAGGTTGAGGATCATGTAGTGCGGGTGGTCGAAGATCCACGGCCCGCGGGTCTGCTCCACCTGGTCCTTGTCGAGGGTGAGGACGGTCCGGCCGTCGAGGCTGAAGGTGATGCCCCGGCTGTTCCAGTCGGCGGCCCAGGTGTGGTAATCGCCGGAGAAGTCGGCGTTCCCGGGCAGCGTGTACGGTGCGCCGATGCCGCCCCCGCCGTTGTACGCGGGCGCGTGGACGGTCGAGTACGCCGTCTTCACGTCCTTGCCGAGGATTTCCATGATGTCGACCTCGCCGTTGTACGGCCACGGGCGGCCCGTCAGGAAGTCGGCGCCCATCATCCAGAACGCGGGCCACAGGCCGTTGCCCTGGGGGACCTTGATGCGTGCTTCGACGCGCCCGTAGGTGAACTGGAAGGTCGCGCCGGTGTTCATCCGCGCCGAGGTGTACTGACAGGTGGTGCTGCCGCTCAGCGGGTCGGTCGGGCACGACGATCCGGCGGTGGTCTCCTTGCGCGCCTCCATCACCAGGTGCCCCGCCCCGTCCAGGGCGGCGTTGCGGTGATCGGTGTAGTACTCCAGCTCGTTGTTGGGACCGACGCCCGGATCGGCCCGCCACTTCGACGCGTCGGGCTTGCCGCCCGCCGCGCCGTCGAACTCGTCGCTCCAGACGAGCCGCGGCGGATTCGCGGGGTCGCTCGGCAGGGGCGGGGGCTGGATCGGAGCGCCGCCCGTGCCGTACACCTGGAACTCCCACAGCGAATAGCCGTACGGGGTGGCGCGCTGCGTCCCGTACATGCGCACGTAGCGGCCGGTTCCCGAGACGGCGAGCGTCTGCTTGAAGCCGGTGCCGGACGTCGTCGAGTAGACCGGCGTCCAGTCGGCTCCGTTCGAGGAGACCTGGATCTGGAAGGACTTGGCGTAGGCGGGATCCCATTGCAGGACCACCTTGTCGATCTGTGCCGTCGCGCCGAGGTCGACGGAGATCCAGCCGGGATCGGTCCATCCGGTGGTGGGGCTCGTGGCCCAGCGGGAGGCCGGGTCGCGGTCGAAAGCCCTGGCGGGCGTGCACTCCCAGCAGTTCGAGTCGGCCTGCGAGGAAGAAGCGGCGCCCGGCCTGCCGTAGGAGAGGAGCCGGCCCGCGTCGCCACCGGGGGTGCCCGTACCGGCGGTCCCGTAGACCTGGAACTCCCACAGGGAGAAGCCGTACTGCGTGGCGCGCTGCGTCCCGTACATCCGCACATAACGGCCGGTGCCCGAGACGGCCAGGTCCTGGACGCCTCCCGTGCCCGCGGCCGTCTGGTGGACGACGGTCCAGCTCACCGCGTCGCTCGACACCTCGATCCTGAACGCCTTGCCGTAGGCGGCCTCCCAGTTGAGGACGACCCGGCTGATCCCGGCACTGGCACCGAGGTCGATCTGAATCCACTGCGGGTCCGCGAAGGCGCTGGACCAGCGCGTCCCGGGGTCTCCGTCGACGGCGCTCTGAGCGACGAAGGGGTTTTCGGTACTCGAAGCGGTGGCGGGCTTCCCCTGCGAGAGCAGGACCTCCGCCGCCTGGGCTGAGGGGGCGGGCAGAGCGGTGAGAGCGAGAGTCGAGGCCACGAGGGCCAGAAGTAAGGCGAAGCGACGCAGCAGGGTGTGCACGGGCGACTCCTCAAGTGGGGGCGAGGGAGGACGGACTCCGGGGAGCGCTCCCTGGAAGGGAGGATGGAGGGGCATGCCAAGGCTGTCAATATCTCTTTCACCTCGAAAAAACGGCACCCTCCGGACCGGAAAGGGCTGAGGGAACGGTCCCTCAGAAGTCGCCCGCGGCAGGGCCGTACCCGGTCCGGCGGCGAGCGGAACGCGCCCGAACCCCGCCCTCGCCACTCCGGCCTGCGGATACGCTGCTCACATCGCCACGACGCAGAGCCGGAGGTCGCCCCGATGAGAGAACCCGCCCCGCGCAGGGCCCCGGGCGGCGGCACGGGGGACGGACCCGCATGAGACGCCCCACCCTCGAAGTGGTCGCCGCCCGCGCGGGCGTCTCCAAATCGAGCGTCTCCCGTGTCATCAACGGCGAGACGACGGTCGCCCCCCAGATCCGGGACGTCGTCATGCGCGCCGTCCACGAACTGGGCTACGTGCCCAACGGCGCGGCCCGCAACCTCGTTACCCGCCGCACGGACACCGTCGCCGTCGTGGTCTCCGACCCGCCCCAGGGCGTCGTCTCCGACGACCCGCTCTTCTCCGCGGTGGTGCGGGCCGTCAGCAGAGAGCTCGAAAAGGCGGGTAAACGGCTCGTCCTCATGCTCGCGGAGTCCGACCAGAGCCGGACCCGGGTGGTGCGGTACATCGCCGGCGGGCACGTGGACGGCGTGCTCCTGGTCGCCCTGCACGGTACGGATCCGCTGCCGGCCGCCCTGGCGCGCCAGGGCCTGCCCGTCGTGTCCTTCAACCGCACCTCCGCCCAGGACGTGCCGTACGTGGCGCTGGACAACACCGGCGGAGCGGCCCTGGCCGTACGCCACCTCCTGGAGCGCGGACGCCGCCGCATCGCCACCATCACCGGGCCGCTCGAACTGTACGAAGCGCGCGAACGCCTCGACGGCTACCGCCGGACCCTTCGCGACACCGGCAGGCGCTCCATCGTGGCCCTGGGCGACTTCACCCGGACCTCCGGCGCCGAAGCCATGCGCCAACTCCTGGAGGACGACCCCCACCTCGACGCGGTGTTCGCCGCCAACGACCTGATGGCGATCGGCGCCCTGCGCACCCTCCACCGGGCGGGCCGACGCGTCCCCGACGACGTGGCGGTCATCGGCTTCGACGACATAGAAGCCGCGGCCTACACCACCCCCGCCCTGACCTCGGTACGCAGCCCGATGTCCGACCAGGCCACCGCCGCCGTCCACCTGCTCCTCGGCCTGATCGACGGCGGCCCCGCGACGCCGGTGATCATGCCGAACGAACTCGTGGTGCGCGATTCGACCTGATCAGCTGGGGCACCCCGCCACGGCAGCGGTGCCGCACCGTGCGCACGGTGCGGCGACGGATGCGGGGCCCCGCGGATTCGTCCGTCCTCGAACGGACCGAAGACCGTGCTGACCCCAGGTCAGTCGTCCTTCTTCACCGGCTCCAGAATCGCCACGCACTCCACGTGGTGCGTCATCGGGAACAGGTCGAACGCCCGCAGCGTGCGCACCTTGTAGCCGCCGTCCCGGAAGTACGCGAGGTCCCGTGCCAGGGCCGCCGGGTCGCACGCGACGTACGCGATGCGTCGCGCGCCCAGCCCCGAGAGGTGCTTGACGACCTGCTTGCCGGCGCCGGCGCGGGGCGGGTCGAGGACGATGAGGTCGCACTCGGTGATGCCGGTGCGGGGCAGGATCTGGTCGACCTTGCCGTGCTCGATGCGGACCCGGTCGAGGTCCTTCAGGTTGTGGCGGGCGTCCTCGACGGCGCGCTTGCCGGACTCGATGCCGAGGACCGCGCCCTTCTCGCCGATGCGCTGGCCGATGGCACCGGCGAAGAGGCCGACGCCGCAGTAGAGGTCGAGGGCGGTGTCGTTCTTGCGGGGCAGCAGGCCCTGCATGACGGCGCGGACCAGGGTGTTGGCGGCCTGCGGGTGGACCTGCCAGAAGCCGCCGGAGCCGACGCGGTAGGTGCGGTCGTCGGCGACCTCGCGGACGAAGGCGCGGCCGTGGACGCGGTGCACTCCGCCGTCGTGCTCCTCGACGCGCAGGACGGAGACCGGCTTGTCGAGCTCGACCAGCGGGAGCCGGCCGCCGGGCTTCGGGGTGAGGACGACCTGGCGGTCGTGGGAGCCGGTGGCGGAGATCGCCTCGACGCCGGCCAGCGTGGGCCAGGTGCGCTTCTCGACGCCCAGCTCGGTGACGCCGGGGGCGGCGATCATGCAGTGGTCGATCGGCTGGACGTCGTGGGAGCGGTGCTTGCGCAGTCCCGCGCGGCCTTCGTCGTCGATGGCGTACTGGACGCGGGTGCGCCAGGCGGGCACCTCTCCGGCGGGGAGCTTGTCGCCCTCGGCGGGCATGACGGTGCCGTCCCAGCCGGCCTCTTCCGGGGTGAGGCCCGCGAGGCGCTGGAGCTGTTCGGCGATGACCTCGCCCTTGAGCCTGCGCTGGGCGCCCGGCTTGGCGTGCTGCCAGTCGCAGCCGCCGCACATGCCGGGTCCGGCGTACGGGCACGGCGCGGGCACGCGGTCCTTGGACGCCTCGATGACGGTGACGGCGTCGGCGCGCAGGAAGCGGGAGTCGGTGTCGCCGTCGGTGACGCGGGCGATGATCTTCTCGCCGGGGAGCGTGTGGCGTACGAAGAGCACCCGGCCCTCGGCCGTACGGGCGATGCAGTGGCCTCCGTGCGCGACGGGCCCGACCTCGACCTCGTACTCCTCCCCGACCAGCGACGACGTGGATTCGTTCTGCATGAGGGGAAGCTCCAGAGATCGGGGGACGAACAGAGGTACGGCGGTCGCGCAGAGGCACAGCAGTCGCGGGCCGTACTCCGCAGCGGAAGCCGGGCGACGAGTTCCGGCCCCTACGCACGCGGCCGGACAACAGCCCACCAGTCTACGTGGGAGTCGTCCGGCCGTTCACCACACCACGGAGGGACCAGGCGGAGAGAGGCGCGGCCGGATGGCCGCCCCTCCCCCGCTCAGGACTTCTTCGCCTGCTCCTTGGGCCTGCGCTCGACCGGTCCGCGCCGGACGGAGCCCGGGGCGGTCCACTCGGCGCGCCTGCGGGCGCGCTTCTTCGCGACCTCGGAGGACTCCAGCTGGTACGGCACGGAGGTGACCATGACGCCGGGGGTGAAGAGCAGGCGCCCCTTCAGTCGCAGCGCGCTCTGGTTGTGCAGCACGTGCTCGTACCAGTGCCCGACGACGTACTCGGGGATGTAGACGCTCACCACGTCGCGCGGGCTCTCCCGGCGCAGCCCCTTGACGTACTCGATGACGGGGCGGGTCACCTCGCGGTAGGGGGAGTCGAGGATCTTGAGCGGGACGTTGATGCCGCGCCGTTCCCAGTCCTCGCGCAGCGCCTTCGTCTCCTGCGGGTCGACGCTGATGGAGAGCGCCTCCAGGTGGTCCGTGCGGATCAGCTTCGCGTAGGCGAGGGCGCGCAGGGTGGGGCGGTGGAGCTTGGAGACCAGGACGATGGCGTGGACGCGCGAGGGCCGGACGGTCTCGTCGGACGGGGTCTCGTCGGCGGCGATCTCGCGGGCGACGCGGTCGTAGTGCTTGCGGATCGCGGTCATCGTTCCGTAGAAGATCACCATGCCGAGCAGGGCGACCCAGGCGCCGTGGGTGAACTTGGTGGCGAGGACGACGACCAGCACCAGGCCGGTGAAGAAGGCGCCGAAGGTGTTGATGGCCCGCGAGCGGATCATGCGGCGGCGGGCGTTCGGGTCCTTCTCGGTGCGCAGGTGCCGGTTCCAGTGCCGGACCATGCCCGTCTGGCTGAGGGTGAAGGAGACGAAGACGCCGACGATGTAGAGCTGGATCAGGCGGGTGGAGTCCGCGCCGTAGATCCAGACCAGCAGGATGGCCGCCCCGGCCAGCAGCACGATGCCGTTGGAGAAGGCGAGGCGGTCGCCGCGGGTGTGCAGCTGGCGCGGCAGGTAGCGGTCCTGGGCGAGGATCGAGCCGAGCAGCGGGAAGCCGTTGTACGCGGTGTTCGCGGCGAGGAAGAGCACCAGCGCGGTGGCCGCGGCGAGGACGACGAAGAGGAAGGAGCCGTCTCCGAAGACGGCCGCGGCGACCTGGGAGATCACCGGGTCCTGCGTGAATCCGGAACCGACCGAGGTGCCGTTGTGGAACAGGTCCTTCGCCGGGTTCTCGGCCATCTTGACGTCGGTGACCATGGCCAGCGCGATGATCCCGCAGAACATGGTGACGGCCAGCAGGCCCATCATCGCGAGGGTGTTCGCGGCGTTCTTGCTCTTCGGTTTGCGGAAGGCGGGTACGCCGTTGCTGATCGCCTCCACGCCGGTGAGCGCGGCACAGCCGGAGGAGAAGGCGCGCAGCAGCAGGAAGACCAGCGCGAACCCGGCCAGTCCCCCGTGCTCGGGCTTGATGGTGAAGTCGGCGGTCGGCGCGTGCATGGAGTCGCCGAGGACCAGTCCGCGGAAGGCGCCCCAGATGATCATGATGAAGACGCCGACGACGAAGAGGTAGGTCGGGATGGCGAAGAGCTTCCCCGATTCCTTCACTCCGCGCAGGTTCATCAGCGTCAGCAGCACGATCGCGGCGATCGCGCAGAGCGTCTTGTGCTCGACGACGAAGGGGATCGCGGAGCCGAGGTTCTCGACGCCGGAGGAGATCGACACGGCGACGGTGAGGACGTAGTCGACGAGCAGCGCGCTGGCGACGGTGAGTCCGGCCTTGGGGCCGAGGTTGGTGGTGGCGACCTCGTAGTCGCCGCCGCCGCTCGGGTAGGCGTGGACGTTCTGCCGGTACGAGGCGACGACCGTGAACATCAGGACCACGACGGCGACCGCGATCCACGGGCTGAAGTGGTACGCCGACACGCCCGCGATGGAGAGCACCAGGAGGACTTCTCCTGGGGCGTACGCCACCGAGGACAGCGGGTCGGATGCGAAGACGGGGAGGGCGATGCGCTTGGGGAGGAGCGTTTCTCCCAGCTTGTCGCTGCGCAGAGCCCGTCCGATCAAGATCCGCTTGGGCACGTCGGTCAGTTTGGACACGCAGAGGATCGTAAGCGTTGCCCGGGGGCCCGGTGTCCCCCGCTACCGCGTGGCACCCCAATCTCCTGCGTACAGCGGAAAAGTTCGCAAAATCCTTAACGAAATCCTTGCGCTTTCTCCCGCCGATGTGACGCATCGCGTCCACTCCGCCGCTTTCAGTCACTCATTCGTGCTGGTTCCGCGCGCGCCTGACGGACTTTTCCCCCGTGCGCCGCGCTCCGGACCGGCTCGACCCGCCCTCCCCCTCTCTCTTTACTCCGTCTTTGCCGCCGCTTTCGCTCGCCTTGCACCGGTGCGCGCTCCGCCTTTGCCCGGTCGCTGGGCCGAACGCACACTCGGGTGAGGCGGGCGCGGGGATGCCGCTTAAGCTCATCTCCGGGCAACGACGGACGTGGTTGCCCCGTTTCTTTGCCCGGTAAGCCGAGAGAGAGTTGTGAGCACAGTGTTTTCGCAGGTCAGCCGGACGACCAGGACTGCGAGGTAGGCACAGGGTGCATATCGTCATCATGGGCTGCGGGCGAGTCGGAGCCGCTCTCGCGCAGACCCTGGAACAGCAGGGGCACACGGTCGCCGTGATCGATCAGGACCCCACGGCGTTCCGACGCCTCGGTTCCGGGTTCGGTGGCCGCCGCGTCACCGGAGTCGGCTTCGACCAGGACACCCTCCGCGAGGCGGGTATCGAGGAAGCCGGCGCTTTCGCCGCCGTCAGCAGCGGCGACAACTCGAACATCATCGCCGCCCGGGTGGCCCGCGAGATGTTCAGCATCGAGAACGTCGCGGCCCGCATCTACGACCCCCGCCGCGCGGAGGTCTACCAGCGTCTCGGCATTCCCACCGTGGCCACGGTCCGCTGGACGGCGGACCAGATGCTGCGGCGGCTGCTGCCGTCCGGCGCCGAACCGCTGTGGCGCGACCCGAGCGGCGGTGTGCAGCTCGCGGAGGTGCACACCTCGGCGGCGTGGATCGGTCACAAGATCAGCACGCTCCAGGAGGAGACGGGGGTGCGGGTGGCTTTCCTCACCCGACTGGGCGAAGCGATCCTGCCCTCGTCCCAGACGGTGCTGCAGGAGGGTGACCTGGTCCACGTGATGATGCGTACGGACGAGGTCGCGAAGGTCGAGGCGGCCTTCGCCGAGGGCCCCGAGGAAGGCGGTCACTGATGCGCGTGGCGATTGCCGGCGCCGGCGCGGTGGGCCGTTCCATCGCGGCCGAGCTGCTGGAGAACGGGCACGAGGTGCTGCTCGTCGACAAGGCCCCCACCGCCATCTCGGTGGAGCGGGTCCCCATGGCCGAGTGGCTCCTCGCGGACGCCTGCGAGATCACCTCACTGGACGAGGCGGCGCTCCAGCGCTGCAACGTCGTGATCGCGGCGACCGGTGACGACAAGGTCAACCTGGTCGTCTCGCTGCTCGCGAAGACCGAGTACGGGGTGCCGAGGGTCGTGGCCCGCGTCAACAACCCCAAGAACGAGTGGCTCTTCAACGAGTCCTGGGGTGTCGACGTCGCGGTCTCCACGCCGCGTCTGATGTCGGCGCTGGTGGAAGAGGCGGTGAGCGTCGGCGACCTGGTCCGGCTGCTGCGCTTCAGCCACGGCGACGCCAACCTGGTCGAACTGACCCTGCCCCCGGAGTCGGCCGTGGCCGGCACGCAGGTGGGCGCGGTGGAGTGGCCTGAGGACACCTCGCTGGTCACCATCATCCGGGGCACGCGGGTGCTGACCCCGAGCCCCGAGGAGACGCTGGAGGCCGGTGACGAGCTGCTGTTCGTGGCCGCGCAGGCCCGCGAGGAGCAGCTCGAAGACCTGCTGTCGGTACGCCGGGGCGTAGCGGCCGAGGACTGAGCCGAGGCGGCGCCGGCCGCACCGGCCGAGGGCCGGGACCGAGTGGTACGCACTCGGTCCCGGCCCTTCTCCGTACCCGGAGGCGACCAGGGCCCAGGGCGTACGGTCTCCCATCGGCGCGCGGGCGTGCTGGCGTGCTGGCGTGCTGGCGTGCGACGCACGGTCCGGTCTCCCGTCAGCGCGCGTGCGCCCCGGGGCCGCCGGTGCTGGCGTGCTGGCGTGCGACGCACGGTCCGGTCTTCCGTCAGCGCGCGTGCGCCCCGGGGCCGCCGGTGCTGCCGCGGACGACGAGCCGGTGCGGGATCGTCAGGTCGGAGGCGGGCAGCTCGTTGCGGGGGCTGTAGACGCGGTCGGCGAGGCACTGCAGGGCCCGTGCGGCGATCTGGCGCTTGTCGGGCGAGACGGTGGTGAGGCCCGGGTGGCTGAACCGGCCGTCCTCGATGTCGTCGAACCCGACGATCGCCAAGTCCTCGGGGACCCGTATCCCCCGCGCGTGCGCCGTGTGCAGGGCGCCCAGGGCCAGCTCGTCGCTGAACGCGAACACCGCGTCCGGTACGCCGCCGTCCGCGCCGCCCCCGTCCCCGTCCCCGTCGAGCAGCTCCGCCATGGCCCGGGCCCCGTCGCTCCGGTGCAGCGCGGCCACGGGGCGCTCCCACGCGGGACGGGGCTCGACACCGGCTCGCCGCAGTGCCCTGCGGTATCCCGCCGCCCGCTGCTGGGCCGTGCCGTTCTCCAGGTGCGGCTGGAGGCCGATGGCGGCGACGCGGCGGCGGCCACGCTCCAGCAGGTGGGTGGTGGCCTCGTCCGCGGCGGCGACGTTGTCGACCGCCACCCGGTCCGCCAGTCCGCCGGGGCTCCGCTCGCCGAGCAGCACGACCGGGAGCGCGCGAGCGGTGGCCGTGAGGTCCCGCGCTTCCAGCGCCCAGGGGCTGATGACGAGTCCGTCCATCACCCGCCCCCCGTCCCCGGTCAGCAGGCGTCGCTCGGCCTCGGCGTCGCCCAGCGTCTGGTCGATGATCACGGTCCAGGACCGGCGTTGCGCCTCCTCCACCAGCAGGCCGGCGAGTTCGGCGAAGTAGGGCGAGTGCAGCTCCGGGATGGCGAGGCCGATGATGCCCGTGCGGCCGGCCCGCAGGCTGCGCGCCGCGAGGTTGGGCCGGTAGCCCAGCTCGTCGATGGCCCGCTGCACCCGCAGGCGGGTCTGCTCCGCGACCGGCGCGGAGCCGTTGACCACGTTCGACACCGTGCGCGGGGAGACCCCGGCGCGGAGGGCCACGTCCTTCAGGCTGCTGCTCACCCCGACATCGTGGCACACCCGCACCCCTGTTGCCACGTTGCAATCAACGATGTAAAACTGCCGGACAGTCCACCGGCGCACCCCGTACGACCACCACAGGAGGCATCCGATGACCCAGTACTCCCCCTACGCCCACCCCCGCCCCACGACGGCCGGCCTCGACGTCGACGTGTCACGGGACGTGGAGGCCCTCTACACGGACGGCATCACCGCGCGGAAGGGAGCCTTCACCCCGGAGTGGACCGACCGGCTCCGCGAGGACATCGAGGTGGCCTTCGAGGAAGCGCTCGGGCGGCCCGGCGGCGCGGTCGGACGCGGCCCGCACCGCTACTACGTGGAGATCCACCCCGAGCAGCTGCGCGGCTTCGTCGACCTCGTCGAGCACCCGTGGGTGCGGTCCGTGTGCGAGGCGGTGCTCGGCCCCGGCTACCGGATCGTCGAGCTGGGCTTCGACGTGCCGCTCGCGGGGGCGGTCGACCAGCCGTGGCACCGGGACTTCCCGATGCCCGAGGAGACCCGCGCCGAGCGGCGGCTGACCTCCCTCGCCTTCAACGTGACGGCCGTCGACACCGAGGAGGACATGGGCCCCTTCGAGATAGCCCCGGGCACCCAGTGGGACGACAGCCCGGAGTTCGGCCACGGCATGTTCCCGCCCCGGCCGCACTACCCGCGCTACGAGGAACGAGCCGTACGCAAGTACCCGAAGCGCGGCGACATCTCGGCCCGCAGTGCGCTGACCGTCCACCGCGGCACCACCAACCACTCCGCGAAACCGCGCCCCGTGCTGGTCCTCGGGGTCGACGGCCCGGAGGCCACGAACGGCGAACGCCACGACACCGCCGCGACCCGTCCGTACTGGGAGAGCCTCCCCGAGCGGGTCCGGCGCCACCTCGACTGCGCGGTCGTCGACGTGCTGGTGCCCGTGACCCAGAAGCACACCATCGAAGGCCTCGTCATGGGCGACGCCTGAGGGCCCCGGAACACAGGCCCGGAGCGCACGCCGGGAACGAACGCCGGGAACGAACGCCGGGAACGAACGCCGGGAACGAACGCCGGAGGCGGCGGACACAGGACGTGTCCGCCGCCTCCGGCCGGTGTGCGTGCCGCTGCCCTCAGACGTCGTGGTTCCGCGCCGCCGCGGTCTCCGCGCCCCGGACGCTCTCGGCCTCCGCCTCGCGGGCCCGCTCCGCGGCGCGCTCCGCCTCGCGGTCCTTCTCCGCCTGCTCGGCGGCCTCCATCTCGGCGAAGACGTCGATCGGGGCCGGCGCCTTGGCCAGGAAGACCCAGGTGAGGTACACCGCGAGCAGGAACGGCGGGATCTTCAGTCCGACCAGCACCCAGCCGAGCTGCGCGGTGTCGGCCCACCAGTAGAGCGGGAAGAGGATCGCGCACTTGGCGAGCAGGATGAGGCCCCAGGCGTAGCTGGCCTTGGCGTAGGCGCGCTTGCGGCCGGGGTTCCTGGTCCGCCAGGAGAGGTTCTCCTTGAAGACCGGGCCGAGGATCAGCCCGATCAGCGGGACACCCGCCAGGGTGGTGATCAGGTAGGCCAGTGCCAGGCCGAGCGTGTAGAGCATGCCCGGGAGGTAGAAGTCCTTGGCGTTGCCCGTGATCATCGCGAAGACCACGCCGAAGGCCACGCCGAAGACGCCGCTGAAGGCGTGCTTGACGGTGTCCTTGCGGACCAGCCGGACGACGACCAGCAGCAGCGAGACCGCCAGGGCCGCGATGGCCGAGACGTGCAGGTTCTTGTTGACGGTGAAGATGGTGACGAAGAGCAGTCCGGGCAGGACGGTCTCCACCATCCCCCGGACCCCGCCGAACGCCTCGAAGAGGGCGGCCTCGGTGACCGCCCTGTTCGTCGCGTCCTGCTGATCCGTGTCCGGGGTACGGTCCCCGTCGTGCGTCGGCTTGTCGTCAGACGTCACCGGCTACTCCTTGCCCAGCGGTCGCAATTCGTATGTGGGGTTGAACAGCACCCGGCGCCCGTGGCTCATGGCGACGCGGCCCGAGACGATGAGCCGGCGGCCGGGCTCGATGCCGACGATGGAGCGACGGCCGAGCCAGACCACGTCCAGCGGCGCGGTGCCGTCGAAGAGCTCCGCCTCCAGGGCGGGCACTCCGGCACGCGGTCGCAGGGTGACGGTCCGCAACGTACCAGCCACCTTGACGATCTGGCGGTCCGAGCATTCGGAGATGCGGGTGCACCCCGACACGTGCGCGTCCTCCTGGAGCTCCTCGGACTCCAGGTCCTCCTGGGAGCTGGAGAGGCGGTCGAGCATGCGCCGGAAGCGTCCGGTGGACCGCTCCGACTTCCCGGCCTTGTCGAATCGAGGAACAGCACTCATACCCGAAGAGTACCGGTCCCGCGAGCTACGCGCGGGCTCCGGAAAACTCACTCGAACGAGTGCATGACCTCGGGTGTACGGCCGCGTACGCCGGGCTCGTCAGGGGTGGATGCCGAGCCCGGCGACGGGCTCGGCGCCGCCGGGTGCACGGCCCGTACGACGGGCTCAGCCGCGCTCGAAGCGGTAGCCCATGCCCGGCTCGGTGACGAAGTGCCGGGGGTGCGAGGGATCCGCCTCCAGCTTGCGCCGGAGCTGGGCCATGTAGACCCGCAGATAGTTGGTCTCGGTGCCGTAGGAGGGGCCCCAGACCTCCTGGAGGAGCTGTTTCTGGCTGACGAGGCGGCCACTGTTGCGGACCAGGACCTCCAGCAGGTGCCACTCGGTGGGGGTGAGGCGGACGTCACGGCCGTCGCGGTGGACCTTCTTGGCCGCCAGGTCGACGGTGAAGCCCTCGGTCTCGACGATCACCACGTCGTCGGCGCCGTCCTGGCCGACCGGCTCGGCCCGGCGGACCGAGGCACGCAGCCGGGCCAGCAGCTCGTCCATGCCGAAGGGCTTGGTCACGTAGTCGTCGGCGCCCGCGTCCAGCGCCTCCACCTTCTCGTCCGAGGTGTGCCGGGCGGAGAGCACCAGGATCGGCACCCGGGTCCAGCCCCGGAGCCCCTTGATGACCTCGACGCCGTCCATGTCGGGCAGGCCGAGGTCCAGCACCACCACGTCGGGGTGGCGGGCGGCGGCGAGCTGGAGGGCGGTGGCCCCGTCGGGCGCGGCGTCGACCTCGTACTTCCGCGCCTTCAGGTTGATCACGAGGGCGCGTACGATCTGCGGCTCGTCGTCGACCACAAGCACCCGGGTCATCGCGGTCCTGCCTTTCTGCTGCTGTAGGGAGAAGAGAGTCTGCTGCACGCGGATGTCGGGAGCGTGACGGCCCCCTCAGCCGTCCCGCGCACCCCGGGGGCCACGTACATCCCGGGGGCCACGTGCACCCCACGCGCCACACGCACGCCGGGCGTCACGCACACCCCGGGGTGTGCGCACACTTCCGGCGTCACGAGGTGACCTGCGGGGACAGGTCCTGGCTGGCGGGTACGTAGTCGGCCGCCGTCTTGAGGGTGAGCACCATGGTCATGCCGCCGCCGGGGGTGTCCTCGGCGTCGAGGGTGCCGCCCATCGACTCGGCGAACCCCCGGGCGACCGCGAGGCCGAGGCCGACCCCGGCGCCGCGCGGGGCGTCGCCGTACCGCTGGAAGGGCTCGAAGATCCGCAGCTTGCCCTCGTCCGGGACGCCGGGGCCCCGGTCGGAGACCCGGAGCTCGACGCGGTCGCCCAGCGTGCTGGCGGCCACGGTGACGGGCGTGCTGTCCGGACTGTACTTGACGGCGTTCTCGACGATGTTGGCCACGGCCCGTTCCAGCAGGCCCGGGTCGACGGCGACCATCGGCAGGGTCTCCGGGATGTCGAGCTCGACGCTCCCCTCGGGTACGCCTCCGAGCGCCATCGGGACCACCTCGTCGAGGTCGATCTCCCGGATCAGCGGGGTGACGGTCCCGGTCTGGAGGCGCGACATGTCGAGGAGGTTGCCGACCAGGTGGTCCAGGCGGTCGGCACCGTTCTCTATGCCTTCGAGGAGTTCGGCCTCGTCGTCCTCGGACCAGGCGACGTCGTCGGAGCGCAGGGAGCTGACGGCGGCCTTGATGGCGGCGAGCGGGGTGCGCAGGTCGTGGCTGACGGCGGCGAGCAGGGCGGTCCGGATGCGGTTGCCCTCGGCGAGCCTGCGGGCCTTCTCGGCCTCGCCGACCAGGCGCTGACGGTCCAGTACGACGGCCGCCTGGGCGGCGAACGCGCCGAGCACCCGGCGGTCCTCGGCGGGCAGGACGCGGCCGGAGAGGGCGAGCGCCATGTGGTCGCCGACCGGCATGTCCACGTCGGCGTCGTCGGGCCGGGTCACCGGGCTGGGTCCGACCGAACCTGCGCAGGTCCACGGTTCGACGTCGCTCTGCCGTTCCAGCAGGGCGACGGACTCCATGGCGAAGGTCTCGCGGACCCGTTCCAGCAGGGCGTCGAGGGTGGTCTCACCGCGCAGCACGCTGCCGGCCAGGAAGGAGAGGATCTCCGACTCGGCGCGCAGCCGTGCGGCCTGGTGGGTACGTCTCGCCGCCAGGTCGACCACGGAGGCCACCGCCACCGCCACCGCGAAGAAGATCACGATGGCGACGATGTTCTCCGGGTCCTGCACGGTGAGGGTGTGGGTCGGTGGGGTGAACCAGTAGTTGAGCAGCAGGGATCCGGCGGCGGCGGAGGCGAGCGCCGGGAGCAGGCCGCCGAGCAGGGCGGCGGCCACGGTCAGGAAGAGGAAGAGCAGGACGTCGTTGGCGAGCCCCGGGCCGTCCTCCATGCTGCGCAGCAGTACGGAGAGGAGCGCGGGGCCGCCGACGCCGACGAGCCAGCCCCAGATGATCCGGGCGCGGCCGAGCCGGGCGCCCCGGGCGATGGGCAGCCCCCTGCCCTTGGCCACCTCGTCATGGGTGACGATGTGGACGTCGAGGTCGGGTCCGGACTCGCGGGCTACGGTGGCGCCCACCCCGGGGCCGTAGATGTACTGCCAGGCCTTGCGGCGGCTGGACCCGAGGACGATCTGGGTGGCGTTGACCCCGCGCGCGAAGGCGAGGAGCGCGGCGGGGATGTCGTCGCCGATGACGTGGTGGAAGGTGCCGCCGAGGTCTTCGACCAGGGTCCGCTGGACGGTGAGTTCCTTGGGCGAGGCCGAGGTGAGGCCGTCGCTGCGGGCGATGTAGACGGCGAGGATCTCGCTGCCGGAGCCCTTGGCGGCCATCCGGGAGGCGCGGCGTATGAGGGTGCGGCCCTCGGGTCCGCCGGTGAGGCCCACGACGATGCGTTCGCGGGCCTGCCAGGTGGAGCTGATGTTGTGCTCGCCCCGGTACTGCTGGAGGTATTCGTCCACCCGGTCGGCGACCCAGAGCAGGGCCAGCTCGCGCAGGGCGGTGAGGTTGCCGGGGCGGAAGTAGTTGGAGAGGGCCGCGTCGAGCTTGTCGGGCTTGTAGATGTTGCCGTGGGCCATGCGGCGGCGCAGCGCCTGGGGCGACATGTCGACCAGTTCGATCTGGTCGGCGCGGCGGACGACCTCGTCGGGGACGGTCTCGCGCTGCCGGACGCCGGTTATCGACTCGACCACGTCGCCGAGCGATTCCAGGTGCTGGATGTTGACGGTCGAGACGACGTCGATGCCGGCCTGGAGGAGTTCCTCGACGTCCTGCCAGCGCTTGGCGTTGCGGGCGCCGGGGACGTTGGTGTGGGCGAGTTCGTCCACGAGGGCGACCTGGGGGGCCCGTTCCAGTACGGCGTCGACGTCCATCTCGGTGAAGACCGCCGAGCGGTACTCGATCTCGCGGCGCCGGATCTGTTCGAGGCCGTGCAGCATGACCTCGGTACGGGGCCGGTCGTGGTGCTCGACGAAGGCGACGACGCAGTCGGTGCCGCGTTCGATGCGCCGGTGGGCCTCCGAGAGCATGGCGTAGGTCTTGCCGACGCCGGGTGCCGCCCCCAGGTAGATACGAAGCTTGCCGCGTGCCATGGCCCCATTGTCTTCTCTTGCGCGGGCTGCGGCCCGTGCGGCAGCCACTGACGACGCTACTCCCGGAGATCCGGGCATTTCGGATGGCGGTTGAGAAGGGTGCGCGTATTGACGCAACCCTGATGCCTCGCACCGCGTGTCCCGCTCCCCGTTCCGTGCCTGGACGGCACTGGGTGGTGTCCGGCCTCGATCCGCCGGACACCGCGGAAGCCGCGTGTCCCGCCCGGCCCGGGGAGGTGGGCCGGGCGGGACACGGGGCGGCTCCGGGGCTCCGCCGGGCCCCGGAGCACGTGCCGGCGATGTCAGCCGGCGTTGACGAGTTCCTTCAGCGCGATGTTGAGCTGGAGGACGTTGACGCGGGGCTCCCCGATGAAGCCGAGGGTGCGTCCGCTGGTGTGGTCGTCGACGAGCTTCGTCACCTGGTCGACGCCGAGGTGGTTGCGCTCGGCGACGCGGCGGATCTGGAGCTGTGCGTACGCGGGCGAGATGTCCGGGTCGAGGCCGGAGCCGGAGGAGGTGACGGCGTCGGCCGGCACGTCGTCGGGGCTGACCGGGTGGCCGGGGACGGAGTTGTCCTTGACGACCGCGGCCTTGGCGGCGGTGACCCAGTCGATCAGGTCCTGGTTGTCGCCGGAGCGGTTGGTCGCCCCGGAGAGGATGATCTTGTACTGGGTGTTGACGCTGTTGCTGCCGAGGCCGTTGGACGGGCGGGGCTGGAACCACGTGAGGTCCGGGTCCGCCGTCTCCTGGCCGTCCTTGAGGGGCAGGTCGTAGCGCTGGCCGATCAGCTCGGAGCCGACCACCTTGCCGTCGCTGCTGACCTCGGAGCCGTTGGCCTTGTGGGAGAAGAGCGCCTGGGCGACACCGGTGACCGCGAGCGGGTAGATGACGCCGCAGACCAGGGTGAGGACGAGCAGCGCCCTCAGACCGGCCAGCAGCAGCCGGGTCGTGTTTCCTACGGAGGTGTTCATGCCGATCAGCCGATTCCGGGGATGAGGGAGATGATCAGGTCGATGATCTTGATGCCGATGAACGGGGCGATCAGGCCGCCGAGGCCGTACACCCCGAGGTTGCGGCGGAGCATGCTGTCCGCGCCGGCCGGCCGGTAGCGGACGCCCTTGAGGGCGAGCGGCACCAGCGCGACGATGATCAGCGCGTTGAAGACGACGGCGGAGAGGATCGCGGACTGCGGGGAGTCGAGCCGCATGATGTTGAGCTTGTCCAGCCCCGGGTAGACCACCGCGAACATGGCCGGGATGATCGCGAAGTACTTCGCGACGTCGTTGGCGATGGAGAACGTGGTGAGCGCGCCCCGGGTGATCAGGAGCTGCTTGCCGATCGCGACGATCTCGATCAGTTTGGTGGGGTTGGAGTCCAGGTCCACCATGTTCCCGGCCTCCTTGGCGGCCGAGGTGCCCGTGTTCATCGCCACGCCGACGTCGGCCTGGGCGAGGGCGGGGGCGTCGTTCGTCCCGTCGCCGGTCATCGCGACGAGCTTGCCGCCCGCCTGCTCCCGCTTGATGAGGGCCATCTTGTCCTCGGGCGTCGCCTCGGCGAGGAAGTCGTCGACCCCCGCCTCCTCGGCGATCGCCTTCGCGGTCAGCGGGTTGTCCCCGGTGATCATCACCGTACGGATGCCCATCCGGCGCAGTTCGTCGAACCGCTCCCGCATGCCCTCCTTCACGACGTCCTTCAGGTGCACCACACCCAGCACCCGGGCGCCGTCGGCGTCGTCGACCGCCACCAGGAGCGGGGTGCCGCCGGCCTGCGAGATCCGGTCGGTCAGCGTCTGGGCGTCGTCCGCGACGGTGCCGCCCCGCTCCTTGACCCAGGTCACCACGGAGCCGGTGGCGCCCTTGCGGACGCAGCGGCCGTCCACGTCCACGCCCGACATGCGGGTCTGGGCGGTGAACTCGACCCAGACGGCGTGCGAGAGCTCACCGCGGTGGCGCTCGCGCAGCGCGTACCGGTCCTTGGCGAGGACCACGATCGAGCGGCCCTCGGGGGTCTCATCGGCGAGCGAGGAGAGCTGCGCGGCGTCGGCGAGCTCCGCCTCGGTCACCCCGGTGACCGGGAGGAACTCGGCGGCCTGGCGGTTGCCGAGGGTGATGGTGCCGGTCTTGTCGAGCAGCAGCGTCGACACGTCGCCCGCGGCTTCGACGGCCCGGCCGGACATGGCCAGGACGTTGCGCTGCACCAGCCGGTCCATCCCGGCGATGCCGATCGCGGAGAGCAGCGCACCGATCGTGGTCGGGATCAGACAGACCAGCAGCGCGGCCAGCACGATCATCGACTGCTTGCTGCCCGCGTAGACCGCGAACGGCTGCAGGGTCACCACGGCGAGCAGGAAGACGATCGTCAGCGACGCCAGCAGGATGTTCAGCGCGATCTCGTTCGGCGTCTTCTGCCGCGCCGCGCCCTCGACCAGATTGATCATCCGGTCGATGAAGGTCTCGCCCGGCTTCGTCGTGATCTTGATGACGATGCGGTCGGAGAGGACCTTCGTACCGCCGGTGACGGCACTGCGGTCACCGCCGGACTCACGGATCACCGGCGCCGACTCGCCCGTGATCGCGGACTCGTCCACGGAGGCGACGCCTTCGACGACGTCACCGTCGCCGGGGATGACGTCACCGGCCTCGCAGACGACCAGGTCGCCGATGCGCAGTTCGGTGCCGGGGACGCGCTCCTCGCGCGGCCCGTCCAGCCGGCGGGCGACCGTGTCGGTCTTGGCCTTGCGCAGGGTGTCGGCCTGCGCCTTGCCGCGGCCCTCGGCCACCGCCTCGGCGAGGTTGGCGAAGATCGTCGTCAGCCAGAGCCAGGCCGTGATGGCCCAGCCGAACCAGTCGGTGGGGTCCGTGGCCGCGAGGACGGTGGTGAAGACCGACCCGATCAGCACGACGAACATGACCGGGGACTTGACCATCACCCGGGGGTCGAGCTTCCGGACCGCCTCGGGGAAGGAGGTGAGCAGCTGCTTCGGGTCGAAGAATCCTCCGCCGACGCGGGCCGCGGGCTTCTGGTCCGCCGGTTCGTCCGGGTGCGGTGCGGGTGCCGTGGTCAGGGTGGACATCGTGTCCTCTTGCGGGGTTCGTGTGGTCATGACGCCAGCCCCTCGGCGAGCGGGCCCAGGGCCAGGGCCGGGAAGTAGGTCAGGCCGGTGACGATCATGATGGCGCCGACCAGCAGGCCGCTGAAGAGCGGCTTGTGGGTGCTGAGGGTGCCGGTGGTCTCCGGTACGGGCTTCTGCTCGGCCAGCGAGCCGGCCAGGGCCAGCACGAAGACCATCGGTATGAACCGGCCGAGGAGCATCGCGAGACCGATGGTGGTGTTGAACCACTGGGTGTCGGCGTTCAGGCCCGCGAAGGCGGAGCCGTTGTTGTTCGCGCCGGAGGTGTAGGCGTAGAGGATCTCGGAGAAGCCGTGGGCGCCCGTGTTCGTCATGGAGTTCGGCGGGGTGGGCAGGGCCATCGCCACGGCGGTGAAGCCGAGCACCAGGGCGGGGACGATCAGGATGTAGCAGGCGGCGAGCTTGATCTCGCGGGTGCCGATCTTCTTGCCCAGGTACTCCGGCGTGCGGCCGACCATCAGACCGGCGATGAACACCGCGATGATCGCCATGATCAGCATGCCGTAGAGGCCGGAGCCGACCCCGCCGGGGGCGATCTCGCCGAGCTGCATGCCCAGCAGGGTGATGCCGCCGCCGAAGCCGGTGAACGAGGAGTGGAACGAGTCGACCGCGCCGGTGGAGGTGAGCGTGGTGGCGACCGCGAAGATCGAGGAGCCGCCGATGCCGAACCGGTTCTCCTTGCCCTCCATCGCGCCGCCCGCGAGGTCGAACGCGGGGCCGTGGTGGGCGAACTCCGTCCACATCATCAGGGCGGTGAAGCCGACCCAGATGACGCCCATCGTCGCGAGGATCGCGTAGCCCTGCTTGAGCGAGCCGACCATCCGCCCGAAGGTGCGGGTGATCGCGAAGGGGATGACGAGGATCAGGAAGACCTCGAAGAGGTTGGTGAAGCCGTTGGGGTTCTCGAAGGGGTGGGACGAGTTGGCGTTGAAGTAACCGCCGCCGTTCGTGCCCAGCTCCTTGATGACCTCCTGCGAGGCGATCGCGCCGCCGTTCCACTGCTGCGAGCCGCCCATGAACTGGCCGACGTCGTGGATGCCGGAGAAGTTCTGGAGGGCGCCGCACGCGACCAGCACCAGCGCGCCGATCACCGCGATCGGCAGCAGGATGCGGACGGTGCCGCGGACCAGGTCGGCCCAGAAGTTGCCGAGTTCACCGGTGCGGGACCGGGCGAAGCCGCGGACGAGCGCGACGGCGACGGCCATGCCGACGGCGGCGGAGACGAAGTTCTGCACCGCGAGGCCGCCGGTCTGCACGACGTGGCCCATGGCCTGCTCGCCGTAGTACGACTGCCAGTTGGTGTTGGCGACGAAGGACGCCGCCGTGTTGAACGCCTGGTCCGGGTCGATCGAGACGAATCCGAGGGAACCGGGCAGGCTGCCCTGGAGCCGCTGGAGCAGGTAGAGGAAGAGCAGGCTCACCGCGGAGAAGGCGAGGACGCCGCGCAGATAGGCGGGCCAGCGCATCTCCGTGTTCGGGTTGGCGCCGATGGCCCGGTACATCCACTTCTCGACGCGCAGGTGCTTGTCGGAGGAGTAGACGCGTGCCATGTGGTCGCCGAGGGGGCGGTAGGCGAGGCCCAGTGCGACGATCATCGCGAGCAGCTGGAGCACACCGGCAAGGACGGGACTCATGTCGGGCTAGAACCTCTCCGGGTACAGAAGGGCGAGGACGAGGTAGCCCAGCAGGGCGACGGCCACGACGAGGCCGACGATGTTCTCGGCAGTCACAGCTTCGCCACCCCCCTGGCGATGAGGGCCACCAGCGCGAAGACCGCGATCGTGGTGACGACGAAGGCCACGTCGGCCATCGTGTGCTCCTAGATGAGGTTCGGTTTCTCGGACGTGACGAGCAAACCTCCGGCCAGAGCTTTTGACGCCCCCGTTGATGCCTTCCATACGAGGACGGGCGCTCCCTTGACGGCGCCCTTACGTGGCCGATACGCGCCCCTGACGACCGGCCCGGCGCGGCACGTGGTGGCACGCGAAACCACCCGCGCGACCGCGGGCGTGCACGCATGGGAAAAGCCGGTGGGCCGCACCCCCGGTGCAAAGGGGGTGCGGCCCACCGGCCTGAAAAAACCGTCCGCCCGTACGGACCGCGCGAGCGGATCCAGCGGATCTAGCGGATCTCGCTGATCTCCGGTCCGCGCTGGAGCTGGCCCATGCCGCCGGAGAACTTGGAGCTCTCCTGCTCCTCCTGCTGGACTCCCTCGGGCACCATCTGGGCGTCGTTGGGGAGCTTGAGGACGATCGGGTCGCGGGGGGCCATCGGGCCCTCGCCGCGGACGACCACGGTGTCCCGGAAGATCTGCTCCAGGAGGCCCGCGGCCTGCGGCTGCACGGCACCCTGGCCCGAGATCACGCCGCGCAGGAACCACCGGGGCCCGTCGACGCCGACGAAGCGCACCAGCTGGACGCCGTTCTTGCCGTCGGGAAGCTGTACGGGTACCTGGGCGCGCAGCTCCCACCCGAGCGGGCCCTCGACCTCGTCGATGATCCCGCCCTGCTTGGTGATGCCCGAGGCGATCTCCTCGCGGACCTCGCCCCAGATGCCCTCCTTCTTGGGGGCGGCGAAGGCCTGCAGCTGGACCGCGCTGTCGCGCAGCACCACGGTGGCGGCGACGATCGCGTCGCCGGCCACCTCCACCCGGAGTTCCATGCCCTCGACTCCGGGCACGAAGATCCCGCCCAGGTCGACCCGGCCCTCGCCGGGCCTGGAGACCTCGGAGACGTCCCAGGGTCCGTCCGGCCGCGGGGCCGGCGGAAGGTTCGTCCGACGGGCGCTCACCGCGTCGTCGGCACCATCGAGCTCGTCGGCGACCTGCTCGGTCTCGCGCGCTTCGTCCACCGCGTCCTCGGCGGAACCACTCTTCTTGCGACGTCCGAACACGTCACTGTCCTTCCCGGTCGGATACGACCGAAGCGTAGTTGTTCCCACCCGGGGTGATACCGCCCCCGACACCGTCCACCGCGGCATGACCGCCGGTGGACCCGAATCCCCCTTCGGCCCGTGCCGAGCCGGGAAGTTCCGCGACCTCGTGGAAGCGCACCTTCTCGACCTGCTGGACGATCAACTGGGCAATCCGGTCGAAACGCTCGAACCGCACGGGCTCGCGCGGGTCGAGGTTGACGACGATCACCTTGATCTCCCCACGGTACCCGGCATCCACCGTCCCCGGGGCATTCACGAGGGCTACTCCGCAGCGGGCCGCGAGGCCCGAGCGGGGGTGCACGAAGGCCGCGTAGCCGTCCGGCAGGGCGATCGACACGCCGGTGGGCAGCACCGCACGCTCCCCCGGGGCGAGTTCCGCCGCCTCGGTGGTCACCAGGTCCGCACCGGCGTCGCCGGGGTGTCCGTACGCGGGAACCGGAACCTCCGGATCCAGGCGCCGGAGAAGGACGTCGACGGGAGGGCGGGTCACGGGTTCACCTCGAAGGCTCGGGCACGCTTGATCTGGTCGGGGTCGGCCATCGCCGCGCGGATCTCGTCGGGGCGGCCGTTGTCGATGAAGTGGTCGACCTTCACCTCGACGAAGAGAGCGTCGGCCCGCACCGCGACGGGGCCCTCGGGGCCGCCGATCCGGCCGGTGGCGGTCGAGTAGATCTTCCTGCCGTGCACGGCGACGACCCGCGCGTCCAGGTGCAGCACGGTCCCCACCGGCACGGGCGCGGAGAAGTCGGTCTCCAGCCGGCCGGTGACCGCGATGACCCGCAGCAGCCAGCTCAGCGAGCCGAGCGTCTCGTCCAGCGCCGTCGCGAGCACCCCGCCGTGCGCCAGGCCGGGCGCGCCCTGGTGCTCGGGACGGACCGTGAACTCGGCGGTCACGCTCACGCCCTCGCCGGCCCGGGCCGCGAGGTGCAGGCCGTGGGGCTGCTCGCCGCCGCAGCCGAAACAGTGTTCGTAGTGCGAGCCGAGAAGCTGCCCGGGCGCGGGCGCCTCGGGGTGCCGGACGGGTGCCACCGCGTCGGCCGGGGGTGTCAGAGCTGCAGATGTTCCACTCACACGCGCAGACCTTACCCGCGAGCCCGACCGCGGGTCTCGCCGTGCCAAGCTTGTTCCCATGCAGCCTTCCGTACCGCCCTTCGACGAACGCCTCACCGCACCCCGCACCTGGTGGCTCATCGCCCTCGGGGTGGGGGTGGCCTGCGCGCTGATGCTCCTGCCGCTCGGCGGCCTGTTCCTGCTCGCGGGGCTGGTCGGCGGCACGGCCGCGACGGCGGTCGTGGTCAGCTCGTACGGCTCCGTCCGCATCCGGGTGGTCGCGGACTCCCTGGTCGCCGGGGAGGCGCGGATTCCGCTCTCGGCGCTCGGGGACGCCGAGGCGCTGGACGCGGAGGAGGCACGCGCCTGGCGCACGTACAAGGCGGACGCCCGCGCCTTCATGCTGTTGCGTGGCTACATCCCCACGGCGGTGAAGGTGAAGGTGACCGACCCCGCGGACCCCACGCCCTATCTCTACCTCTCGACCCGTGAGCCGGAGGCCCTGATCGCGGCGCTCTCCACGTCGCCGGTCGCGGCGCGGGACTGAGAGCGAGCGGCCTCGCGGCCCGGGACCGGCCCCGCGGGTCCGGTCCGGCCGTGCCGTACGGGGAGAGGGCGGCTCGCGCGGCCCTCAGCGCCCCTCCGCCTCCGGAGGGATGACAGTGGGGTCGGCGGGCTGCTCCAGCGCGGGAAGCCCGGCGAGCCGGTCCCAGGGGACCTGGTGTTTCCGCAGGTCCTTCCTGATGTGCCCGGCCAGTTTCCTGGTGTCGCGGCGGTTCAGCGCCGCGCCCACGGCCGCGCCGATCATCAGGGGGATGAGATTGGGCAGGTCGCGCGCCATGCGCTTCATGATCTGCTGGCGCAGCTCGCGTCTCATCTGGCCGCCCAGGGCCGCGTTGAGCGTGACGGGGCGGGTGACGTCGATGTCGCGCTCCTCCGTCCAGGACGTGAGGTAGGCGGTGCTGCGCTGGGCGAGGTTGCCCGGGGGTCGCCTGCCGTAGACCTCGTGGAGTTCGGCGACGAGCTTCAGCTCGATCGCGGCGACCCCGGTGATCTCCGCCGCCAGCTCGGCGAGCATGGCGGGGGGTACGGGCAGCATGGCCGCGGCCCCGATGCCGGCGCCCACGGCCGCGGTGGCCTTGCTCGCGCCCGCGATCAGGCGGTCCGCGATCTCCTCGGGACCGAGTCCCGGGAAGTGGCGGCGGAGCGTGGCGAGGTCGCGCACGGGGACACGGGGCGCCGTGTCGATGATCCGGTCGGCCAGATGTCCGGCGACCGCCCTCGCGCTCTCCCCGCCCTTGTGCACTCCCCGTTTCAAAGCGTTCAGCGGCCCGGTCGGGGCCGCTGCGGGTGCCGGGGTCCCGTGGTCTCCGGTCTCCCCGGCCTGTCCGGCCCCGTCCGGCAGGCCGGCCGCCGGGGCCACTTCGAGCGAGGCCGGATGGCCCCGCTCGTCGTCGGCCGTGCCGGAGGGGTCGTGCGGGGCCTTGTGACGCCCGTCAGGGGCACTCAAGCCTTCTGCCGGGCCCGTACCGCCCTCATTCGCCTCCGGCCCTCCACTGCGCGGTGAGCGCCGCTTCCGGAACGGTCTGTCGCCTGTCACGGCGGGCCTGCCTCAGTCGCAGTCGCGGCAGATCGGCTGGCCGTTCTTCTCGCGAGCCAGCTGGCTGCGGTGGTGCACGAGGAAACAGCTCATGCAGGTGAACTCGTCGGCCTGCTTGGGCAGGACGCGAACGGCGAGTTCCTCGTTGGACAGGTCCGCGCCGGGCAGCTCAAGGCCCTCCGCGGCGTCGAACTCGTCGACGTCGACGGCGGACGCGGTCTTGTCGCTCCGCCGAGCCTTCAGCTCTTCCAGGCTGTCCTGATCGACGTCGTCGTCGGTCTTGCGTGGGGTGTCGTAATCCGTTGCCATGTCGCTCTCCCCCTCTTGGGTGTCTGCGGGTGTCTCAGCGCACGTAACGCGTGAGAGGCCGGACTTGTGCCCGACCTGAGGCGGAGATTTTGCCTCACATCAAGGTCTGTTACTCAATCGACACCCGAACCGGCCGCTGTCGAGCGGTCGGCTTGGGTGGCGAAGGGGACCGTACACGGTCCGGATGCCGGGGTTCACGGGTGCCACCCCGTGTACTTCCCGTGATACCACCCCCCGAAAACCCGGGCGTTTCCCGGCTTTACGCCCGGAGGGGGCTCACGGAGAGTAGATGCGTCCCCTGAGGCCCCTGTGATCGATCACACAGGGACAAACCGGTGACGCATCACGAAAATTCCGCTCAAAGCGAAAGCGATGGACCCTCCCCCTGATCGCTTCGTGGCGCTTTTCAGACGGGCAAGGTGACACGCATCACGAGACCGCCCCCCTCTCGGGGCTCCGCGATGATACGGCCTCCGTGGGCCCGCGCCACGGATCTGGCGATCGACAGGCCGAGACCGACCCCCTTGTCGCTCCCCGTCCGCTCCGTGCGGAGCCTCCGGAACGGCTCGAAGAGGTTGTCGATCTCGTACGCGGGCACCACGGGCCCCGTGTTCGAGACCACCAGCAGCGCCTGCCCGGGTCCGAAGTGGGTGGTGACCTCCACCCAGCCGTCCTCCGGGACGTTGTAGCGCACGGCGTTCTGGACGAGGTTCAGGGCGATCCGCTCCAGCAGGACGCCGTTGCCCTGGACGACGGCGGGCGCGCGCTCGCCACGGATCTCCACGCCCTTCTGGGCCGCCTCCGCGCGCGCCTGGTCGAGGGCGCGCTCGGCGACCTCCGCCAGATCGACCGGTTTCCGCTCGACGATCTGGTTCTCGCTCCTGGCGAGCAGCAGCAGCCCCTCCACCAGCTGCTCGCTGCGCTCGTTGGTGGCGAGCAGCGTCTTGCCGAGCTGCTGGAGCTCGGGCGGCGCGGCCGGGTCGGAGAGATGGACCTCCAGCAGGGTGCGGTTGATCGCCAGCGGGGTCCGCAGCTCGTGCGAGGCGTTGCCGACGAACCGCTGCTGCGCGGTGAACGCGCGCTCCAGGCGGTCCAGCATCTCGTCGAAGGTGTCCGAGAGCTCCTTGAGCTCGTCGTCCGGTCCGTCCAGTTCGATCCGGCGCGACAGATCGGTCCCGGCCACCCGGCGGGCGGTACGGGTGATCTTGCCGAGCGGCGACAGGACGCGGCCCGCCATCGCGTAGCCGAAGGCGAACGCGATGATGCTGAGCCCGACGAGCGCCAGCAGGGCCCGGTTCAGCAGGCTGTCCAGCGCGTGCTGGCGCTGGGCGGCCGTGCAGGCCTTGATGGCGTCGTTGAGCTGGTCGTTGTTCTGCGAGGCGGCCAGCTGCGGGCAGGTCGTACTGGAGATCCGGACGTTGGTGCCGGACACCTGGAAGGCGGGGCCTCCCGCGTCGTGCAGGGCCTGCGCGGCCAGCATGTAGATGATCGCGAGCAGCAGGATGCCCGCGATCAGGAACATCCCGCCGTAGAGGAGCGTCAGCCGTATCCGGATGGTGGGGCGCAGCCAGGGCGAGGTGGGGTCCTGCTGCTTGGGGTCCCAGGTGGGTTTCGGAGGCGCCGTCAGCGGCGCCGAGGACGTGGCCATCGGGTCGCTCAGATCCGGTAACCGGAACCGGGGACGGTCACGATGACCGGAGGCTCACCGAGTTTCCGGCGCAGCGTCATGACGGTCACCCGGACGACGTTGGTGAAGGGGTCGGTGTTCTCGTCCCACGCCTTCTCCAGCAGCTGCTCGGCCGAGACCACCGCGCCCTCGCTGCGCATCAGCACCTCCAGCACGGCGAACTCCTTCGGCGCGAGCTGGATCTCCTGCTCACCCCGGAAGACCTCGCGGCGGTTGGGGTCGAGCTTGATGCCGGCCCGCTCCAGGACGGGCGGCAGCGCCACCGTCGTACGGCGGCCCAGCGCGCGGACCCGCGCGGTCAGCTCGCTGAAGGCGAACGGCTTGGGGAGGTAGTCGTCGGCCCCCAGCTCCAGCCCCTCGACCCGGTCGCTGACGTCCCCGGAGGCGGTGAGCATGAGCACCCGGGTGGGCATGCCCAGCTCGACGATCTTGCGGCAGACGTCGTCCCCGTGGACGAGCGGGAGGTCCCGGTCGAGGACCACGACGTCGTAGTCGTTGACCCCGACCCGCTCCAGGGCCGCCGCTCCGTCGTAGACCACGTCGACGGCCATCGCCTCACGGCGGAGTCCGGTGGCCACCGCGTCGGCGAGCAGCTGCTCGTCCTCGACGACGAGTACGCGCACGGCACTGTCCCTTCTCAGATGTCGTCCCGCGGACGTTCCGCACGTCCGGGAGGGGCCCGGCCGGGCCCCTCCCGGGGCACGTCGGGCCGACTGTTCGCGACCATCCTGCCCGCAACACCCATAAACCGGCGGTAAGGCAGCCCCCGGCGACCTGCGGGTTCGAGGAGAATCGAAGAAGGGGGCATATTCACGGGCGAGTTGAGGTTTCTCCCTCCGCGGGCCCGGGGAGGACGCATTTACACCCGCGATCACGCCACGTACGTGGCTCGCCACTGCCGTCCCTTTTCCCGGAGGGGCCGCGTGACCGACGGCACTCGGGACCAGGCCCGAGAAATCCCGGCACACCCCCGTGCCACCGACCCACGCCGAGGGGGCGCTTCATGGACGCTTTCACCGCAGGTCTGCTCCACCGCATCAGGACGACCGAGTCCGACCTCACCCGGGCCCGCGAGACGGGCGACGACTTCCTCGCGGACGTCGAACAGAGCGAGCTGGACGATCTGCTGCGCCTCGCCGCCGAACACGGCGTCGAGACCGGCGCCACCACCGTCTGACCCGTCCGACCGACGCCGCACAGAGCCGCCGCACCACCGAGCCGCACCACCAGGCCTCAGCACCACCGAGCCGCACCACGGATCACCCGCACCACCCGGATCACCCGCACCGCGTGAGAACGCCCGCCGGACCTCCTCCAGGAGGAAGCGGCGGGCGTTCTCACGTGTCCGGGTCCGGGCGGCGTCAGTCGTGCCAGGCGCCCAGCTCTTCGAGGATCGTCTGAAGAGGCTCGAAGACGCCCGGCGAGGCGGCGACCGTCAGGTCCCCGTCGGCCGGCAGCCCCGGGCGCCCGCCGGTGAGCGCGCCGGCCTCGCGGGCGACGAGGTCACCGGCGGCCAGGTCCCAGGGGTGGAGTCCGCGTTCGTAGTAGCCGTCGAGCCGACCGGCGGCCACGTCGCACAGGTCGATGGCGGCCGAGCCCCCGCGCCGGATGTCCCGCAGCCGGGGGATGAGCCGCTGGGCCACGTCGGCCTGGTGGGTGCGGACGGTCGCCACGTAGTTGAACCCGGTCGACACGAGCGCCTGGTCGAGCGGCGGCGCGGGGCGGCAGCGCAGCGCGGTGCCGTTCACGTACGCGCCGCCGCCGCGTACCGCGTGGAAGGTCTCGCCGCGCATCGGCGCCTCGACCACGCCCACGACCCGCTCCCCGTCGAGTTCGGCGGCGATCGAGACCGCCCAGGTCGGCAGGTTGTAGAGGTAGTTCACCGTGCCGTCCAGCGGGTCGATGACCCAGCGGACGCCGCTGGTGCCCTCGCGGCTCGCGCCCTCCTCACCGAGGAAGCCGTCCTCGGGGCGGTGCTCGGAGAGGTAGCCGGTGATCAGCTTCTCGGCGGCGATGTCCATCTCGGTGACGACGTCGATGGGGCTCGACTTGGTGGCGGCCACCCCCAGGTCGGCGGGGCGGCCGTCGCGCAGCAGGGCGCCCGCGCGGGTGGCGGCGGTCCGCGCGAGGTCGAGGAGTTCGGCGAGCAGGGGGTCGGTCACGGCACTCCCAGGAGTCGGGGTCGGGCATGGGCGTCGGCGGTGGGACGGCGGGTGGGGGCCCGCCCGGCTGCGGGCCGGGGCGCCGCGGTCAGGCGAACGGGCTGTCGGCACCCGCGGCGGCCGGCTTCGGGGTCCTCGCCGGGCAGCAGCCGACCGGGCAGAGGTCGTGCGAGGGGCCGAGGGCGCCGAGCGCGCAGCGGTCCACGCGGTACCCCTGTTCGGTGGCGGCGCGCTCCAGCACGAGGTCGCGGACGGCGGCGGCGAAGCGCGGGTCGGCTCCGACGGTGGCGGACCGGCGGACGGGCAGCCCGAGCTCGGCGGCCTTGGCGGTGGCCTCGGTGTCGAGGTCGTAGAGGACCTCCATGTGGTCGGAGACGAACCCGATGGGGACCATCACGACCGCCGGGACGCCGTCGCCGTGCAGGGTCTCCAGGTGGTCGCAGATGTCGGGTTCCAGCCACGGGATGTGCGGGGCGCCGCTGCGGGACTGGTAGACGAGCTGCCAGGGGTACGCGACGCCGGTCTCCTCGCGCACCGCGTCCACGATCGTCCGGGCGACGTCGAGGTGCTCGGCGACGTAGGCGCCGCCGTCGCCGTGGTCCTCCACCGGTCCGCTGGTGTCGGCCGCCGACACCGGGATGGAATGCGTGGTGAAGGCCAGGTGCGCCCCGGCGCGTTCCTCGTCGCCGAGGCTCGCGAGGGAGGCGAGCACCCCGTCGGTCATGGGGGTCACGAAGCCCGGGTGGTTGAAGTAGTGGCGCAGCTTGTCCACGCGCGGCACCGTCAGGCCCTCCGCCCGCAGGGTCTCCAGCGCGTCGGCGAGGTTCTCGCGGTACTGCCGGCACCCCGAGTAGGAGGCGTAGGCGCTGGTCGCGAGGGTGAGGACGCGGCGGTGCCCGGCCTCGGTCATCTCGCGGAGGGTGTCGGTCAGGTACGGGGCCCAGTTGCGGTTGCCCCAGTACACCGGCAGGTCCAGGCCGTGGGCGGCGAAGTCCTCGCGCAGGGCTTCCAGGAGGTCGCGGTTCTGGCCGTTGATCGGGCTGACGCCGTCGAAGAGGAAGTAGTGCTTTCCGACCTCCTTCAGCCGCTCCTCGGGGATGCCCCGGCCGCGGGTGACGTTCTGGAGGAACGGAACCACGTCGTCCGGGCCTTCGGGGCCGCCGAAGGAGAGCAGCAGCAGGGCGTCGTAGGGGGCGGGGTCGCGCAGATCGGACATGGCTTTGATCCTGCCATCCGCCGACGGGAGCATCGCAACCGACATCCGCCCGGACCGCCGGGGCGGGGTGGGCGGACGTTCTGCCGCGCGGCCGTGAGTATGATCCCCCTCCAACTGGCCGGGAGCACGCCGTTCCCGGCCGTGACGCTCCATGCCCCGGGCCTCGCTCGCACCGTCGGCGGATCACCACGAAGGCCCTCGCCGCACCGGTTTCGGCGGCGGCTCGCGGGCCGGCGCAGACGGGAAGGCGTGGGGAAGATGACCAGCACCGACGCGACGACGACCGCGTGGCGCAACTGGGCGGGGAACGTCACCGCGCGGCCGGTACGGGAGGTCTCGCCCGCCTCCGTGGACGAGCTCGCCGCCGCCGTGCGCCGGGCCGCCGAGGACGGGCTGCGGGTGAAACCGGTCGGCACCGGCCACTCCTTCACGGCGACGGCCGCCACCGACGGGGTGCTCGTCCGCCCCGACCTGCTCACCGGCATCCGCGGGATCGACCGCGAGGCGATGACCGTCACCGTGGAGGCGGGCACTCCGCTCAAGCGGCTCAACGCCGCTCTCGCCCGGGAGGGCCTGTCGCTCACGAACATGGGCGACATCATGGAGCAGACGGTCGCCGGAGCGACCTCCACCGGCACCCACGGCACCGGGCGCGACTCCGCGTCCATCGCCGCGCAGATCCGGGCCCTGGAGCTGGTCACGGCGGACGGCACGGTGCTGCACTGCTCCGAGCGGGAGAACCCCGAGGTCTTCGCGGTCGCACGGATCGGGCTCGGCGCGCTGGGCGTGATCACCGCGATCACCTTCGCCGTGGAACCGGTCTTCCTGCTGACCGCCCGCGAGGAGCCGATGACGTTCGACGCGGTGACCTCGGGCTTCGACGAGCTGGTCGTCGAGAACGAGCACTTCGAGTTCTACTGGTTCCCGCACACCGGGAACTGCAACACCAAGCGCAACAACCGCAGCGCGGGTCCCTCCGCCCCGCCCGGCCGGATCAGCGGCTGGATCGAGGACGAGCTCCTCTCCAACGGGATCTTCCAGGTGGCCTGTTCGGTGGGCCGGGCCTTTCCGGCGGCCATCCCCTCGATCGCCCGGATCTCCAGCCGGGCCCTGTCGGCCCGGACGTACACCGACATCCCCTACAAGGTGTTCACCAGTCCGCGCCGGGTGCGCTTCGTGGAGATGGAGTACGCCCTTCCGCGCGAGGCGGCCGTGGCCGCGCTGCGTGAGGTCAAGGCGATGGTGGACCGGTCGCCGCTGCGGGTCAGCTTCCCGGTGGAGGTCCGCACCGCGCCCGCCGACGACATGGCCCTCTCCACGGCGTCCGGCCGGGAGAGCGCCTACATCGCCGTCCACCTCTACCGGGGCACGCCCCACCAGGCGTACTTCACGGCGGTCGAGCGGATCATGACGGCGCACGGGGGCCGCCCGCACTGGGGCAAGGTCCACACCCGGGACGCCGGTTACCTCGCGGAGGCCTATCCGCGCTTCGGCGAGTTCACGGCGGTACGCGACCGGCTCGACCCGGACCGGCTGTTCGGCAACGACTACCTGCGGCGCGTGCTGGGCGACTGATGGGCCGCCGCACGGGACGGAGCCCCGGCCGCCGGCCTCAGGGGGCGGCGGCCGGGGCTCCGCCGGTGGCCGGGTACGCATGCGGGTGCGGGTCACTCCCCGCCGGTGTCGCCTCCGGCGGCGGGGTCCTGCGTGACCGTGCCGGTGCTCTCGGCGGTCTGCTCGGGCGCGGTGCTCGCGCCGTCGCCGGACGGAGCGGGCGTCGGCGTCCCCGAGGGCGCCGGGGTGGTGGCGCCGTCGGTCGGCGAGGGGGCGGGGGTCGTGGCCGCGCCGCCGTCGTCGGTGGTCGCGGGGGCCGAGGCGCCGTCTCCGTCCTGGCCGGTACCGGTGCCGGGGGTGGCGCTCGGTCCGGCGCCGGGCTCTTCCTCGCCGGTGCCGGACTCCGTACCCGTCGACGGCTGCGGATCGGCCGTACGCGCGTCGCCGCCCCGGACGACGGAGCCCACGGTCGTACCGTTGCCGCCGCTGAGGTCGTTGCCCGAGACCAGCTCGAACCCGGTGATCCCGAGCATCGACACCACGAAGACCACGACGGCCGCCACGACGGGCTTCCGCCGGCTGCGGCGGGCGGTGCCGTGGGTGGTCGCCGCCGAGAACCCCTCGCCGGGTCCGTACTCCCCCGGCGCCAGGCCGGGTCCGGTGACCCGCAGCTGCCGGGTGGCGTCGTCCGGCTGGTCCGCCGGGGCGGGGACGGCCCGCAGCAGCCGGGTCGGGTCCGAGTCCTCCCCGGCGGACCGGCGGAGCATCCGCGTCCGGTCCGGGTCCACCGGCACGGCACCGCCGAGCAGCCGGGTGCTGCCGATCGCCTGCGCGCGGTCGATCACCCGGGTGACGGCGGGATCGGCGTCGCCGTCCGCCGGGACGGACGCGGCGCCGCGTCGGCCGCGCGTCGTCTCGCGGGTCCGCACGGCGACCTGGCGGCCCCCCGGATTGGTCACCTGCACGGTGACTTCGCGGATCTGCTCGCCCGTGCGACGGAAGAAGTGCTGGAAGACGGAGCCTCCGCAGGTGGCGACGATGCTCATCACGCCCGCACCCAGGATCGTCCCGTACACCCCCAGTTGCGAGGCCGCCACGGCAGCCGCGACCGCGGCCACGGCGCTGCCGGCGACCTGCGGCACGTTCAGGTCTATGCGCCTTTCCTTCTGTTCCGTGTCGCCTTCCGGCTTTTCCACCATGACCAGCCCTTGCTCGGCATCTCTCCCACCCTGCACCAGGAAGAGACCTTTGGGCGGAGTGGATAGTTCCGTTTCTGGTGATTCTGTGAAGCAGGACACGCGCCAGGGGCAAACGGACGGCGAATGGGTATCTCCACCCTCATGCCCGCCGTCAACCACCGTCACCAAGGACACCCGTCGACAACTCGGACGGCGTGCCGGTCCACCCCGGTGGCCCGAATGGAGTACTGTGACGAGCCCTGGGGCCGGACTCCCGCAAGGGTGATCCGGGTCCTGCGGGAGGGGGCCGAAGACGGCACTCGAACCGGCGGCGCCGACGCATCGCACGGAGACTCGTTGCACAGGGCGACCGCACAGGTCGTTCTGCGTCACCATGGGTAACCGTGTCACGAAGGCGTACCAGGGCCAAGGCCCGACACACGCCGGGCAACTTGGCAAGGTTGTGGCAGGCTGCACCCGGGCAGGCCACACTCGACTAGCGGAAGCAGCGACGCACGTGACGTCGGCAGGCACCACCCGGGAGGTCCCCATGCCCGAACTGCGTGTCGTGGCCGTCTCCAACGACGGCACACGACTGGTGCTCAAGGCTGCGGACAGCACGGAGTACACGCTTCCGATCGACGAGCGTCTCCGTGCCGCGGTGCGCAACGACCGCGCGCGGCTCGGACAGATCGAGATCGAGGTGGAGAGCCACCTCCGCCCGCGGGACATCCAGGCCCGGATACGAGCCGGTGCCTCCGCCGAGGAGGTCGCCCAGTTCGCCGGGATTCCCGTCGACCGTGTCCGCCGCTTCGAGGGCCCCGTGCTCGCGGAGCGCGCCTTCATGGCCGAGCGGGCCCGGAAGACTCCCGTACGCCGTCCCGGCGAGAACACCGGCCCCCAGCTCGGCGACGCGGTGCAGGAGCGTCTGCTGCTGCGCGGCGCGGACAAGGAAACGGTTCAGTGGGACTCCTGGCGCCGCGACGACGGCACCTGGGAAGTGCTGCTGGTCTACCGCGTCGCGGGCGAACCGCACTCGGCGAGCTGGACCTACGACCCGCCGAGGCGGCTGGTCCAGGCCGTCGACGACGAGGCGCGCTCCCTCATCGGCGAGTCGGACGCGACCGCTCCGGAGCCGAGCTTCCCGTTCGTCCCGAGGATCGCCCGGCTGCCCCGTGACCGGCCGCTGGACCGGGCCCTGGACCGGCAGATGGACCGGCACGCCGAACCGGAGGAGTTCACCGCCCCGACGGCCGCCGAACGCGATTCGCTGACCAGCCTGCTGGAGGCGGTGCCGAGCTTCCGGGGCGACATGGTCGTACCGGAGCGGCCCTCGCAGCCGGAGCCCGCGGCGATCGAGCCCGCCGCCGAGGAGCCCGCGGCGGACGAGCCGCCGGCCGCCGCGGCGTCGGCGGGTGCCGGGTCCGCGTACGCCGACGTGCTGATGCCGCGCGCGGTCGCGGGTCACCGGGACCGCCTCACCGGGACCACCGACCGTCAGGCGGAGGCGGACGGCGTCCGTCCGGGCCGCCGGGCCGCGGTGCCCAGCTGGGACGAGATCGTCTTCGGGACCCGGCGCAAGAAGCAGGACTGAGGCCCGGGACCCACCGGACCGCCCGGAGGGGCCGCACGCGCCGCGCATGCGGCCCCTCCGGCTTTTCCGCGTGCCCTACTGGGGCTCCGGTCCGGTCGCGACCGGGCGCGACTCGTCGGAGGACCACTCCGACCAGGAGCCCGGGTACAGCGCCGCCCGCAGTCCCGCGATCTCCAGGGCGAGGACCTCGTGGGCGCCGGAGACGCCCGAGCCGCAGTAGACGCCGATCTCCCGGTCCCCGGCGGCGCCGAGGGCGGCGAAGCGCTCGGCGAGCCGCCCGGCGGGCAGGTAGCGGCCGTCCTCGTCCACGTTCTCGCCGGTCGGGGCCGAGAGGGCGCCCGGGATGTGGCCGCCCACCCGGTCGATCGGTTCGACGTCGCCCCGGTAGCGCTCGGCGGCGCGCGCGTCGAGCAGGACGCCGGTACGGGCGAGGGCTGCCGCGCCGTCGGCGTCCAGCACCGGCAGCGCCCCGGGCTTCGGCTGGAAATCGCCCTCGGGGGGGCGCGGCACGTCGGTGGTCAGCGCGCCGTCCCACGCGGCGAGCCCGCCGTCCAGCACCCGGACGTCCTCGTGCCCCGCCCAGCGCAGCAGCCACCAGGCGCGGGCCGCCGCCCAGCCCTGGCCGCCGTCGTAGACCACCACGGGCCGGTCCGGGGAGACCCCGGCCCTGCGCATCGCGGCGCCGAAGCTCTCCGGGTCGGGCAGCGGATGACGGCCGCCACCGGCTCCGGCGGGTCCGGCCAGCTCGGTGTCCAGGTCGACGTAGACGGCACCGGGGAGGTGACCCTCCTCGTACGCGGCCCGGCCGTGGGGGCCGCCCAGCTGCCAGCGGACGTCGAGGAGCACGGGCGGGCGGGGTCCCGCCGACTCGCCCGCGTATGCGGATGCGGTGATGATGGGCTTCATGAGGGCCATCCTCGCGCAGCGACCGGCCCGGGTGTGTGGCGTCCGCGTGAACGCGGACGAGAAGACCGCCGTATCGGAAAAATCGGCCGGGTTCCGTCGTGAACCCGCATCGCGCGGCGCGGCCGGTGCGTCTCCGGGCTCCGGTGGTGCGAGCATCGGGGCGGGGGCGCCGAAGGCTGCGGGACAGCCTTTGTGAGCCGTACCGCACCCCTGGACGGCGGACCGGCCCCGATCTGCCGCACGGCCACCGATGGTCCGAGGAGAGAAAGACGATGACCGAGGCTGTCTCCCGGCGCATGCCCGGCACGCCCTGCTGGGTGAGCCTGATCGTGCACGGCCTGAGCGCCACCCAGGACTTCTACGGCGCGCTGTTCGGATGGGAGTTCACGCCCGGCCCGGACCAGCTCGGCCCGTACGTGCGCGGCCGGCTCCAGGGCGAGGAGATCGCGGGCATCGGCCAGCTGCCCCCGGACCGCCATCTGCCGATCGCCTGGACGACGTACCTCGCCACCGACGACGCGGACGCCACCGCCGAGGCGATCCGGTCCTGCGGCGGCACGGTGGCGGTCGGCCCCCTCGACGCGGGCCCGGAGGGCCGTCTGGCCATCGCCTCCGACCCGAACGGGGCGGTCTTCGGCATCTGGCAGGCCGCCCGGCACGCGGGGGCGCGGCTCTGGGGCACCCCGGGCACACCGGTCTGGAACGAGCTGGTCACCCGCGAGACGTCCTCGGTCGCCAAGTTCTACCAGGCGGTGTTCGGTTACGAGATCCAGGCGGTCGTCTCGGCCGACTTCGACTACCAGACCCTGCACCTGGACGGCCGTCCGGTGGCGGCTCTGCACGGAGTCGGGCACGCCCTGCCGCGCGACCGGGGGCCGCACTGGATGACGTACTTCGAGGTCGAGGACACCGACGAGACGGCTGCCCGGGTCGTCGAGCTCGGCGGGCACATCCTCCAGCCGCCGCGCGAGGGCACGAGCGGGCGGCTGGCGACGGTCTCGGACCCGGAGGGCGCGGCGTTCACCATCGTCAAGAGCGGCGAGAGCTGACCGGCGGGTGGGCGCTCACCGGCGGGGGTCGTACGTCAGCACCTTCACCTGGCGCAGCGTCAGCACCGTCTCGGCGTTCTGGACACCGGGAGTGGCTCCGATACGGTCCGTCAGATAGGCGTACAGGTCCTGGGTGGTCCGGCACTGGACGGCGGCGACGATGTTCGCACGACCGGTGACCGCCGCCGCGAACCGCACCTCGGGGTGGGCCGCCAGCGTCTTTCCCACCTCGACCAGATCGGCGGGCGCCACCGTGAGCCAGAGCATGGCTCCCACGCCGTGGCCGAGAGGTCCGTGGTCGTACTCGACGTCGAAGTAGAGGGCGCCGCTGCGGCGCAGCCGCTCCAGCCGCCGCTTGACCACGGCTTCGGACTGGCCGGTCCTGCTCTGCAGTTCGGCCATCGGCGCCCGGCCGTCCCTGCGGAGCACCTCGATCAGCGCCTCGTCCACGGCGTCGAGGGTCACGGGCCCGGCGGGGGGCTCCCCGAGCCGGGGCCGCAGGGCGTCCTCCTGCTCGGGGGTCAGTGCGTCGATCTTGCTCAGCCAGTCCAGCGGGCCGCCGTAGAACTGGTTCAGTACGCAGTGGGCGCTGACCTGGACGACGCGCGGGGTGCGTGGCAGCCGCCCGAGCAGGAGTTCGTCGCGTTCCCGCTGGGTGCGCGGCCTCATGGCGCACATGACCTCGGTGCCGCCGGACATGAGACTGATGTAGAAGGTGTCGGTGCGGCGGGCGAGCGCGGTGGCGAGCGAGTCGGCGGCATCGGGTGTGCAGAGCAGCCGCACGATCCAGCTGGACCGTCCGAGCCTGGTCTCGTCGGTCATCCCGACCACCCGGAAACCGGTATCGCGGCGCAGTCCGGCGAAGCGGCGGGCGACGGTCTTGTCGGAGACGCCGAGGACGTCGGCGATCTGCACGAAGGGGGCGCGGCCGTCGAGTTGGAGGGCCTGCATCACCTTCAGGTCCAGGGCGTCGGGCGGGGCCACCGTGCGTCTCCGATCCGTTGGTCCGTACGGTGCGCGTGTGCGGACCGTACGTCCGTCGTCCGCGCGTGTGCGGACCGTCCGGCGGCCCGCCCCCACCAGCATGCCCGCTCGTGCGGCACGTGCTGGTGGAGGCAGGCCGCGGTGGTCCGTCAGGCGTGGTCCGGCCCGGTGCCCGCGGCGGCCGGTGCGCCGGTGCGCGCCGATCCGCCGGCGGCCCGGACGGGGCCGGTGCTTCCCGCCGCGGGGGCGGAGGGTGCGCCACCGCCGCGGGGGCGCAGGGTGACGGCCGCGACGATCGCGCCCAGGAGCATGAGAGCGGCCGAGACGACGAGGCAGAGGTGGAGGCCGTCCACGAAGGAGAGCGACAGTGCGTGCAGGGCACGCCCCGTGTCGGCGCCCAGCGGCATCCCGGCGACGGCCTCCAGGCCGCCGTGGTCGACGGCCGCGGTGATGCGCTCGCCGGCCGCCCCCGTGAGCCCTTGTCCGGCCAGGTGCCCGGGGAGGGCGCCGACCGCCTTCGTGGTCAGCAGCGCTCCCAGGATGGCGGGGCCGAGAGCGGCGCCGACCTGCCGGAAGGCGTTGTTGCCCGCCGCCGCCATGCCGGCCTGGTGAGGCGGTACGGAGCCCACGGCGGTCGCGGTGATGCAGGGGAAGGCGATGCCGAGGCCGGTGCCGAGCAGGACGAGCCGCCAGGCCAGCGAGGCGAAGGAGGTGTCGATGCCGATGGTGGTCAGCGTGCAGAGCCCCACCGTGGCGATCAGCAGCCCACCGGCGATCAGGAGCCGGGCCGAGAGCCGCTGGGCGAGCCGGCCGAAGACGGCGCCCAGGACGAGCGGCATGATCGTGACCATCAGGAGGCGCGTTCCCGCCTCCAGCGTCGTGAGTCGCTGCACCATGCCGAAGTAGAGGCTCAGCACGAAGAAGAAGCCGATCAGCCCCAGGAAGCTGATCATGACCACCAGGGTGGAGCCGGTGAAGGCCGGGCTGCGGAAGATCCGCAGGTCGAGCATCGGGCTGTCGCTGCGGCGCTCCGCCAGCACGAAGGCGGTCCCGCCGATCACCGCGAGCGCCAGGGCGACGACGACCTGCGGCTCGGTGAAGGAGGTGGCGCCGCCCTCGATGACCCCGTAGACGAGGGCCGTGATGGCCACGGCTGCGGTGATCTGGCCGGGCCAGTCGAGCTTGCGGGGGTACGGCGACCGGGACTCTTCGAGCAGGCGCGCACCGGCGGCCATGGCGGCGAGGGCGAGCGGGACGGGCAGGAGGAAGATCCACCGCCACTGGGCGTGGGCGGTGATCGTGCCCGCGATCAGCGGGCCGACGGCGAGCGCCCCCATGAGGCAGGTCGTCCACAGGCCGATGAACTTGCCGCGTTCGCGGTGGTCGGGGACGACGTGGCTGATGAGCGCCAGGGTCATCGGGAGCAAGGCCGCCGCTCCGGCCCCGGAGAGGGCCTGTCCGACCCAGATCACGGCGATCGACTGGGCGCAGAGCGAGACCGCGGCACCGGCGGCGCAGAGAGCGAGCCCCGCCTGGAAGACCTTCTTGCGCCCGTGCACGTCGCCGAAGACTCCGGCCGTCAGGATCAGAGCGGCCACCGGCAGGACAAAGGCGTCCGAGACCCACGAGAGGTCCGAGGTGGAGGCGCCGAGAGCTTCCTGAATGACGGGGAGGCTCACCGACACGGTGGTGATCGGGAAATAGGCCACGAACACGCCTATGCAGGCCATGACCAAGGTGGCCGCGCGCCGGTCGGGTGCGCGGCCGGCGGACGGGGGTGTGCTGTTCACGGAGAACTCCTCCGCGGCGGGGTGCCCGCCGCTGTCTTTCGATGCCAGACGGAACTATGCGGACAGGGCACGCACCGGTGCCAGTCAGCGGGCCCTGCAGCCGGATTCTCGACATCGCGGAGTCCCGAACGCCGGATTCTCGGCATCCGGAAGGGGGGAGAAGGGGCGGACGGGCGCCCCTGCGTGGTCACGCCCGGGGCCGTCAGGGACAGTACGCGGGTGCCTCGTCCACGTTGTCCCGGGTGACCAGGAGGATCGGGGCGGAGGTGACCTTCTCCACGGAGCTTCCCGCCATCAGCCCGAGGCTGTTCCGTACCGCCAGCTGACCAAGGGTCGAGGCGGAGTTGGCCACCGTGGCGGAGAACCGTCCGTCCTTGACCGCCTTGAGCCCCTCGTCGGTGCCGTTCACGGTGACGATCTTGACATGGGCACCGGCCGCGTCGAAAACCTGCCGGGCGCCCATGGCCATCTCCTCGTTCGCCACGAAGGCGTAGTCGAGATCGGGATGGGCCTCGATCATGTCCCCTGCCGACTCACGGGCCTTGGCCGGATCGAACATCCCCGGAAGCTCCGAGACCATCTTCGCGTTCGCCGGAAGGGCCTGCACGAACCCGGCGACCATCAGATCCGAGGCCGCGCCGGGGGCTCCGGCGATCACTCCGACCTTGACGTCCTGCCCCGCCGCGTCCTGTTCCACCCAACCCGCGTCGAGTGCGCCGAGTCGGCCGAGGTCCACGACCACGGCGCCGAGGACCCCCGAGAGGTCTTCCGCGGTCACCGAGGTGAGGAAGATCGGGATATCGGCCGCCCGCGCCTTGGCCACGTCCACGTCGAGGGTGTCCACGTCGACGGTCTGCACGATCAGCTCGTCCACGTCCCGCGCGATCAGGTCTTCTATGTTGGAGAGTTCGGTGACCGGGTTCTGCGAGGAGTTGGCGACGACGAGGTGGGCGCCCTGGGATTCGGCGGATCGTTCCATCGCCTTCTGCAGACAGGTGTGGAAGACGGTGTCGGCTCCGTTGACGAAGCCGATCTTCGTCGAGCCGTCGTCCCCGCCCGCACTGTCGTCGGACGAGGAACATCCCGCGAGCAGGGAGATCAGGGCGGCTGCGGCGGCCAGCCGCCCGGGGACGCTGCGCGGCGAAGAAGTCACGAATCGGCCTTGTCTGCGGTGGGCGGATCACACGAGGGGTCACGGGTTCGCGCAGCCGTTCCGGGTCGGCGAACGGCCCGTCCGAGGGCCCGAACGCACCCGGACGAAGGCATGCCGGGGTCGCCGTACGGACATGCCGGAGGAGCCGGCGCGGTCGCTCGGACGCCCCGGACGTCCGGCGGCGGCGCACAACGTAACGCGCGTCCTGCCCGGCCAACCCCCGCGCGGCGCGCAAGGTGTGGTTGCAGGGAACGGGATCAAGGAACGGGGGTCGCGCGAACCGGCGCGGACCAGGTGTGAAGGCCGAGGCGGCGGGGAGGGCGGGGTGGCGGCCGGCGCGGAGGCGGCAGGGGCCGGCGGCCCGCGCGAAGACGACAGCGGGTCAGCGGCCGGCGCGGAGGCGGCGGGGCAGCCGTTGACCGGGACGGGGCGGTCACGGCCTCGGCCGGGCCGCACGGTCCCTCCCGGCGGGCTGTCCAGGCCGGTCGCGCCGGTCCCGGAAGTGCTCACCGCCCGCCAGGACGGAGGCTACGTACGTCGGCAGCGCGTCGGCGCCCCGCACGACCTCCCGCGAGGTCTGCAGGGTGGCGCCGAGCGGCACCCCGGGGATCACCGGGTACGCGGAGAGCGCGATGCCGGCCGACGGGCCGTCACGTCATGACGAGCCGTCAGGCCTGGTTCACCGGGAGGACGTCCGGCGACAGCGCGCCCGCGTGGGCCGCGGCGGAGGTCGCGCGGCGCCGGTGGTGACGGCGGCACAGCACCTCGTAACCGACCTCCTTGGCCGGGCGGTTGACGTCGCCGACCACGACCTGCTCGCCCTCGACGACCATCTCGCCGCCCACCGTGCGGGCGTTGTGCGTGGCGCGGGCACCGCACCAGCAGAGCGCTTCGACCTGGAGCTGTTCGAGGCGGTCGGCCAGCTCGATCAGGCGCTGCGATCCGGGGAAGAGCTTCGTGCGGAAGTCCGTCGTGATGCCGAAGGCGTAGACGTCCATCCCCAGGTCGTCCACGATCCGGGCCAGCTGGTCGATCTGGAGCGGGGCCAGGAACTGCGCCTCGTCCACGATCACGTAGTCCGCCTTGCCGCCCTGGGACAGCTGGTTCACGACGTACGCGTAGAGGTCCATGCCGTCGGCGGCCTCGACGGCCTCCGTCACCAGACCCAGCCGCGAGGAGAGCTTCCCCTCCCCCGCCCGGTCGTCACGGGTGAAGATCACGCCCTGGAGGCCGCGCGCGGACCGGTTGTGCCCGATCTGCAGGGCCAGCGTGCTCTTCCCGCAGTCCATCGTTCCGGAGAAGAACACAAGCTCGGGCATGAGAGGTCGAACGCCTTTCGACATGGGGGGGGGAAGGAGGGACGCGCCGGTGGGGCGGCGGCGTCAGGTGCGGACTTCGAGGAGGGGGACGAGCTGCTCGACCGGGGTCAGCGAACCGTGCATCCCGACCATCATGGACTCGTGGGGCTCGTTGGACGAGGCGGTGATCACCACGTCGTCGTGGGCGGCGGCGACCACGTCACCGATGCGGCCGTACACGCGCTCGTCGACCTCGGGGCCGAACCAGCCGGCGGCGACGGCCTCGTCCCGGCTCGCCACCCAGAACTGCTCTCCGAGCACTTCCTGCCAGACCGTCAGGACGTCGGCCTGGGCTCCGGGCACCGCGTAGACGTGGCGCGCGCGGCCTTCGCCGCCCAGCAGGGCGACGCCCGCGCGCAGCTCCCAGTCCTCGTCGAAGTCGATGCGGGACTGCTCGTCGAACGGGATGTCGATCATGCCGTGGTCGGCGGTGATGTAGAGCGCCGAGCGGGGCGGCAGCTGCTCGGCGAGGCGCCGGGCGAGTCCGTCCACGTACATCAGCTGCCCGCGCCAGGCGTCGGAGTCGGTGCCGAAGCGGTGGCCGGCGCCGTCGACCTCGCTGTAGTACGTGTAGACCAGCGAGCGGTCCCCGGCGGCGAGCCGCTGTGCCGCGACGTCCATGCGCTCCTCCCCGGCGAGACGGCCGAGGAACGAGCCGCCGCTGAGCGCGACCTTGGTCAGCGGCGTCTGCTCGAAGTCGGGCGCCGAGACCTGGGCCGTACGCACCCCGGCCGCGTCGGCGAGGCTGAAGACGGTGGGGTACGGCTGCCAGGCCTTCGGCGAGGTCCAGGGCTTCCAGCGGAGCTGGTTCATCAGCCCGCCGGTGGCCGGATCGCGCACGGTGTACCCGGGCAGTCCGTGCTTCCCGGGCGGCAGGCCCGTACCGACCGAGGCGAGGGAGGTCGCCGTGGTGGCGGGGAAGCCCGCGGTGATGGGACGCCCGGTGCCGCCGCGCGAGGTGGGCAGCAGAGAGTGCAGGAACGGTGCCTCGTCCGGGTGCGCCGTGATCTGCTCCCAGCCGAGGCCGTCGATCAGGAAGACGCAGTTGCGGTCGGCCGGGGTGAGCTCCGGGATCGACGCGGTGAAGCCGGGCACCTCCTGCCCGGCCACGAGGGTCGGCAGCAGATCCGCGAGGGACCCGGTGCCGTACTCGGGTACCGGAGCCGTGTCGAGAGGGAGGAGTACCGGGTCCTGCCAGGCGGGCTGGGTCATCAGCGGTTGGTCGGCGTGGCCGCCGTCGCCGCGGTGGCTTCGCTGAGCGCCTGGGCGAAGGCGAGCGTCTGCCGCACGGTGTCCGGGCCGTCGCCGGCCTCGCTGACCCGCAGGCTGAGGTCGTCGGCGGTGGAGCTGCCGGTGTAGCCGTGGTCGGCGTCGCAGTCGGGGTCGCCGCAGGCGGCCGGCTCCAGGTCGATCCGGGAGACCGCGCCCCAGCCGATGGTCAGGACGACCTCGCGGGGCAGCGAGCCGGGCACGTACTTCTCCGGGTCGGCCACGACACGGCTCACCACGACGGACGAGATCCGGCCGAGGTGCACGGACTCCGTGGAGGTCGTCGCGTACGGCGTCGGGGACTCCGTCTCGGAGGTCTGCTCGTCGGTGTGGCTGACGATGAAGCGGGTGTCCGTCAGGACGAGGACCGTGGCATGGCGCCGGACCTCGTTGGAGTCGAAGGTCGTCTCCTGGTGCACGAGGTACGAGGCGACCGGCTCCCCGCCGACGGCGGCCTCCACCGCCTCGGCCACGAGGGCCGGGTAGTAGCCGCTGCGCTCGATCGCCGCGCGCAGCCCCTGGGTCGTCGTACCGGTCTTTGCCATGACCCCCATCTTACGGGCCCCGGTGACCGCCGGGGACGCTACGGGGAGGGGTGGCCGGTCAGTAGTTCGGGAGCCGGCGGGGGCCGAGGTCGGTCCGCGCGGGAGGCGGGGCGAGCCGCACGCTCGCGCCGAGGACGGTCAGCCCGTGCGTGGCCACCACGACGGGTTCCAGGGTGACCGAGACCACCTCGGGATGGTCGTCGACCAGGCGGGAGACCCTCAGCAGCAGCTCTTCGAGCGCCCGGGTGTCGACGGGCGAGGAGCCGCGCCAGCCGAAGAGCACGGGGGCGGCGCGGATGGAGCGGATCAGTTCGGCAGCGTCCCGGTCGGTGGCCGGAACCAGCCGGTGGGCGATGTCCCCGAGGAGTTCGGAGGGGGTGCCCGCGAGACCGAAGGAGAGCACGGCTCCGGCGGTGGCGTCGATCGCGGCCCGCACCACGGTGTCGACGCCCCGGGGCGCCATGGACTGCACGACGGGCTGGAGTTCGGCGGGCTTGCCGAGGAGTTCGGTGAGTTCGCCGTACGCCCGGCGCAGCGCGTCCTCCCCGGCGAGGTCCAGCCGGACGCCGCCCAGGTCGGCGCGGTGGCGCAGATGGGGTGCGGTGGTCTTGAGGGCGACCGGCCAGCCGAGCTGGGCGGCGGCGGCCACGGCGGCGTCCGCGTCGGGGGCGGGGAGCGTCGCCCGTACGCCGATGCCGTAGCGGCCCAGCAGCTCACGGGCCTCGTCGTGGCCGAGCGGCCGGCCGCGTGGATCGGGGTCCGGGCCGAGCAGCGCGTCGATGAGCGCGGCGGTGCCGGGCTCGTCGATCGTGTCGTCGAGGAATTCGGGCACCCTGCCCGGCGCGGCGGCCTGGCGGCGCCACTGGGCGTACTTGACCGATTCGCTCAGCGCGCGGACGGCCCTTTCGGCGGCCGGGTAGGCGGGGATGCGGCCGGTGGGGGCGGGCGTGTGGACCCCCGGTTCCGCGGCCGGTCCGGCGGCGGAGGGCGGTGGCGCGGAGGCGGGTGCGTCGTCGCGGGCGGGTGGGCGCGTCGCTGCCGGACCGGACGCCGGACCGGACGGAGCCGCCGCCCCGCGCGTGTCCGGTCCAGGGCGGCCGGGGGTCCCGTCGCCCTCGGGCGACGCCGCGTGCGGGCGGGTGCCCGCCGTGGCCGCCAGCGCCTGGGCGAGTCCGCCGATCTCCAGGTGGACGACGGCCACCGGCTTGGCCGGTCCGGCGGTCCGGGCCGCCACGGCCTCGTGCAGGGCTGCCGCCAGCACCTCGCCGTCGCCGCTCTGCAGCTCGCCCTCTCCCCCGACCAGGGGGATCGCGGTCACGATCACCGCGTCGCACGCCGGGTCGGCGAGCGCCTCGGCCAGGGCTTCGCGGAAGTCCGCGGGCCCGGCCGCCGTGGTCAGGTCCCGGGGCGGCCGGGGCCGCAGTCCCTCCGTGAGGCAGGCGTCGTACGTGAGCAGCCCGAGCGACTCCGAGTTGCCGAGGATCGCCACACGGGGGCCCGCGGGCAGCGGCTGGTCGGCGAGGAGGAGGGCGGCGTCGATCATCTCGGTCACCGTGTCCACCAGGATCACGCCCGCCTGCCGCATCAGGGCGGAGACCGTGGCGTCGGGGATGCGGCTGACGGGCACGGCGTGGCCGGGCGGGGTGGCGCCGCTGTGCCGGGCGCCCTTGACCACCACGACCGGTTTCACGGCGGCGGTGCGGCGGGCGAGCCGGGTGAACTTGCGCGGGTTGCCGATTGATTCCAGGTAGAGCAGGGCGACGTCGGTGTCGGGGTCGTCGAACCAGTACTGGAGGAAGTCGTTGCCGGAGATGTCGGCGCGGTTCCCGGCCGAGATGAAGGTGGAGAGCGCGGCGCCGCGCCGGTGGAGTCCGGAGAGGAGCGCGATGCCGATGGCGCCGGACTGGGTGAAGAGGCCGATGCGGCCGGGCGCGGGCGATTCGGGGGCGAGCGAGGCGTTCATCCGGACGGCGCCGGAGGTGTTGATGACGCCGAAGGCGTTCGGTCCGATGAGCCGCATGCCGTAGGAACGCGCCTGGCGCAGCAGTGCGCGCTGGCGCTCGCGGCCCTCGGCTCCCCGCTCGGCGTAGTCGGCGGAGAGGACGACCAGGCCCCGCACCCCGTGCTCCCCGCAGTCCGCGACGGCTTCGGGGACCCGTTCGGCGGGGACGGCGATGACCGCGAGGTCGACCGGTTCACCGATGGAGCCCACCGAGCGGTGCGCGGGGGCCCCGTCGACGCTGTCCTGATCGGGGGCGAAGGCGTGGTTGACGGCGTACAGGCGCCCGGTGAAGCCGGAGTGCCGGAGGTTGCGGAGCACGGTCCGCCCCACGCCGCCCGGGGCGCGGCCGGTGCCGACCACGGCCACCGAGGCGGGGGACAGCAGCCGCTGGACGGAGCGGGCTTCGGCGCGCTGTTCGCGGGCGCGCTGCACGGCGAGCGATTCCGCGGTGGGTTCGATGTCGAGCGTGAGGTGGACCGCGCCGTCCTCGAAGCTCCGCTGCTGGGTGTAGCCGGCGTCCCGGAAGACCTTGATCATCTTCGTGTTGGCGGGCAGCACCTCGGCGGCGAACCGCCGGATGCCCCGCTCCCTGGCGACCGCGGCGATGTGTTCGAGCAGCACGGAGGCGACACCACGGCCCTGGTGGGCGTCCTGCACGAGGAAGGCGACCTCGGCCTCGTCGGCGGGCGCTGATGCGGGCCGGCCCCGGTCGTCGATCCGGTCGTAGCGGACGGTGGCGATGAACTCCCCTCCCACCGTGGCGGCCAGCCCCACCCGGTCGACGTAGTCGTGGTGGGTGAAGCGGTGGACGTCCCGGTCGGAGAGACGGGGGTAGGGGGCGAAGAAGCGGTAGAACTTCGACTCGTCGGAGACCTGCTCGAAGAAGCTGACCAGCCGTCCGGCGTCGTCCGGGGTGATGGGCCCGATCCGGGCGGTGCCGCCGTCCCGCAGCACCACGTCCGCCTCCCAGTGGTCGGGGTACGCGTGATGCGGACTCTGTTCCGGCGTGGGCTGCATGGGCAAAGCCTACGGCGGTCCCGCACTCCGGGAAGGGTCCGCGCGGGCCGCCCCGCGCGCTCGGCGCGTCGTCCGGACGGCCGCCCGCCCGTACCGCCGCGGGCGCGGTGTCCCCGCGACCGCCCGCGCGACCGGCCCTGCCACTGCCCGTACGACAGGCCCCGCCGCTGCCCGTCGGGCTGCCCGTCCGGCCGGGGGCCGGATACCCGTCCGGTCACCGTCCGACGGACCGTCCGGTCACCGCCCGACCGCCGTACGGACATGGTTCGACCGGTCGGGCGGTCACCTTTCGGCCGACCTCGGGACTGCCGTCCGGGGTGAGCGTCCCGGGCCGTACGGGCATCCGCGCGGCCGGGGGCCCGGGTCGCGGCGGATTCGGTGCCGGGGCAGGCTGGGAAGCCCACCGGGCGGCTCCGCCGCCGGGAGGGTACGCAGGTCCACGCCCCCATGACACAATGGTCTAGACAAATCAATTACCGGTCAGGACATCGCAGATTCACGAAGGGCAGAACCATGGTTGAGCGCCGCGTCAACGTCGGATGGGCCGAAGGCCTGCACGCCCGCCCCGCTTCCATCTTCGTCCGCGCCACCACGGCCTCCGGGGTCCCGGTGACGATCGCCAAGGCCGACGGCAGCCCGGTCAACGCCGCGTCGATGCTCGCGGTTCTCGGGCTGGGCGTGGAAGGCGGCGAGGAGATCGTGCTCGCCTCCGAGGCGGAGGGCGCGGACGCCGCGCTGGACCGACTGGCCAAGCTGGTCACCGAGGGGCTCGACGAGCTTCCCGAAACAGTCTGAATCCCCCTTCCGCCGGACTCCGCGACGGAATTCCCCGCTCGACCGGGCCGCACCGCTCCTCATGGACGGGGCGGCTCAGTCATTTCCCGGGCAGCCGTGAGGACTGGAATTCCGACAGCACGAGAAAGCGGCTGCAATTCGCTCTGCTATTTGTATACGGCGCGATTGTTAATGACGGGCACCCGAGGTGTTTACGGGATGTTGCAAAGTGCTCACCCGGGACTGCTTCACCGCCCGCGCCGGGCGCCGCGGCCGGTGCGCGGCCAGCGAGCGTTCCGCGTGCTGGGCGGCCAGACCCCTGGCCCGCTCCGCGTCCCCCCGGGCCACCGCGTCCACCAGGGCGCCGTGTTCGGCCCACGACTCGACGGGGCGGACCGGCTGTTCGACGGCGTACATCCAGGCGATCTTGTGCCGGAGCTGGGTCAGCAGGGCGATGAGACCGGGACTGCCGGAAGCCTGGGCGAGCGTCTCGTGGAACCAGCCGCCCAGCGAGCGCAAGTCCTCCCCCTCGCCCCGGCGGGCCCGCTCCTGCCCCAGCTTGACCAGTCCGCGCAGGACCTTGAGGTGCGCCTCGGTGCGGCGCTGCGCGGCCCGGGCCGCACCCAGCGGTTCCAGCAGGAGCTTCACCTCCAGGAGGTCGGCCGCCTCCTGCTCCGTCGGTTCCGCGACGCAGGCGCCGGCGTGTCGGCGCGTGACCACGAACCCCTCCGACTCCAGGGTCCGCAGCGCTTCGCGCACGGGCACGCGGGAGACGCCGTAGCGCCGCGCCAGAAGCTCCTCGGTGAGGCGGCTGCCGCGTTCGTAGACGCCCGAGACGATGTCGTCACGGATTGCCGTGCATACCGAGTGCGCGGGAATGCGCATGTCCGAACCTCCGCCTTAATCCCCGCGAAACGCGGCCGATCGAAGCCTGCACCGTGACTCTATTGCAATCTGAGTGAATTTCCGATGGCGTACCGGAATTCGCACATATCTTTTGCCTGCGGAGCGGGCGGCCGTAGGGGTTTCGGGTGATATGCCGAAGCCCCGGCACGGGCCGGGGCGTCGGGACGATCAGGAGGGTGCGCGACCGCTCCCGTACGGCGGTACCGCGGGACGGGCGGCGGTACACCGGGCCGGGACGGTGCGGCGGCGGGGCTCAGACGGTGAGGCCGCGGGCCCGCAGATACGCCACGGGGTCCATGTCGGTGCCGTACTCCGGGCCGGTGCGCGCCTCGAAGTGCAGGTGCGGGCCGGTCGCGTTGCCGGTGGCGCCGGAGAGGCCGATCCGCTCCCCGGAGGAGACGTGCTGGCCGACGAAGACGCCGAGGGAGGAGAGGTGGCCGTACTGGGTGTACGTGCCGTCCGTCATCCGCAGCACGATGTTGTTGCCGTACGCGCCGCCCCAGCCGGCCTCCACGACGGTCCCCGCGCCCACGGCGAGGACGGGGGTGCCGGTGGCGGCGTGGAAGTCGACGCCCGAGTGGCTGCCGGAGGACCAGAGCGAACCGCTCGACTGGTAGCCGGTGCTGACGTAGGAGCCCGCGATGGGCAGGTGGAAGGAGTTCAGGCGGGCGCGCTCGGCGGCGCGGGCGGCGCGCGCCTTCTCCTCGCGTGCCTCCCTCGCCCGTGCGGCTGCTTCGGCCTTCGCCTTCGCCGCGGCCTTCGCCCTGGCCTCCGCGCCGCGCTGCTGGGCCGCCGCCTGGTCGGCTATCCGGTCCGCGATGGAGTCGCCGAGCACCACGGCCCCGATGAGGCCGGTCGTACCGGGCGACGGGACGGTGGAGTCGGCGGCGAGGGCCGGGGAGGCCATCGAGCCGACGACGCCGGTGGCGGCGAGCGCCGCGACGCCGGCGAACCTGGCGGTGGAGCGCGTCAGACGGCCCGGGGCGCGATGCGTCCCGGTGGCACGGGTGAACGCCATGGAGGAGCGGGTCCTTTCCTTCCTTCTCGCCTACCGGGTTAGCTGACGGGTTCGGAGCAGGAAGGTCTCCTACGGGCGTTCGCGCCTCTCACGAGACGCGGGTGCCCGATTCACCCCAGGGACTTCACGGGTCCCCGGCTCCCCAGGCTCGCGCCTGACGGGGACTCGGCGATGACTGTCCGGCACCGCGAGTGCGGCACACAGTCGACGGACAGCCGGATCGACGCTAGGCCGCGGCGCTTTCGATCACCAAACGGACAGGGGGTTTTGTAGCGCATCCCACAGGGCAGAAAGTCATGCTTCATGGCAAAGGGGACAAACACCGCGACCCCGGCGGGATCTCTCCCACCGGGGTCACGGCCGGGACGTGCGCGGCCCGTGGTTGACGGCCGGTCAGCCGTTCACGACCGTCACCTCGCCGATGCCGAGCGCACGGACGGGATCGGCGATCTGCGCCGCGTCGCCCACCAGGATCGTCACCAGCCGGTCCACCGGGAAGGCGTTGACCACCGCGGCGGTCGCCTCGACGGTGCCGGTCTCGGCGAGCCGCGCGTACAGGTGCGCCTGGAAGTCGTCGGGCAGCTGCTGCTCGACCTGGTCGGCGAGGGTCGCCGCGACGGACGCGGCCGTCTCGAACTTGAGCGGGGCCACCCCCACGAGGTTCTGCACGGCGGTCTCGCGCTCCGCGTCGGTCAGCCCGTCCGCCGCGAGAGTCCGCAGGACCTTCCAGAGGTCGTCGAGCGCGGGGCCCGTGGACTCGGTGTCCACCGAGCCGCTGATGGCCAGCATCGCCGCACCGGCGGGGCCGGAGTCCGCACCGCCGGCCGTGGAACGGAGCACCTGGGCGAAGGCGCGTACGCCGTAGGTGTAGCCCTTCTCCTCACGCAGCACCCGGTCGAGCCGCGAGGTGAGTGTGCCGCCGAGGCAGTACGTCCCGAGGACCTGGGCGGGCCACACGCTGTCGTGCCGGTCCGCGCCGATACGGCCGATGAGCAGCTGCGTCTGCACGGCTCCCGGGCGGTTCACGATGACCACGCGGCCGGTGTCGTCCGCGGTGATCGGCGCCACCGGGCGGGGGCTGCCGGCGTCGCCCGACCAGTCGCCGAGGGTGTCGGCGAGCAGGGCGTCCAGGTCGATGCCGGTGAGGTCGCCGACGACGACCGCGACCGCGGTGGCGGGGCGGACGTGGGCGTCGTAGAAGGCGCGCACGGCGGCGGAGTCGATCCGCCGCACGGTGTCCTCGGTGCCCAGACGCGGGCGCGACATCCGGGCGGTGGCCGGGAACAGCTCCTTGGAGAGCTGCTTGGCGGCACGGCGCGCGGGGTTGGCCTGCTCGTGCGGGATCTCGTCGAGGCGGTTGCCCACCAGCCGCTCGATCTCGCTGTCCGCGAAGGCCGGGGCCCGCAGCGCCTCGGCGACCAGTCCGAGCGCCTTGGCCAGCCGGGAGGCGGGCACCTCCAGCGAGACCCGGACGCCCGGGTGGTCGGCGTGCGCGTCGAGCGTGGCGCCACAGCGCTCCAGCTCGGCGGCGAACTCCTCCGCGCTGTGCTTGTCGGTCCCCTCGGAGAGGGCGCGCGCCATGATGGTGGCGACGCCGTCCAAGCCCTCGGGCTCGGCGTCGAGCGGCGCTTCGAGGTGGATCTCGACCGCGACGACCTGCTGGCCGGGGCGGTGGCTGCGGAGCACGGTCAGCCCGTTGGGCAGGGTGCCGCGCTCGGGGGCCGGGAAGGCCCAGGGGCGTGCGGTACCCGGGGTGGGCTGCGGGTGGAAGTCCATGGATACTCCAGTCACGGTGGCGTCGCTCACTTGGCGGCCTCCTCGTGGGCGTCGGTGTCCGCGCCGTCCTCGGCACCGGTCTCGTCGGCCGGTTCGACCGGCTCGTAGACCAGCACGGCACGGTTGTCGGGACGCAGCGTGGCCGCGGCGACCTTCCGCACCTCGTCGGCGGTGATGTCCAGGACGCGCCCCACGGCCGTCAGCGCGAGCTGCGGGTCGCCGAACAGCACGGCGAAGCGGCAGAGTTCGTCGGCGCGGCCGGCGACCGTGCCGAGACGGTCCAGCCACTCGCGCTCCAACTGTGCCTGCGCGCGTTCCATCTCCTCCGGCGTGGGGCCCTCGGCGGCGAACCGCGCCAGCTCCTCGTCGACCGCGGCCTCGATGCTCTCGACCTCCACGCCACCGGACGTCTTGACGTCCAGCCAGCCCAGCGAGGGCGCGCCGGCCAGCCGCAGCAGCCCGAACCCGGCGGCCACCGCCGTACGGTCACGGCGCACCAGCCGGTTGTGCAGCCGGGAGGACTCGCCGCCGCCGAGCACGGTCAGGGCCAGGTCGGCGGCGTCCGCCTCGCGGGTGCCGTCGTGCGGCAGCCGGTAGGCGGCCATCAGCGCGCGGGCCGGGACCTCCTCGTGCACCACTTCGCGCAACTGACCGCCGATGGTGCCGGGGAGCGAGCCGTCGCGCGGGGGCTTCTTGCCGTCGTGGGACGGGATGGAGCCGAAGTACTTCTCGATCCAGGCGAGGGTCTCCTCGGGGTCGATGTCGCCGACGACCGAGAGCACCGCGTTGTTGGGCGCGTAGTACGTACGGAAGAACGTCCGCGCGTCCTCCAGCGTCGCCGCGTCCAGGTCGGCCATGGAGCCGATCGGCGTGTGGTGGTACGGGTGACCCTCCGGGTAGGCGAGGGCGGTGAGCCGCTCGAACGCGGTGCCGTACGGGACGTTGTCGTACCGCTGGCGGCGCTCGTTCTTGACGACGTCCCGCTGGTTCTCCATCGACTCCTCGTCGAGCGCGGCGAGGAGCGAGCCCATCCGGTCGGCCTCCAGCCAGAGCGCGAGCTCCAGCTGGTGGGTCGGCATGGTCTCGAAGTAGTTGGTGCGCTCGAAACTCGTCGTGCCGTTGAGCGAACCGCCGGCGCCCTGGACGAGCTCGAAGTGGCCGTTCCCCTTGACCTGCTTCGATCCCTGGAACATCAGGTGCTCGAAGAGGTGCGCGAGGCCGGTCCGCCCCTCCACCTCGTGGCGGGAGCCGACGTCGTACCAGAGGCAGACCGCGGCGACCGGGGTCAGATGGTCCTCGGAGAGCACCACGCGCAGGCCATTGGCCAGACGGTGCTCGGTCGCTGTCAGGCCGCCGGAGCCGGCCTGTGCGGTGGCCGTGTGACCCATGGGCATGTACGTCCCTTCGATCGCGGTACTGGACTTTCTGCCAGACCTGCCACTGTAAGCAAGCGCACGGGTACCTGGCGAAGTTCCCGTTCCTTCGATGTTGTGCTCGTTGGTTTGTTCTTGACGCCTGATGTTGACGCGCGGTGCGGGCGCCCGCGTGCCGGGGCCGGTCCGTAAGGATGGTCCCGCGCTCCGGTACGGCCTCCCGCGCGACCGCCGTGACGGGCTTCGTCACGGCGTGGGCGACGGCCGGGGAACCCGTGGGAACGGGCGCCCCCGCGGGTCCCGGCGGGCCGCTTGGGACGGGTCGAGGTCGGCACTGTCGGCGGGGCGGTCCACAATGGTCCGCGTCAGAACCTCAGGTTGCCCGACAGAATCTGTGAAGGAGTCGCAGCCGCGATGGCCCGCCGCAGCACGAAAACCCCGCCGCCGGACGACTTCGAGGAGAAGATCCTCGACATCGACGTCGTCGACGAAATGCAGGGCTCCTTCCTCGAGTACGCGTACTCGGTGATCTACTCCCGGGCCCTGCCCGACGCGCGCGACGGCATGAAGCCCGTGCACCGCCGCATCGTGTCCCAGATGAACGAGATGGGGCTGCGCCCCGACCGCGGGTACGTCAAGTGCGCCCGCGTGGTCGGCGAAGTCATGGGCAAGCTCCACCCGCACGGTGACGCGTCGATCTACGACGCCCTGGTGCGCATGGCGCAGCCGTTCTCCATGCGGCTCCCGCTGGTGGACGGACACGGCAACTTCGGCTCCCTCGGCAACGACGACCCGCCGGCCGCCATGCGGTACACCGAGTGCCGCATGGCCGACGCCACGTCCCTGATGACGGAGTCGATCGACGAGGACACCGTCGACTTCCAGGCGAACTACGACGGCCAGGAGCAGGAGCCCGTCGTCCTCCCGGCCGCCTACCCGAACCTGCTGGTCAACGGCGCGTCCGGGATCGCGGTCGGCATGGCGACCAACATGCCCCCGCACAACCTCGGCGAGGTCGTCGCCGCAGCGCGCCACCTCATCCGGTACCCGAACGCCGACCTCGAAGCGCTGATGCGGTTCGTCCCTGGCCCCGACCTGCCGACCGGTGGCCGGATCGTCGGCCTGAGCGGCATCAAGGACGCCTACGCCGCCGGGCGCGGCACGTTCAAGATCCGGGCGACGGTCGCCGTGGAGAACGTCACCGCGCGCCGCAAGGGCCTCGTCGTCACCGAACTGCCCTTCACGGTCGGTCCGGAGAAGGTCATCTCGAAGATCAAGGACCTGGTCTCGTCGAAGAAGCTCCAGGGCATCGCCGACGTCAAGGACCTCACCGACCGCGCGCACGGACTGCGCCTGGTCATCGAGATCAAGAACGGCTTCGTGCCGGAGGCCGTGCTGGAGCAGCTCTACAAGCTGACGCCGATGGAGGAGTCCTTCGGCATCAACAACGTCGCGCTCGTCGACGGACAGCCGCTCACCCTGGGGCTCAAGGAGCTCCTGGAGGTCTACCTCGACCACCGCTTCGAGGTCGTGCGCCGGCGCAGCGAGTTCCGCCGCACCAAGCGGCGCGACCGGCTGCACCTGGTGGAGGGGCTGCTCGTCGCCCTCGTCGACATCGACGAGGTCATCCGGATCATCCGGGACAGCGACAACTCCTCGGCCGCGAAGGAGCGGCTCATGGAGCGCTTCTCGCTGAGCGAGATCCAGACGCAGTACATCCTGGACACCCCGCTGCGCAGGCTGACCCGGTTCGACCGGATCGAGCTGGAGAGCGAGCGCGACCGGCTCAACTCCGAGATCGAGGCGCTGACCACGATCCTGGAGTCCGACGCCGAGCTGCGCAAGCTCGTCTCCTCCGAACTGGCCGCGGTGGCCAAGAAGTTCGGCACCGACCGGCGCACGGTGCTGCTGGAGTCGGCGGGTTCGCAGGTCTCCGCCGTACCGCTGCAGGTCGCGGACGACCCGTGCCGGGTGCTGCTCTCCTCGACCGGTCTGCTCGCCCGGACGGCCAACGCCGACCCGGTCGCCGAGGACGAGGACGGCAAGCGCGCGAAGCACGACGTGATCGTGTCGGCCGTACCGGCCACGGCGCGCGGCGAGGTGGGGGCGGTGACCTCCACCGGACGGCTGCTGCGCGTCGCGGTGATCGATCTGCCCCAGCTGCCGGACACCCACGCGGCGCCCAACCTCTCGGGCGGGGCCCCGGTGCCGGAGTTCCTCACGCTGGAGGAGGGCGAGGACCTGATCTGCCTGACCACGCTCGACGAGACGTCGCAGGGGCTGGCGATCGGCACCCTGCAGGGCGTGGTGAAGCGGGTCGTGCCGGACTACCCGGCCAACAAGGACGAGCTGGAGGTCATCTCCCTGAAGGAGGGCGACCGGATCGTCGGAGCCGTGGAGCTGCGTACGGGCGAGGAGGACCTGGTCTTCATCTCGTCCGACGCGCAGTTGCTGCGCTATCCGGCGGCCCAGGTGCGTCCGCAGGGACGTCCGGCCGGCGGCATGGCCGGGATCAAGCTGTCGGACGGCGCCGAGGTGCTGTCCTTCTCCGCGGTCGAACCGGCCGCGGACGCGGCGGTGTTCACGGTGGCCGGCTCGCACGGCACGCTGGACGACTCGGTGTTCACGTCGAAGCTGACACCGTTCGACCAGTACCCGCGCAAGGGCCGGGCCACCGGTGGGGTGCGGTGCCAGCGGTTCCTCAAGGGTGAGGACGTGCTGGTCTTCGCCTGGGCCGGTCCCCTGCCCGCCCGGGCCGCACAGCAGAACGGCACCCCGGCCCGGCTGCCGGAACCCGACCCGCGCCGCGACGGCTCGGGCATCCCGATGACCGACCCGGTCGCCGCGGTCGCGGGTCCGGTGTAGGCGCGGGAGCGAACGGCTTCGCTGAAGGCGGGGGCGGGCGGCTTCCCGGAAGTGGACGGGGTGCGGGCGGAAGGCGGGGGCGGGCCCCGGCCTTCCGCCCGCACCCGTCTTCGGCCCGTCCGCGAGCCGGGTCGGCGCGCCCGGTGTGTTCGTTACGCCGGGTCCGGCTCGGCGTCCGCGCCGCCCTTTTCGGCGGGCCGGTCGTCGGCCACGTAACGCAGCACCCCCCACATGGCGCGTTCCAGCTCGTCGGCGTCGCGGGGCTCGGGGCCCGGTGCGCCGACGGTCGGGCCGGGGTCGTCCGTCGACGGCACCCGGCACTCCTCCAGTTCCCGCAGGAGTGCCTTCGCGTCGAACCCCGATCCGATCAGTACGAGCTGGGTGAGCCGCGGTTCGCCACGCCCCCACGGACGCGGTACGAACCGGAGGAACCTGCCCACCGCGTGCAGCAGGTAGGTGTTGCGGGGATCGGCCGCGCCGAAGTCCACGAAGCCCTTGATCCGGTACAGCCCCTCCGGCCGGGAGTCGAGGAACCGCATGAAGCGGCGCGGGTCCAGGGGCGTACCGGTGGAGAGTTCGACGCTCTGGTACGCCGCGTGGGGATGGGCCCTTGCGCGGCTCCCCGCGCTCCCGTGGTTCCCCGTGCCGCGGTGGTTCCCCGTACCGGCGTGGTTCCCCGCTCCGGCGGAGTCCGGCCGGCCTGCCGACGGGTCCTCTGCCTGCGGGTCCTCCGCCTCCGGGCCCTCCGCCTGTGGGTCGTCTGCCGACGCGTCCTCTGCCGATGCGTCCTCTGCCAGCAGGTCCTCGAAGGTGAGCTGGCGGGCCGCCGCCTGTTCCGTGTCCGGGCGGAGCGCGGGGTCGAAGAGCAGCGCCGGATCGATCCGTCCGTGCTCGGTGGAGACGACGGCGGCGCGGTCGGTCAGCGCGGCGACCGAGGCACGCAGCCGGTCGTGTTCGGCTCCGTCGATACGGTCGGTCTTGTTGAGCACGACCAGATCGGCGACGGCGAGGTGCCGGTCGGTCTCCGGGTGCCGCTCCCGGGTGCGGTCGAACTCGGCCGCGTCGACGACCTGCACCAGCCCCCCGTAGACGATCCGGGGGTTCTCGCTCGCCAGCAGCATCCGTACGAGTTCCTGCGGCTCGGCGAGTCCGCTGGCCTCGATCACGATCAGATCGAGGCGGACGGCGGGCCGGGTCAGGGTCTCCAGATAGGTGTCCAGTTCGCCGGCGTCCACCGCGCAGCACAGGCAGCCGTTGCCGAGCGAAACCGTCGAACCGACCTGCCCGGCGACCGTCATGGCGTCGATCTCGATGGCCCCGAAGTCGTTCACGATCACGCCGATGCGGTTGCCGGCCCGGTGGTGGAGCAGGTGGTTCAGGAGCGTGGTCTTGCCCGAGCCGAGGAAGCCCGCGAGCACGATGACCGGGATCTGCGGAATGCGGGCATCGCCCGGCGCGACCGGAGCGGGCAAGACGGACCATCCTCACGGAGCAGCGGAGCAGCCGTCGGTCAGGGGGCCGGGACCGGCTGCGGCGGAGGCGTCCCGACATAGCGGGCCGCCGGGCGGATGATCTTCGAGTCCGCCGCCTGCTCCAGGATATTGGCACTCCAGCCGACCACCCGCGCCGCGCAGAAGGTGGGCGTGAACATGGCCCGCGGCAGCCCGCAGAGCTCCATCACGACCCCGGCGTAGAACTCCACGTTGGTGTGCAGCTCACGCCCCGGCTTGAGCTCGGCGAGGATGGCCTCCACCTGACGCTCCACCTCGACGGCGAAGTCGACGAGTGGGCCGCCGAAGTCCTGGGCGATCCCCCGCAGCATGCGCGAACGAGGGTCCTCGGTGCGGTAGACGGGGTGACCGAAACCCATGATCCGTCCGCCGGAGAGGACCTGCTCACGGATCCAGCCGTCGATGCGGTCCGGGGTGCCGATCGCGTCCAGGGTGTCCAGGGCGCGGCTGGGCGCGCCGCCGTGCAACGGGCCGGAGAGCGCGCCGACCGCCGCGACCAGGCAGGCAGCCATGTCGGCCCCGGTGGAGGCGACCACCCTGGCGGTGAAGGTCGACGCGTTGAACCCGTGGTCGACGGTGGAGATGAGATAGCGCTCGACGGCCCGTGTGCGGACGGGGTCGGGGACCTCGCCGGTCAGCATGTAGAGGTAGTTGGCCGCGTGCGGCAGGTCGTCGCGCGGCTCGACGGGGTCGAGTCCCTCGCCGAGCCGGTGCAACGCGGTCAGCAGGGTGGGCACCGCCGCGCAGACGGCGAGCGCGTCCTCACGGCGGCGCCCGGGTTCGATGTCGTACAGCGGGCGGTACCCGGCGGACGCCCCGAGCAGCGAGAGCGCGGTACGCAGCCCGGCCAGCGGTCCCGACACCGCTCCGGCGCGAGCGATGGCGGGCAGCGCCGCACGGACCTCGTCCGGGAGGTGGCGCAGTTCGGCGAGGCGCGCGGCGAACGCGGCGCGGGCCGGGGCGTCGGGCAGTTCGCCGTGGAACATCAGGTACGAGACGTCCTCGAAGCTCCGGGTCTCCGCCAGCTCGATCGCCGAGTACTGGCGGTAGTGGTAGAAGCCCTCGGTCCCCCGGACGTCGCCCAAGGCCGTGTCGGTGACGACGACGCCCGCGAGGCCGCGCGGCACGGCGGTCGTGGCGGCGCCTCGGGGCTCGGCGGGACCGCGTGTCCCGGCCGGGTCACGGGTCTCGGTGGGGCTGTGGGGTCCGGCGGGACTGTGGGGTTGGGCCGGGCTGTGGGGTTGGGCGGGGCTGTGGGTTTCGGTCGGCATCGCCGGCCTCCTCTTCGGGTGTCCTGTTCGGGTCTTCCTGACTATTGATTCGACTATCCATGCTTGACTCCATGGGCGTCAATATTGATTGAATCAATACAGGACGAGTGGATACGGTGAGCGCATGACGGATCAAGGAGCGCGCGGCTTCGACGCGGCGGGCGCGGATCGGCACGGTGCGGAACGGCACGACGCGGAACCGCCCGGCGCGCATCGACTCAGCACGGAACCGCCCAGCCCCGAACGGCCCGGCCCGGAACGGCACGCTGCGGAACGACTCAGCACCCGCGAGACGGCCGCTCTGCTCGGCGTGAAACCGGAGACGGTGTACGCCTACGTCAGCCGCGGCCAGCTCAGCAGCGTGCGGGCGCCCGGAGGGCGGGGCAGCACCTTCGACGGCGACGAGGTCAGGGCCCTGGCGCGGCGTACGGGCCGACGCGAAGCCGTTCCGGCGGGCGGGGCCGATCTGGTCTTCCGTACCGGCATCACCCTCATCGACCAGGACCGGTACTACTACCGTGGCGTCGACGCGGGCGAACTCGCCCTGCGCCACAGCTACGAAGAAGTCGTCGAATGGCTGTGGACGGGCCGGCTCGAACCAGGCGTTGGCTTCTCCGCTCCGGCGCAGACCCTGACAGCGGCGCGGCAGGCGGTGGCCGCCCTCCCCGCGCACAGCGGGACGACGGACCGGCTGCGGGTCGCCGTCGTCGCGGCGTCGGCGGCCGATCCGCTGCGGTTCGACCTCTCCCCCGCCTCGGTCCTGGGCGCGGCCCGCGGCTTGATCCCGACCCTGGTCGAGGCGCTGCGCCCGCCGGCCCCGGCCACCGACGCGCGCGGCATCGCGGGTTTTGGGGGCACCGGTTCCGGGGGTGCGGGGTCCGGGGACGCTGTTCCCGGGGGTGTGGGGTCCACGGGTACGGGGCCCGGGGACATGGGTCCCGACGGCATGGACCTCGACACGGCGGACACCGCCGGTGACCACGGCCCCGGCATCGCGGCCCGGTTGTGGCCCGCGCTCACCGCGCGTCCCGCCGACGCCGCGTCGCTCGCCGTCCTGGACACCGCGCTCGCGCTGCTGATCGACCACGACCTCGCGGCGTCCACCCTCGCCGTCCGGGTGGCGGCCTCCGCGCACGCGCATCCGTACGCCGTCGTCTCGGCGGGGCTCGGGGTGCTGGAGGGACCGCTGCACGGCGCGGCCAGCGGGCTCGCCCACCGAATGCTCCGCGAGGTCGTGGAGCGGGGCAGTGCCGCACCGGTCGTCGCCGAGCACCTACGGGCCGGGCGGAGCGTGCCCGGACTGGGCCACCGCCTCTACAACGGCGAAGACCCCCGGGCGCGGGTCCTGTTCACCCTCCTTGAGGACATTCCCGAGGCCGCGCCGGTGGTCGCCGCGGCTCGTGACGTGGTGTCCACCGCCGCACGGCACGTACCCCTGCACGCCAACATCGATCTCGCGCTGGCCGTGCTCTCGGTCTCCACGGGCATGTCGGCCGAGGCGGGCGAGACCGTTTTCGCGGTGGCCCGCACGGCGGGCTGGATCGCGCACGCCCTGGAGGAGTACGCGGAGCGGCCATTGCGACTGCGACCCCGCGGCCAGTACACCGGACCGCCCCCGCCGCAGGCACTGCCAACCCCGGCCCCCTCCGCAGCTCCCTCTGCGGCTCCGTCCTGACCCTCGGCTGCCCCCTCACCCCGAACGGGGCGTTCCGGGAGCGCAAGATAGCGACAGATCAGCGTGAATTCTCGCGCGGCGGCGGGGCGGTCGAGCCGCGCACCACCAGTTCCGGCTCGAAGAGCAGTTCGTCGGAGGGCACGGCCTTGCCCCCGATCTGCACGGACAGCAGCTCGACGGCCGCCCGGCCCATCGCCTCGATGGGCTGGCGAACCGTCGTCAGGGGCGGTTCGGTGCAGTTCATGAAGGCGGAGTCGTCGTAGCCGACCACCGAGACGTCGTGCGGTACGGAGAGCCCCCGGCGCCGGACCGCACGGACCGCGCCGAGCGCGAGCGGGTCGCTGCCGCAGATGATGCCGGTGACCTCACGGTCGAGCAGCCGGGAGGCCGCCGCCTGGCCGCCCTCCAGCGAGAACATGGCCCGCGCGACATGTTCGTCCGGGATGGTCGCCCCGTACTCGCGGGCCAACTGCCGTGCGGCGTCGAGCTTGCGCTGGGAGGGGACGTGGTCGCTGGGGCCGAGCACCAGGCCGATCCGCTCGTGCCCGAGCGAGGCGAGGTGCCGCCATGCCTGCTCGACCGCGACGGAGTCGTCGCAGGAGACACCCGGGAAACCGAGTTCGGCGATGGCCGCGTTGATCAGGACGACGGGGATGCGCCGGTCGGCGAGCACCTTGTAGTGGTCGTGGACGGCGTCGGCCTGGTGGTAGAGGCCACCGGCGAACACCACCCCGGACACCTGCTGCTGGAGCAGCAGGTCCACGTAGTCCGCCTCGGAGACCCCGCCCTTGGTCTGCGTACAGAGCACGGGGGTGAGTCCCTGCTGGGCGAGGGCGCCGCCGACCACTTCGGCGAAGGCCGGGAAGATGGGGTTCTGGAGCTCGGGGAGGACGAGCCCGACCAGCCTGGCCCGCTCACCCCGCAGCTGGGTCGGGCGCTCGTATCCGAGCACGTCCAGCGCGGAGAGCACTGCCTGCCGGGTGGCGTCCGAGACGCCTGGCTTACCGTTCAGCACCCGGCTGACCGTGGCCTCGCTGACCCCAACCTTCTGTGCCACCTGAGCAAGTCGTCGCGTCATGAGCGCAAGATTAGCGCAAGGAGCGCAAACCGATTGCGTGCCTGCGGAATCCGCCACTCACCCCGCGCCCGCCTCGCCCGGTAATCCGGCACCCGCCCGGCCCCGCCCACACCGCCCGGCCCCGTTCACGGCGACCGGGACCCGCTCATGCCAACCGGCCCCGCTCACGCCCACCGACTCTACGGTCACCCCGCCCGGCTCCGGTCACACTGCCCCGGCTCCGGTCAGCGACCTGACCTCGGTCTCGGCGTGCTTGTCCTGGTCGGGCGCCTCGGCGGAGGTCACCGTGCCGATCCACCCCGCGAGAAACCCCAGCGGAATGGAGACGAGACCCGGATTCTCCAGCGGGAAGAGCTGGAAGTCGACCCCAGGAAAAAGAGAGTTGGGCCCACCGGAGACGACCGGCGAGAGCAGTACGAGAACCAGCGCCGGAACCAGCCCCCCGTACACGGCCCAGACCGCACCGCGCGTGGTGAAGTTCTTCCAGAAGAGCGAGTAGAGCAGCGCGGGAAGGTTGGCCGAGGCGGCTACCGCGAAGGCCAGCCCGACGAGGAAGGCCACATTGAGGTCCTGGGCGAGCAGGCCCAGCCCGATGGCGACCACCCCGATCCCGACGGCAGCCACCCGGGCCACCGCGACCTCGCCGAACGGCTTGCCGCCCGGGCGGCGGAGCGAGGCGTAGAGATCGTGGGCGACGGAGGCGGAGGAAGCGAGGGTGATTCCCGCGACCACGGCCAGGATCGTGGCGAAGGCGATGGCCGCGACCACCGCGAAGAGGATCGTTCCGCCGGTGGAGCCCTCTCCGCCGCCCAGCGCGAGCGCCAGCAGAGGTACCGCGGTGTTCCCGGCCTCGCTGGAGGACCGGACCGCCGCCGACCCGACGAGCGCCGCCGCGCCGAAGCCGAGCACGATGGTCATCAGGTAGAAGCTACCGATCAGCCCGATCGACCAGACGACGGACCGGCGAGCCGCGCGCGCCGTCGGGACGGTGTAGAAGCGCGACAGGATGTGCGGCAGCCCGGCGGTGCCGAGCACCAGCGCCACCCCGAGGCTGATGAAGTCGAAGCGTGCCGTCCAGCTTCCGCCGTACTTGAGGCCCGGCGCCAGGAACTCCGCCCCGTGGCCGCTGTGTTCGGCCGCGGAGTTGAGCAGTTCGTTGACGTCACCGTGGAATCGGACCATGACGGCAACGGTGAGAGCGACCGTGCCCGCCATGAGGAGGACCGCCTTGACGATCTGGATCCAGGTGGTGGCCCGCATGCCGCCGAGAGACACGTAGACGACCATGAGCGCACCGACCCCGACCACGGTCCAGGAGCGGGTCGCCCCGCTGGTACCACCGAGAAGCAGGGCGACCAGGCTGCCGGCGCCGACCATCTGCGCGACGAGGTACAGCACGGAGACGGTCACCGAAGACGCGCCGACCGCGGTGCGTACGGGGCGTTCCGCCATGCGTGCGGCGACCACGTCGGCGAGGGTGAACCGGCCGCAGTTGCGGACGAGTTCGGCCACCAGGAACAGAACGACCAGCCAGGCGACGAGGAAACCGACCGAGTACAGCATGCCGTCGTACCCGAAGAGCGCGATGAGCCCGGAGATCCCGAGGAACGAGGCGGCCGACATGTAGTCGCCGGCGATGGCGAAACCGTTCTCCATGGGGGAGAACAGGCGGCCCCCGGCGTAGAACTCCTCGGCGGAGCCCTTGCGGGTGCGGCCGACCCAGGTGGTGATGCCCAGGGTGACGGCGATGAAAGCACTGAACAGCACCAGCGCGAGTGTCTGGTGGTCTCCGCTCACCGGTCGATCCCTCTCGTCAGCTCCTGCGTCTCCCAGCGCAGTTCGAGCGCCGCCCGGTCCCGGCGGAGCCGCGCGTGCCGCGCGTACGCCCAGGTCAGCAGGAAGGTGGTGAGGAACTGGCCGAGCCCGGCGACCATCGCGACATTCACCGCACCGGCCACCGGACGGGCCATCAGCCCGGGTGCCCCCGTGGCCGCGACCACGTAGGCGAGGTACCAGAGGAGAAACGCGCAGGTCGCCGGGGCGACGAACCTCCGGTACCTGCGGCGGACTTCGCGGAAGGCCTCGCTCTGCTGGACCTCTCGGTAGATGTCGGCAGCGCTGTGGCCGCTCTGCGGAGCCCCGGGCACGGGCGGCGCGTCGCTCACCGCGGTCCCCGTACCGTTCTGCTCGCCCGAACCGGGGGACAGTGCGTGATACCACGAGTCGTCGGGCCGCGTCGCCACGGCCTCCCGCCCTGCTTCCTTCTCCACCGAACAACTCCCTTGTCCGCGAACCTTTTCGGCCGCTCGGTCAAGAGTGTCCGGACAGGGTGGATCTCGGTTGCGGCATGCACCGCTTTCACCTGTTCAGGTGACATCCGTCCCAGGTGCCCGTGCGAGCCCCTGTACGTATGCGTAGCGCACCGCCTGTGCCCGGTCCCGCACATCCGTCTTGGCGAACAGGTTGTTGATGTGTGTTTTCACCGTGGCCTGCGACACATGCAGTCGACGTGAGATCTCGGCGTTGGAAAGCCCCTCGGCGATGAGCACCAGCACCTCCGCCTCACGCGGCGTCAGCCCGTCGGGAAGCCCGGGACCCTGGCCCTGCCTCTGACGTTGCCCCGGACCATGGCCAGGACCCAGGCTCCGGCTGCGGCTGCGGCTCCGACTCCACCCCAGGCTCGGGTTCGGGCCCAGACCCGGGTTCGGGCTCGGGCTCCGGTCCCGGGAGGATGCGTGCGGGGGCACATCGGGCTCACCGGCCACGCGCTCCAGTAGCCGCCGCTGCACGGCGGGTGAGAGACCCGCGTCACCGGAGAGCACGGCCGAGATGGCCTGCACGATCTCCTCACCGCCCGCGTCCTTGGTGAGGAAGCCCCGCGCACCCGCCCTCAGCGCCGCGAAGAGCGATTCGTCGTCGTCGAAGGTGGTCAGCACCACGACGTGGGTCCCCGGGTACTCCGTGCGAACCCGCCGGGTCGCCTCGACACCGTCGCAGCGCGGCATCCGCAGGTCCATCAGGACCACGTCGGGTGCGTGCTCCGCGACGAGCGCCACCGCCTCCTCCCCGTCCCTGGCAGCCCCGACCACATCGACGCCCAGCAGCCCGAGCAGCATCACAATGCCTTCCCGGACCGCCGACTGGTCGTCGGCGACCACCACCCGCGCGCTCACGCGGGCACTCGCAGACTCACCACGAATCCCTCCTCACTCGGCCCTGCCTCCAAGGTCCCGCCGAGGATTTCGGCGCGCTCCCGCATTCCGGTCAGACCGTAGCCCGGCCCACCGGTCATCAGCTCCGCGTCCGGCGCCCCTCCCCCCGAGTCCCGCACCTCCAGACTCACCGTGTCCGGCAGATACTCCAGCCGTATCCGAACATGCGCTCCGGGGGCGTGCTTGCGCGCATTGGTGACGGCCTCCTGCGCGACCCGCCGCACCGCCTGCGAGGCTCCGGCCGACAGGGGCCGCCGGGGCCCCTCGACGCCCAGTTCGACCGTTCCGGTGGAAACCAGGTCCCGCAGGAAGTCCTCGACGGGCGTCATCTCGCCCCGGAGGGCGGAGAGCGCCTGCCGGGTCTCGGTCAGCCCCACCCGGGCCATCGAGCGGGCCGAGACGACCCTTTCCAGGACTTGGTCACGGAACGCACCGGAGGGTTCACGCTCGATCAGCAGCCTCGCCGCCTCCAGATGCACCATCTGGGCCGACAGACTGTGCGCGAGCACGTCGTGGATCTCCCGGGCGATCCGGGAACGTTCGTCCAGCGCGGCCCTCTCCGCCTCCGCAGCCCGGGCGGCGCGCTCATGGACGAGCAGCCTCCGAGCGCTCCCGCTCGCTTCCGCGTCCAACCGGATCACGTAGCCGCCCAAGCAGAGACCCGCCCCCGTCAACAGGGTGGTCATCCACCCGCCACGGGCCAGGACCGCGAAGCACGCCAGGGTGAGGGACGCCGCGGCCACCGCCGCCCGGAGCGGCAGCCTCGCCATGGCGAGGACGGTACTGGCGCACCACAGAGCGGTCGCCAGCGCCGTCGTGCCCGCCCCGTAGGCGACCAGTGCCAGTCCCGCCAGGAGAAGCAGCAGGGCCAGAGCCGGCCACAGACGGTGCTCCCGGGTGAACCGGTGGTAGCCCCGCGCCACCGGGACGTAGCAAGCCATCACCGCGAGCGCGACCGGGAGCGTAGCCGGACCGGACCGGCTGTCGCTCAGCGCTGCCCAGAGCAGTCCTGCGGCGACCAGGGCCCAGATGAGCAGGGACAGAACGGTCCGGGCAGGGAGTCTCGGCGTGCGCGTGAGCGCCTCGCGAGAGGGCCAGGATGTCCAGCTCACCCCGGTCACGGAAGGTCCTTTCCTGCCGAGGGCGTCCGTATCCCGTCGACGAGACGGATCACGGTGGGTGATCGGTCCCCGGGACCTCCTCCGGGCCCCGCCTCGGCCGACAGCCCCCCGAGGCGCCAGGCCAGGGTCCCTCCTCGCGTCAGGAGGGTCACGGCCAGTGCAAGCAGGAGACCGTCACCGCTCTGCTCCACCCCTGCGACCGCCCCGACGGCCCAGAGAGCGGCGCGGAGCATCAGACCACCCGCCCAGACGAAGGCGGAGACACGAGTGCCCTTGGACCACGGGGTGCCGTCCGGCTCCCGCCAGAGTCGGGTCGTCCATCCCCAGCCGGCGCCGAGGACGAGCCCGAGGGCCAGCTCGGCCGCCAGTACCTCCGCCGAAAGGGTCTCGTGACGCGCGTCGAGCAGCGGCCCGCCGCGCAAGGCGAGCACCGCCAGGATGGCGGGAAGGAGCCACCACCGGGCCGACAGAGGACGTGCCGAGAACTGACGCAGCAGCGTCCAGCCGACGACGGCGACGATCGCAACAACACTCACAACGCCGGACATGGCGCCCTCCGGAGAACGGGAAGATCAGACGCCTTCGACGCTACGGAGCGGGGGCTGCCGACGGATCGACCCCCGGGTTGATCACGGGTGGAGAACGCCTCTCCACCCGTGGGTGGAGGTGGGTGGAGAGGCGTCGGCCCCGCACCAGACGCGGAGCGGTACGAGCGGCTCAGGCGTCGATGCGTGAGCGGTCCAGAGTGGCCGCCGAGCTCGTGATGAACTCCTTGCGGGGCGCGACCTCGTTGCCCATCAGCAGGTCGAAGACCTTCTCCGCCGACTCCAGGTCGCCGATGTTGATCCGTCGCAGGGTCCGGAACCGGGGGTCCATCGTGGTCTCGGCGAGCTGGTCGGCGTCCATCTCGCCCAGGCCCTTGTACCGCTGGATGGAGTCCTTGAAGCGGATGTTCTTGCGCCGCAGGTCCACCAGCGTCTGGCGCAGTTCACCGTCCGAGTACGTGTAGATGTACTTGTCCTGGCCCTTCTTCGGCTGGACCAGCTCGATGCGGTGCAGCGGGGGCACGGCCGCGAAGACCCGGCCCGCTTCCACCATCGGCCGCATGTACCGCTGGAAGAGCGTGAGCAGCAGGATGCGGATGTGCGCGCCGTCGACATCGGCGTCCACCAGCAGGACGATCTTGCCGTAACGGGCCGCGTCGATGTCGAAGGTCCGCCCGGACCCGGCTCCTATGACCTGGATGATCGCCCCGCACTCGGCGTTCTTCAGCATGTCCGAGACGGACGCCTTCTGCACGTTGAGGATCTTGCCCCGGATGGGCAGCAGGGCCTGGAACTCGCTGTTGCGCGCGAGCTTGGCCGTCCCGAGTGCGGAGTCCCCCTCGACGATGAAGAGCTCGCTGCGCTCCACGTCGTCGCTGCGGCAGTCGGCCAGCTTCGCGGGGAGGGACGAGGACTCCAGGGCCGTCTTGCGGCGCTGGGCGTCCTTGTGCTGCCGTGCGGCGATGCGCGTGCGGGCGGCGGCCACTGCCTTGTCGAGCACGGCCCTGGCCTGCGCCTTGGCGTCGCGCTTGGTCGACGTCAGGAAGGCCTTGAGCTCCTTGGCCACCACGTTGGCGACGATCCGGTTGGCGGCCGAGGTGCCGAGCACCTCCTTGGTCTGCCCCTCGAACTGTGGCTCGGCGAGCCGCACCGTGACGACCGCCGTGAGGCCCTCCAGGGCGTCGTCCTTGACGACGTCGTCCTCGGCGACCCTGAGCAGCTTGGCCGAACGCAGCGCCTCGTTGACCGTGCGGGTCAGCGAGCGCTCGAATCCGGTGACGTGGGTGCCGCCCTTGGGCGTGGCGATGATGTTCACGAAGGACTTGACCACGGTGTCGTACCCGGTGCCCCAGCGCAGGGCGATGTCGACGCCCAGCTCGCGGGTGACCTCGGTCGGGGTCATGTGCCCGCGCTCGTCCAGGACGGGAACGGTCTCCTTGAAGGTGCCCTGACCGGTCAGTCGCTGCACGTCGCAGACGGCCTTGTCCTGGGCGAGGTACTCGCAGAACTCGCTGATGCCGCCGTCGAAGCGGAACGTCTCTTCGGTCTTGCCCTCGCCGTCCAGGCCCCGCTCGTCGCGCACGACGATGGTGAGACCGGGCACGAGGAAGGCGGTCTGGCGAGCGCGCTGGTACAGCGTCTCGAGGTTGAGCTTGGCGTCCTTGAGGAAGATCTGCCGGTCCGCCCAGTACCGGACCCTGGTGCCGGTGCGCGCCTTGGGTACCCGCTTGGTCCGGCGGAGCCCGTTGGCCGGGTCGAAGGGGCTGTCCGGCCCCTGCTCCACGAAGATGCCCGGCACCCCGCGCCGGAAGCTGATGGAGTGGGTGGAGCTGTTCCGGTCGACCTCCACGTCGAGCCGCGCGGAGAGCGCGTTGACGACGGAGGCGCCGACGCCGTGGAGGCCGCCGGAGGCCGCGTAGGAGCCGCCACCGAACTTGCCGCCCGCGTGGAGCTTGGTCATGACGACCTCGACCCCGGAGAGGCCCGTCTTGGGTTCGACGTCGACCGGAATGCCGCGGCCGTTGTCACGGACCTCGACCGAGGAGTCGTCGTGGAGGATCACCTCGATGTGGTCGCAGTACCCCCCGAGGGCTTCGTCGACCGAGTTGTCGATGATCTCCCAGAGGCAGTGCATGAGGCCGCGGCTGTCCGTCGACCCGATGTACATGCCGGGTCGCTTACGGACGGCCTCCAGCCCCTCGAGGACGAGAAGGTGCCGCGCGGTGTAGTTGGAGCTGTCCTTGTCGACGACGCCGCCGGCTCCGGTCAGCAGCGCAGTGGACGGCACGGACGTATCGGCGGTCACGCGGTTCGCTCCTCGCTGAATTTCAAAGGGGGCCCGTTTGGGTATCGGGCGCGGCCGTGGTGGCCGCTGAAAGCCTACCGAGGCCTGGTAGAGCGGTTGTCACGCCACCCTCGGGGAATCATCATGCTAGTCGAGCCCCCCAGCGGATCGCATGGATGTTCGATCATTCCTCGGAGTGACGTGCACATCACGTTCCATTTGAGGCATGAACCATTTAGGCTCCGGGCACGTCCTCATGAACAACCGGCAAGCCAGCCGGAGGACCGACCCGACACCAGCAACGCGAAACCGTAGCGCTCCGCATTACGGCACATTCGCCGCCAACCGTCGGCAGCCCAGCCACCTGAAAAGAAGTTTTCGAAGAAATGCCACGAGCGGGAACGTTTTCGGCCTGGTTGGATGTTGACCCTGGTACGACAGCTCGTCGAGCTAGAGAAGAGGCGACGTGACTACTGTTCTGACCCCCGCGAGCCCGCTGACCGCAGCAGACCGCTGTGACCGTTGCGGCGCCCAGGCCTACCTGCGCGTCGTCCTCATCAGCGGCGGTGAACTGCTCTTCTGCGCCCACCACGGGCGCAAGTTCGAGCCGGAACTCAAGAAGATCGCCGCGGAAATACAGGATGAGACGGATCGGCTCACCGCCGTACAGGCCGGTGCCGCCGACGAGGCACAACACTGACACCTCGCATCCACGACGAGCCATGGGCCGGTCCCCGACCGTCCGACGGGCGGCTTCCCCGGTGTGGGGGAGGCCGCCCGTTCTCATGTCCGCGCAGCGCCGTCCGCTGCGGAGAGGCTCAGATCTCGCCTTCCGCCCAGGTGATTGCGGCGGAGACCCTCGTGTAGACCCCCGGGCTGTCGGCGCGCGCACAGCCGTTGCCCCAGGAGACCAGCCCGATGAGGCGCCCGTCGACCACCAGCGGCCCTCCGCTGTCCCCCTGGCACGCGTCGTAGCCCCCCTCCGGGTCGCCGGCGCAGACCATCGAGGAGGCTTCGTACGTCCCGCGTGAGCCGCCGGGGTAGGCGACGGCGCACGCCTGGTCCGACAGAACCTGTACAGAGGCCGCCCGCAGCGTGGACGCGTACGTTCCGTACCCGGTCGTGTCCCCCCAGCCGTAGACGAGCGCCTGTCCGCCCGCAGAATAGGCCGCGTCACCGTCCCGGGCGACCGGGATCGCACTTTCTTCCGGCAGCGCCTCCGCCAGTGTCAGGACGGCGGCGTCGCCCACATTCGTGGCGGGGTCGTACGCGGGATTGATCCACGCGTCCTTCACCGGGATCTCACGCCCTCCGGTGCCGCGCAGATCGTCCCGGCCGGCGACGATCCGCAAGTCCGGTACGTCGGCCACCTCGCCCCCGAGCACGTCGGAGCCGAGACAGTGGGCCGCTGTCAGCACCTTGGTGGGAGCGACCAGCACCGCCCCGCAGAACTGCCCGGCGCGCGACTCCCCGAACAGGGCGCGGCTGGACAGCGCCACCACCCACGGGCTGTCCGCCACGCTGACGGGCTCACCTCCGATGATGATGCTGCCGGTCGCGGCCGACGCCTGGGACCCGGCCGCCAGAGCGGCGGCGGATGCCAGCGCGACCGCTCCGGTCAAGGCACGGGAAAACCTGTGGGACATGAACGCTCCTGACTCCGAGGTGGATATCACCTACTCAGAGTCATCCAGTCCGAAGCGGCCCGCACCCTCAGACCGAAGGGGCCGGGGGCCCGGAACACATCGGTTCCGGGCCCCCGGCCCCTTCGGATTGCCCGGTCGGCTCAGTCGAGGTAGTCGCGCAGAACCTGCGAACGCGACGGGTGACGGAGCTTCGACATGGTCTTCGACTCGATCTGCCGGATGCGCTCGCGCGTCACCCCGTACACCTTGCCGATCTCGTCCAGCGTCTTCGGCTGGCCGTCGGTGAGACCGAAGCGCATGGACACCACGCCCGCCTCACGCTCGGAAAGGGTGTCGAGCACCGAGTGCAGCTGCTCCTGGAGGAGGGTGAAGCTCACCGCGTCGGCCGGAACGACCGCCTCGGAGTCCTCGATCAGGTCACCGAACTCGCTGTCCCCGTCCTCACCCAGCGGGGTGTGGAGGGAGATCGGCTCGCGCCCGTACTTCTGGACCTCGATGACCTTCTCGGGGGTCATGTCGAGTTCCTTGGCCAGCTCCTCCGGAGTGGGCTCACGGCCCAGGTCCTGGAGCATCTGCCGCTGGACGCGCGCCAGCTTGTTGATGACCTCGACCATGTGCACCGGGATACGGATGGTGCGGGCCTGGTCGGCCATGGCACGGGTGATCGCCTGACGGATCCACCAGGTGGCGTACGTGGAGAACTTGTAGCCCTTGGTGTAGTCGAACTTCTCGACCGCGCGGATCAGACCGAGGTTGCCCTCCTGGATCAGGTCCAGGAAGAGCATGCCGCGGCCGGTGTAGCGCTTGGCGAGCGAGACCACGAGACGGAGGTTGGCCTCCAGCAGGTGGTTCTTGGCCCGACGGCCGTCCTCGGCGATGATCTCCAGCTCGCGCTTGAGCTTCGGCGCGAGCTTGTCGGCGTTCGCCAGCTTGTCCTCGGCGAACAGACCCGCCTCGATCCGCTTGGCGAGCTCCACCTCCTGCTCGGCGTTGAGGAGGGGGACCTTGCCGATCTGCTTCAGGTAGTCCTTGACCGGGTCGGCGGTGGCACCGGCGACGGCGACCTGCTGCGCGGGAGCGTCGTCCTCGTCGTCATCGGAGAGGACGAAGCCCTTGTTCTCGCCCTCGCCCTCCTCGTCCTCGCCCTTGCCGACCTTGACGTCCTCGACCGCCTCGTCGCCGTCGAGGAGGTCGTCGTCCTGCTTGCCGGACTTCTTGGCGGCGGTCTTCTTGGCCACCGTCTTCTTCACGGCGGTCTTCTTCACGGCGGCCTTCTTGGCCACCGCCTTCTTCGCGGGAACCGCGCCGGATTCACCGGACGCGTCAGCGCTGTCGACGGCCGGGGCCGCGGACGCCGCGACGGTCCTCGTCACGGTCGTCTTCGCCGCGACGGTCTTGGTGGCGGTGCGCTTGACCGGGCTCTTCGCTGCGACGCTCTTGCGGGCGCGCTTCGGCGACTCCGCGGCACTGACCATCAGCGTCACACCCTCTTCCTCGAGGATCTGATTGAGGCTGCGCAGAACATTCTTCCACTGGGTTGGCGGAATCTGGTCAGCCTCGAAGGCCCGACGCACGTCGTCGCCGGCGATCTGCCCATCAGCCTTTCCCCGCTCGATGAGCGCCGTGACGGACTCGGATTCGGCAATCTCCGGCGGGAGCGTACGGGATGTGCTGGCCGACACGAACAACCTCTCGGAACGATGGAAACGGCTTCCGGCCCGGCCCTGGAGGGCTGGAACCGACGTCCGCCGACTGGATGGTCGCCGACGGCGCGGGCTTGGCCGGGGAACTGCACAGCGCACCGAATGGCTGCTGTATTCCTTCCGCGGCGGTCACCTCTTAGGTCATCGCACTGCTTCGAGGAGTGTTACGCCCAATCCGCGTGGCCCGAGTCACACCTCATTTGCGATGAACAGTGCCAAGGGTGACATCTCCCCACAATTGTGCCGCCGGACCGCGCGGTCCGGCGGCACAGGGTGCGTATACCCCGGCCGTACCGCCCTCAGTGCTCGCGCGGAGCCGGAACCACTCGCTCCACCTCGGGGTGGACGACGAGGAGCTGCCGCATGGCCGACTCGGCGCCCGCCGGGTCGCCCGAGGCGAGGGCGTCGGCGATCCGGGCGTGCTGGCCGACCGATGCCTCGCTGGGCCGGTCGCATCCGGTGACCGGACTGCCGGAGACGTGGAGAGCGGCGGAAACGATGCCGGAGAGGTGGTCCAGCATGCGGTTGCCGGCGGCCTGGATCAGCAGGGCGTGGAACTCGGCGTCGGCACGGGAGAAGGTGACCCCGTCCCCCTGCCCCAGCGCGTGCCCCATGATCTCGACCATGTCGCCGAGCCGCTGCTGCACGTCCTCCTGGCCGTGCCCGGCGGCGAGCCGTGCCGCGAGCGGCTCGATCGTCCACCGCAGCTCCGCCAGCTCGCGACGCTGGTCGTCGCGCTGGGGGCCGAAGGCGCGCCATTCGATGATGTCGGGGTCGAGCAGATTCCAGTCACTGACCGGACGCACCCGGGTCCCCACGTTGGGGCGGGCACTGACCAGACCCTTGGCTTCGAGGACACGCAGGGACTCGCGCACGACGGTGCGGGAGACTTCGAACCGCTGCCCGATCTCCTCGGGAACGAGAGGGCGGTCCGCGCCGAGGTCACCTGAAACGATCATCTGACCGAGCTGTTGGACAAGTTGGCCGTGGAGGCCTCGGCCACGGCTGGCCGACCCCCGCCTGCCGGTGCGCCCCAGCTCGGATTCGGAGCCGCCCCAGGAACGCAGCGCCGCTCGGTCGCCGGCCGGCTCCGTGTAGGGGTAACGGTCGATATCGCCCGGGCCGGCGAGGCCGGAATCGGCGGAGCGGGCGGTGGTCATCATGGTGTGCGCAAGGGTACTCACGCATCATTTGTCGGCGTGGCTCGCACGCCCCTTGAGGTCTTTGCTGAAAAGCACACGAAAGGGTGATCGTCGCCCGCGTCGCAATTGACGCTTTATCGTCTCAATTCGGTCAGTCAGAGCCGAGTTGGGGTTCGGCAGTCGACCGTCGACTCTCCCACGGTCACCAACGCGCCCTGTTCCGGAGGGCGGTACCGACGTAGGCGCAGACCAGAGCCGCCAGCGAGACCAGGAGCGCGAGACCGACGGGCTGAACCAGAATCCGGCCGGCCGCCAGCAGCCACCGGTCCGGCCCCGGCGGGATGTCGAGCCAGGCCAGTTGGCGAAGGCGTGCGGGAAGGCCGGTGAGAGCGTGCGCCGCGGGCCCTGCGAACACCTTCTGCAACAGCGGCATCACGAGCACGGGAACAGCGAGCACCGCCGCCACTCCGGCCCCGGCCACCCGGAAGATTCCCGCCGCGAGGAGCGCCGCCCAAGCGCAGCCGACCGAGAGTCCGATCCAACTCGCGGCCAGGGCGGTCGCGTTCCCCGGCGCCGCGGCCACCTTCTCCCCGTAGAAGAGGCGGAGCAACTGGACGTCGCAGACCACGACGAGGAGCGCGAGAGCCGCTGCCACCACGCCGGTGACGAGGAGTTTCGCCACGAGCAGACCGAGCCGCCTCGGCACCGTCCCCCTGCTTGCCGCGAGAGCCGGGTAGCGGAATTCGTCACCGTAGGAGAGTGCTCCCAGCAGCCCGGCCCCGAGCGCCGCCGGAGGAAGCGGCAGCAGCGCGGGCCAGCCGGCGAGCAGATGCGGTTGCGAGACTCCCCCGATACGCGCCAGCAGGACGGAGGCGGCAGCCGACGCGACCAGAACCACCGCCATGATCAACGTCGTTGTCCTCACCCCCAGCATGCGCCTCACCTCGTACCTCATCGGGCGCAGCGGGCCCCGCGGAGGACGCACCGTGATGGGCGGCGGCAGTTCGGAGAGCGCCGCCGCGGAGGCGGGAGCGGGCGCGGGGGGTGCGGGAGGGCCCGCGTCACCGAGCTCGTCGGCGAGCAGGTGCACGGGGATGTCGTACCGGAACGCGGCGTCCCCGATCTCCGCGCAGTTGCTCCCGTAGACCGAGAGGCGAGCGCCTTCCTCGGCCACGATCTCCACGGACCTGCGGGCTTCCCGGGCTTCCCGCCCGATCACCGCGGCGAGACGGGCGGCGTGCGGGGAATGCACGGCGACGCGAGGGCGGAGCCGGGTACGGGCGAAGTCGGCGACCTCCTGGTCCGCCACGAGCCTGCCGCCACCGATGGTGACGACGCGGTCCGCCGAACGGACGGCCTCCTTGGGGTCGCTCGTGGTCCACAGCACCGTGCCCCCCTGGGCCGCGTGTGCCCGCATCAGTCCGTACAGCCAGCCGCGCTCGCGGGAGGACAGGCCATCGGTGGGATCGTCGAGCAGCAGCGTGTGCGGGTCGCCCAACAGGGCCGAGGCGAGCCCCAGTCTGCGGTCCATCCCGACGGAGAGCCCGCCGATGCGCTGGTCACCGAGACCGGAGAGACCGACGACGTCGAGCATCTCGTCGGCGCGGGACAGAGGCGCGCCCGCGGCGGCGCAGAGCATGCGCAGCTGCCCGCGCGCCGTCCGCGCCGGATGCCCCGGTACGTCTCCGAGGAGCACGCCCACCTCCCTGGGCGGGTGCCCGATCCGGTGGAGGGGGCGGCCTCTGAAGTAGGTGACTCCGCGTCCGGGGTCGAGTTCGAGCATCAGCCGCAGGGCCGTCGTCTTTCCGGCACCGGGAACGCCGAGGAGCGCGGTGACACGGCCCGAGCGGGCCTCGAAGGTGAGATCGTCCACCGCGGGCGGCAGGTCGCGGCGGCGGGCACTGGTCAGTCCGATGGCCTGGAGCATCGCTTCTCTCGCGGAAGGTGTGAGCGCTCGGCGGCAGGGAGCGTGCGTACCTCAGCAACATAACGCGACATTTGCGACTTTTGGTGCAGCCGGAATCCTACGAGTGTTCCGCGCTCGCGGTCTTGGGGAGCCAAGGAGTCACCGCGTTCGAGCCGGCCCGTTGACCGCCCGGGCCGACAGACCAGCGAGGTCGTACTGTCGGTTTTTCGGACCACACCCTCGGGCTTCCGGTTTCCGGTCTCGGACTTCGGGCCTCAGACTTCGGGCCTCAGACTTCGGGCCTCAGACTTCGGGCCTCAGACTTCGGGCCTCAGCATGGGCGGGTTGAGCACGGTGGCCGAACCCGCACGGAACAACTGGGCGGGTCGACCGCCCTGTCGGGTTGTCGTACCGCCGGAGGGCACCAGGAATCCTGGCGTCCCGGTGACCTTGCGGTGGAAGTTCCTGGGGTCCAGAACCACACCCCACACGGCCTCGTAGACGCGTCGCAGTTCTCCGACCGTGAACTCGGGAGGGCAGAACGCCGTGGCGAGCGAGGAGTACTCGATCTTGGAGCGGGCCCGCTCCACTCCGTCCGCGAGGATGCGGGCGTGGTCGAACGCAAGCGGCGCGGAGGACTCCTCCCCCACCGTGTCACCGCCGGCCGCGAGCAGATCGTCCACCGACGCCCAGCGCGCCCCGTTGGCGTCCCCTCCCGCGCGGGGAGCGGGGAGGTCCGGCGAGAGCGCCAAGTGGGCCACACTGACGACCCTCATGCGCGGGTCACGGGACGGGGCGCCGTACGTGGCGAGTTGTTCGAGGTGGGCGCCGTTTCCGGCGACCGGAGCGGCCGGGTCGTGTGCGCAGAGTCCGGTCTCCTCGACCAGTTCGCGGGCGGCTGCGGCGCTCAGGTCCTCGTCCGCGCGGACGAAGCCGCCGGGCAGCGCCCAACGGCCCTGGAAGGGTGCTTCCCCGCGGCGTACGACCAGCGCGCAGAGCGCGTGGCGCCGCACGGTCAGCACGACCAGGTCGACGGTGACAGCGAAGGGCGGGAACGTCGACGGGTCGTAGGACGGCATGCGGTGATCATAGTCGTCTCCCTGACGATAAACACTCCATTCGGCACGTCCGAAGGCGCGGCCACCGGGACGGGTGCGGGCGTTGCGCTCCGGTTGCTCCGGCCTCGGCGGGTGGCGGTGCGGTGCGGTCTCCCCCGCGGGACCACACCGCTCCCACCGAGACGGGGTCATGAGGAGACCGGGCCGCATCGGAGCAACCGGGCCGCATCGGGGCAGGGGCGAGCGAGCTCAGCCGCCGGTGCCGTCCCTGTCCTCCTGGTGCCCTCGCGGCAGCCGTTCCCGGCGCCTGGCCCGTGCCGTCCCCGGATTGGCCGGGGAGACGGGGCGGGTGCGGGCGGAGACCCTCCTGCTCCGCGCGGCGGCCGACGACCTTGCCGACGCGCCCGTCCCCGCCCGGTCCACCCTGTGTGGCTCCGTCGGATCCGGCTGCTGGACGCCTGGTCCGGCGGCGGACCGCCTGGCCTCTTCTTCCTCCTCCCGAAGGCAGCGGCGCAGCTTCTCCGGGTCCACGCCTTCGTCGCACGCCTGATGGAGGAGCCGGGCGAAGGTGTAGTCGGGGTCCGCCCGCAGGGCGAGTTCGAGAGCCACGCGTGCGCCGGGTTCGTCCCCGGTCGACCACGAGACCCAGGCGGCCAGCGCCAGCGGGGCGGCTGCGTGCTCCATGTACGGGCCCACACAACGCCGGGCGAGGGCGCGCCAGAGGCGGAGTGCCGCATGGGCCTCCGGGCCCTCCATCCATCGCGCGGCGCGGTCCCGGGTCTCCCTGTCCTGAAGCCCCAGGATCACGGCGGCGGCCTCGTCGTGGCTGATCAGGCCGTCGTCGTGGAAGTCGGCGACACCCTCGGCCGAGGGCACGGGCGTGTCGCCGACCCGCTCCAGCAGCCCCCGCGCCAGATCCAGGGTCTCCCTGGCCACCTGGCTGCGTCCGTGGGTGTCGAGGATGCGGGTCACCATCGCCGCGCCCACCTCGTCCAGTGCGCGGAGCTGCTCCGGCTCGTGCGCGCCGGACCAAGGCACCAGCCGTTGCTCCAGCTCCCGGAGCGACCCTCTGACCTGGATCCCGGCATAGGTCGCGGCGGCGGCCATCACGGTGGTGCCCGGAAGGGCGAGCAAGGTGCCGCCCTTCGGACAGCACCGGCCGTCCGGGCAACAGTACGACCAGTACCTGCCGTTGGAGATGCAGAGCGCCTCCAGCACGGGAACGTCGAGTGACCCGCAAGCGGTGCGCAGGAGTTGAGCGAAGGGCCGCAGCCTCTCCATGACCTCGTCGGCGGACTCCCCCGTGGACGGGTCCTGGCAGAGGAAGAGAACAATCGCGTCCGGCCGGCCACCGCGCTGCTCGCTTCCCGAGATCAGGCAGTCCGCCAACTGGTCCGCCGCCGGGCCCCATTCCTGTGCCGACTGCGGGATTCCCTGGCGCAGTCGCCCCCCGAAACGGCCACGGCCACCGTGCAGTCCCACCAGGACGACGCTGTCGGTCGGATGGAACCCCAAGAGGTAGGGAAGGGCATCGGCGAGATCCGCAGGGCCACGCAGAGTGACCTGCTGAGCGTCGGAGGAGCTGGTGGATTCGTAGTGCTTGTTCATGGCATGACCGTCTCGCACCACTCAGATTTCCGCGACCCCTGTGGATAACTTCGACATTTCCCCCCAGGTACTCATCCACAGGCACAGAGCGTCACTGGCGGATTGTCAGTACCCGGGGTTCTCATGGGGCCATGACCACTCACCAGCACGTTGAACCGCTCAGTACACAACGCCGCGCTTCGTTCCTCGCACGCGCCCACCGCGTGGGCGGCCGTCGGTACGGCCGCCCTTCCCCTCTCCAGTCCCTCGATCGCCCTCCCGGCCGGTCTCCGTCCCGCCACAGCGGATTTCAACCGGACGGTGCGGCAAGGGACATGAACCACCCGGGGAGGGTCGCCGGAGACTCAGCCAGCGGCGGCCAGCACCAGCGGAAGGACCTGCTCGGCGCCTGCCCTGCGCAGCAGCCGCGCGGCGACCGCGAGGGTCCAGCCGGAGTCGGTGGAGTCGTCCACGAGCAGGACGGGACCGGGCGACTCGGCCAGAGCTGCCGCCAGTTCGCCGGAGACGGCGAAAGCACCGGACAGCGCTCGGACGCGCTGAGCGGAGTTGCTGCGGCGCGCGGTGTGCGCGCCTTCCGGACCCGTGTACGTCAGCGTGCCCAGGAAGGGCATGCGGCCGACGGCAGCGATCCCCTGGGCGAGGGAGCCGACCAACTGCGGGCGCGAAAGGGAAGGGACCGCGACGACCCCCACCGGCCGGGAGGAGGCGTCGGGGGTGTTCGTCGCCCAACCCCCGGAGGAGCGGGCCCAATCGGCGAGGACGTCCACGGCCGCCCGCAGGACGTCGTCGGGGACGGGCACGTCCGGTGCGTTCTCGGCGAGCAGTGGGCGCAGCCGGTTGCCCCAGCCGATGTCCGAGAGCCGGCCCAGGGCCCGCCCGCCGGAGCACTGCTCCTTGACCGGGATACGCCCCTTCAGCTCGATGCCCAGGACGGGCAGCCCGGTCGGCCACATCCGGCGCGGCTCGACCTCCACTCCCGGCCGGTCCAGTTCCTTCGCCGCGCCTGTCAGCGTCTCGGCCGATACGGAGGAATCGGCCCAGGCTCCCGCGCAGTTGTCGCAACGGCCGCACGGGGCCGCGCCCTCGTCGTCCAACTGTCGGCGCAGAAACTCCATCCGGCAGCCGGACGTGCTCACGTAGTCGCGCATGGCCTGCTGCTCGGCCGCCCGCTGCCGCGCCACCCAGGCGTAGCGCTCGGCGTCGTACACCCACGGGGCGCCGGTGGCCGTCCAGCCGCCCTTCACCCGCTTCACCGCGCCGTCGACGTCCAGGACCTTCAGCATCGTCTCCAGCCTGCTGCGCCGGAGCTCGACGGACGCCTCCAGCGCCGGCACCGACAGCGGTCGCCCCGCGCCCTCCAGCGCCGCGAGGGTCTGCCGCACCTGGGGCTCGGGCGGAAAAGCCGTGTCGGCGAAGTAGCGCCAGATGGCCTCGTCCTCCTTGCCCGGCAGCAGCAGCACGTCGGCGTGGGCCACGCCTCGGCCGGCTCGTCCCACCTGCTGGTAGTAGGCGATGGGAGAGGACGGCGAGCCGAGGTGGACGACGAACCCCAGGTCGGGCTTGTCGAAGCCCATACCGAGGGCCGAAGTGGCGACCAGCGCCTTGACCCGGTTCTCCTGGAGGTCGGTCTCGGCCTGAAGACGGTCGGCGTTCTCGGTGCGGCCCGTGTAGGAGGCGACCGCGAAGCCCCGCTGCCGCAGGAAGGCGGTGGCCTCCTCGGCGGCGGCGACGGTGAGGGCGTAGATGATCCCGGAACCGGGCAGCTCGTCCAGGTGCTCGGCCAGCCAGCCCAGGCGGTGCGCGGCATCCGGCAGTCGTACGACTCCGAGGCGCAGGCTCTCCCGTTCCAGCGGCCCGCGCAGGACGAGCGCCTCACCGGCGCCCGTGCCGAGCTGGTCGGCGACGTCCGCGGTGACGCGCGCGTTGGCGGTCGCGGTGGTGGCCAGGACCGGCACCCCGGGTGCGAGCTCGGCGAGCATCGCCCGCAGTCGGCGGTAGTCCGGCCGGAAGTCGTGGCCCCAGTCGGAGATGCAGTGCGCCTCGTCGACCACCAGCAGACCGGTCGTGGCGGCGAGCCGGGGCAACACCTGATCGCGGAAGTCCACCGAGTTGAGACGCTCCGGGCTGACGAGCAGGACGTCCGTCTCGCCGCGCTCGACCTCGCCGTAGATGGTCTCCCACTCTTCCGGGTTGGCCGAGTTGATGGTGCGCGCCTGGATACCGGCCCGCGCCGCCGAGTCGACCTGATTGCGCATCAGGGCGAGCAGCGGCGAGACGATCACCGTGGGGCCGGCGCCGCGTCGGCGCAACAGGGCGGTCGCGACGAAATACACCGCCGACTTGCCCCACCCGGTGCGCTGCACCACCAGAGCCCGGCGGCGGTCCTCCACCAGGGCTGCCACCGCCTGCCACTGGTCCTCCCGCAACCGTGCGGAGCCGCCCGGGTCACCGACCAGTTCGGCGAGAATGGCGTCTGCTTCGGTGCGGAGATCCAGGGTGTTCATGCCCCCCATGCAACCCGATGTCCGGGCAGCACGGCCACCTCACGCAGGGTGACGGACACCAGTACGGAAGGCTCCCGCGCCGGACACCGCTGCGGGGTGTTCTTTCTGCGCCTCGCTGTTCGAAGGAGACGGGAGGCGTCGCGGGAGCCCTCGGCGGGCAGGGATATCCAGGTCTTTACGGCAGATATCCGTCAGGTGTTCCAATTGCTCGTTGCCGCCCGCCGATACGCCAGGAAGAATTGGAGTTGCCTCCCGCACGGTCATTTCACGGCCCGTATGGGCGTGCCCTCTGTCATCCTGCCCGCACCGTGGGCGCGTAACGAAGGGAGAACCGTGACCTTCGGATTCGCACCGTCCGCAGACACCTCACCGTGGGCGGCGTCCTCGATGCCGGCCGGCTCCACCAGTCGTCTCGCCCGGATGCTGGAACCCACCGAGTGGGCATCGGCGGGGATACCACTGTTGCGCAACCCCCGTGAGGTGGTCAGCGGGCTCCACGCGCGCCACCGTCCCACCCCTGCCACCGCCGTCGTGGCCGTGCTCGACCACGAGGAACGGCTGAACGCCAGCGCCTCGTTCGTCCGGCGCGGCTCCGCTGCCGCGGACGGGTGGGAGTTCCGCAACGCGCTCCTCTCCCACCTGCGCCGCGTCATCCCGCACGACCTGCGTCGTCGTACCCCGGCCCGTACGGCCGTCCTGCTCTACTGCCGCGAGGGCGACGAGCGCTGGACGGAGGAGGACGGCGCCTGGATGTGGGGGCTGCGGGACGCCTGCACCCTGCACGGGCTGCGCTGCGGGGCGTACATCACGCTGACCCGGGGCGGGTGGCAGGTGCTGGGCGAGGGCAGAGGAGGCAGGCAGCCGAGTTCCCTGTCCGCGCCCGCGTCGCTCGCGGAGGCCTTCGCTCCCGCCCCTGCCCCACTCCGCACGGGCGGACGCGCGACCGAGGCGATGCTGCGCACGGCTGCCCGCTGAACCCGGCGCACGCACACGCCCCGGCGGACCGGAATCCGGTGGCCGGAGAAACCCGGCAAAACCCGGCGGGCCGGAACCCGGCCGCCCCGTGCGGGACGGCCGGACCGAAGCTCCGGGCAGGCGGGCTCCCGGTCGGATCAGACGCTCGCGCCGAGAGCGGAGTTGATCGCCGTCGGGTCGCCGCACACGATCAGCAGCGCGCCGGCCCGCTCGCGCGCGAGGGACAGCCGCTGGGCCGCGTCGCCGACCAGGTCGCCGTTGACCGCGACGACCACGACCGGACGGCCGCCCGCGCGGCCGATCAACGACAGGTCCGCGAAGAACACGTCGTCACCGGCATCGTGCTGCGCCCAGTACGAGGCCTCACCGAAGGAGAGTTCGTGCGTCGCCCAGGGGTGCTGCTCGCCCGTGGTGAGCACGAGGACGTCACCCGGAGCACGGCCGTTGTCGAGCAGCAGGTCGACAGCCTCCTCGGCGGCGTCGAGCGCTCCGGCGACGGGGGCCGGGATCACCTGCAGCTGCGGTACGGAACGATTCTCCGTACGCACGGGCGGGCCGGGGACGGGGTGGGGGCGCTGCGCCGGAGGCGCAGGCCGTGCGGGTCCCGGGTGTCCGGGACGCGGGGTGGCCGCAGAACGCGGGCCAGGAACGGGACGGGGGGTCGACGCGGTGCGGCCGGCGGCCGGAGTCACACGGGGACCCTGAGCGCTCTCGTGAATCTGAGGCTCCTCGGGGGTGAGAGGCATGGATGGTTGTCTATCAAATGCCGATACGCCTGGTGTCGGCGGGTGGGTGCGCAAGCGCGATCAGAAGTCGAAGCCGAGCTGGCCCCCGCTTTCGAGTGCTGCCGCCTCGGCGGAGAAACGGACCTTCTTCAGGTGCTGCCACCGTGGCAGCGCGTCGAGGTACGACCAGGACATGCGGTGGTGGGGGGTGGGCCCCAGTTCCTCCAGCGCCGCCCGGTGCGTCGGTGAGGGGTATCCCGCGTTGGCTCCGAAGGCGAAGTCCTCGAACTCTCCGGTTTCGGCGCCGAGTTCCGCCATCATCGTGTCGCGGTGCACCTTGGCGATGACCGAGGCGGCGGCGACCGCGATGCAGGATTGGTCCCCCTTGATGACGGTACGTACCCGCCACGGGCTTCCGAGGTAGTCGTGCTTGCCGTCGAGAATCACCGCGTCGGGGCGTACCGGCAGCTCGTCCAGGGCGCGGACGGCGGCGAGACGGAGCGCGGCCGTCATCCCGAGGTCGTCGATCTCCTCGGGAGAGGCATGGCCGAGGCCGTAGGCGGTGACCCAGTCACGCAGGACGGGCGCCAGCTCGGCGCGGCGCCGGGGCGTGATCAGTTTGGAGTCGGTGAGCCCCTCCGGGGGCCTGCGCAGACCGGTGACCGCCGCGCAGACGGTGACGGGACCTGCCCACGCTCCGCGTCCGACTTCGTCGACACCGGCGACGGTCCGGGCACCGGTGGTGGCACGGAGCGAGCGCTCGACGGTGTGCGTGGGTGGTTCGTACGGCATGGCGCCAGACAGCGTACGCCGATGGCGGCGGTGGCGACACCCCGGGGGACCGGGCATTCCGTGAACTGCCCGGCAGACGCGGTGTCCAGCGACCGACACGGGCATCCGTTCGGATACCGGGGTGTGGGGCCCGGCGCCGTATCCGCACGGATGCGGTGTCGGGTCCCGGCGCCCGGCGCCCGCCGCCCGCCGCCCGCGGCAGCCGCCACCGCCGTGCCGTACCGACTGCCGGCGCGGAGCCGCCGCCGCGGGACGGAACCGTACCGTCGGCGGGAGCGGCGGCGGAGCGGTTCCGGCGGACGATCGGTCAGTCGAGCGGTCGGTCGGGCGGTCGGTCGGCTCCGGCGCGCCCCCGCGTCGGAGGCGGGTGCGGGGCTCCCGCGTCAGTACGGGTCGTACGGGTCGAAGGCGCCGGGGTCGACAGGATCGGTGGGATCGGTGGTGTCGCGGCCGATCCGGTCGTCGGTGTCGTTCAGCGCGTTGCACGGCGCTCCGGCCGGGGCTGCGGGGCGGTCGGCGAGGATGTCCCGCGCCTTCGCCTCGCTCCAGCTCGTGGCGTACCACGGTGCGTCCGAACGCCGGAGCGTTTTCTGGATTTCCCGGAGCGCGCAGGCACGCATGCTCGCACTGGGAATCCTGTCCAGAGCGGGCACCGCGTCGGCCGACAGTTTCTGCAGGTAGGTGATGTCGATCGCCTTGCCCTCGCGGTAGCGCTGGACGTTCTGTTCGGCGATCAGCCGGTCGGGGGAGATCAGCCCGAAAGCCAGCACGCCCACGGCGGCGCTGACCGCGACCGCCCTGGGCAGATGCCGGGCGCCGAAGACGCCTGCCGCGATGATCAGCACCAGTACGACGCCGAGCCAGAGTTCGACCGCCGCCACCGAGATGCGCAACCGGGTGAGGCCGAACGCGTCGACGTACAGATCCATGCGCCGCAGCGCGGAGGCCACGACGACGAGGGTGAGGACGCAGAGGGTACCGAGCACGCCCTTGACGAGCAGGCGGTCCTTCGCCCCGCCGCGTGGGGCGAGCCGCAGAGCCAGGGCGATGACCACCAGGGTCAGCAGAGTGGCCCACAGCAGCTGCCAGAAGCCCTCGCGGGCGTACTCCGCGGGCTTCAGGCCCGTCTCCTCCAGGACCTTGTCGTAGCCGCCGAGCAGCACGACGAGCTGGAGCGCGATGAAAGCGGCGAACAGCACGTCGAGGACGATGAGCGGCAGCGCCCACTCCACCCGCCCCCGCGCTCGCCCCGGCCTGACGGCAATCCTGTCCCACCGCGTGGGGGCGGCGGCCGTGTGCGCGGCGGCGAGTGCGCCGGCCAGGCCCAGCGCGAGAAGGAAGACCCGCCAGGGCCCGTCGCCCAGCGAGACGTCCGGCAGGACATCGCCGAGCAGATCCGCGAAGGCCGCGTCGGCACTCGCGAAGAGCGTCCCGAACACCAGCAGCAGCACCACGGCGACAGCGGTCGTCCGGAGCACGGTGCCCCAGCGCGCCCGCGAGCCGGTGGCCCGCGCACGGACGCCGCGCCAGCCCCATCCGACGCCCGGGACCACCGCGTCCAGCACCCCCAGCGACCCCGCGAACACGCCCACCCAGCTGCGGCTGCCGTGCAGGGCGAGTGAGCCCAGGGCGACCGCGGACACCACCGCGAGGAAGGTCGGCCAGCCCGCGTCCAGCAGCGCCGGGATCGCCAGCAGTGCCAGTCCGCCCACCGCCCAGGTCAGCGTCCACGCGCGCGCCCCACGACCGGCCCTGCGGGCCTCCAGCCAGGCTCCGGCCGCGGCGGGCAGTGCGACGATGAGGAGGTTGATCCCGAGACCGTCGCCGAGCAGCAGGGCGCTGAGGACTCCGGTGGCGACGACCGCCCACAGGGTCGCGCTCCCGATGGGCGGCGGAGTCGCCGGACGGACCTGGGCGAACACTCCTGGCTGCGCGGGCCGGGGCGTCCAGGGGTTGGCGGGCGCGCCCGGGGACGCCGGTGACCCCTGAACCGGCCCCGATGCCGGGGATGCCGCACGCGGATGCGCGCTGCCGCCCGACGACTTCGCGGCCACCGGGGAGACGGACGGATGCGCAGCCACCGGGGACACGGGCGGCGCCCCGCCTACCCCACCGGAGCCAGAACCGCCCGAGCCGCCTGACCCACCAGACGGACCGGACGCACCGGACGCACCCACGTCGCCGGCACCACCGGCACCACCGGACGACGGTGACGCGTCCTGCGGATCCGGTATTCCGGACGGCTGGCCGGACTCGGACGTTGTCATGGGACCCCTCCCCCGCGCGGGCCCACCGTGCGGTCGTGCGTCGGCACGGCCGTGCGTCGGCACGTCACCCGCTGTCTCGTTCCCTCGCGCGCGGGTGCAGACCACCGGGCGGCGCGTGGCCGAAACAGTAGCCGCGCGGGGCCCGCGCGCACCGGCCCCGGGGGCCCTGTGGCAGGACCGTGACACGAAGGACGGCATGACCACGCTCCGCGCCCGAACGCTTCCGCTGGGCACCCGGTGCACGTCCGGAAAACCCGGTTCGCACCGGCCGGGTGCCCCGGAATCCCGGCCGACGGCAATCAGCGGTCGACGGACAGCGGACAGCGGACAGCGGACAGCGGACAGCGGACAACGATCGACGCACAGCGGTCGACGGACAGCGGTCAGACGGGTCAGACGCGTGGCTCGGCGGGCACCCAGGCGGGCGGTTCCTCGGTCTGTGAGAGCCATCCGGCGGGCGGGGCTCCGGCCCGGCCCGCCGCGACGATTCCCCCGACGATGGCGCAGGTGGTGTCGACGTCACCGCCCGCCTGGGCGGTCACCCAGAACGCCTCCTCGTAGGAGCCGAGGGAGCGTGCGGTCGACCAGAGGGCGAAGGGGACGGTGTCCTGAGCGCTGGTACGGCGGCCGTTGCCGAGGACCGCGGCGACCGTCGTGGGGTCCTCGTAGTCGAGCATGTCCTTCGCGCGCCGCAGCCCGGCCACCACCGCGCTGCGCGGCAGCAGGGCGATCACCGCGTCGAGCAGTTCCTCCGGTGGGGGCGGTCCCCCGGGGGAGGCGGCGAGCGCCGCCGCGGCGGCCACGGCCATCGCTCCGGTGACGGCCTCACGGTGCTGGTGGGTGGTGTAAGAGGAGATCTCGGCCTGGTGGGTGGCCTGCTCGGGATCGCCGGCGTACCAGGCGCCGAGCGGGGCGACGCGCATGGCGGAACCGTTGCCCCAGGAGCCTTGGCCCTGGAACAGCCCGGCGGCGAGCTCCTGCCAGTCGCCGCCCTCGCGCACGAGCCGGAGCATCCGGTTCACCGCAGGGCCGTAGCCGCGGTCGAAGTCGTGGCGTTCGGCGAAGGAGTGGGCGAGCGCGTCCTGGTCGATGCGGCCGTGTTCGGCGAGCACGGCCACCACCGAGCAGGCCATCTCGGTGTCGTCGGTCCACTGCCAGGGCCCGGGCGGCAGCGTGCGGCTCCGCAGCAGCGGGTAGTTCACGGGGACGAAGAACTGGGAGCCCAGGGCGTCCCCTACGGAGAGTCCGCGCAGACTGGCGAGGGTGCGTTCGTAACGACGTTCGAAGGTATCGGAGGAGTAAGAGATCATCTTCCTACCACTCTATTCGCTAGTTCGATGACGGCTCGGGAATTCCACGACGGCTCGGGGAACGCTCTGCCGCTCCACCGCTCTATCCAGTGATGCCGTACGGCTCCGGGGTCCGCCAGCGCGCGAACGGGCGGTCGAGGGTGTAGCGGTTGTCGGGTCCGAGCAGCAGCATCCGGGTCTCGGCGTTGCCCGGGTTGGACAGCGACTCGAACTCGGCGACCGACCAGTGCAGCCAGCGCATGCAGAACAGTCTCATCGTGAGCCCGTGCGTCACGAGCAGCACGTTCGGCGGGTGGTCGGGGTCCTCGAAACTCCGGTGCAGACTTTCCAGGAAAGCGCCGACCCGGTCGTAGACGTCGGCTCCGGACTCGCCCTGCGCGAAGCGGTAGAAGAAGTGCCCGTAGGCGTCCCGGTACGCCCTCTGGAGCCGCACGTCGTCCCGGTCCTGCCAGTTTCCCCAGTCCTGCTCGCGCAGCCTGGGCTCCTCGCGCACCCGTACCCGGGTGAGGTCGAGTCCGAGCGCGCGGAACGTCTCGTGGGTGCGGCGGTAGGGGGAGACGTACACGCTCACCCGCTCGTCACCGAACAACGCGCGCAGCCGGAAACCCGTCGCCTCGGCCTGCTGGAGCCCGGTGTGCGTCAGCCGCAGGGCGTGGTCGGGCTCACGCTCGTACACCGTGTCGTCCACATTGCCCTCGGACTCTCCGTGCCGTACGAGGACGATGCGCTGCGGTCGTGCCATGGAACGACCCTAAGGGCTGCGAACGAATACGCCTCGTTCGAACGGTGGGGCGAACCCCCCGGCTCCCGGCCGGGCACGGCCGGTCAGGTCCGTGTCCGACGGCCGGGCCGGGACGCATGACGTCGCGCCCGGGTCAGGCGATCGTCCAGGACGGCTCCAGCTGGACGACGTCGCCGCTCAGCGCCAGTACGTCCGCCTCGGTCCCGGCGCGCTCCGACAGCCGCTCGGCGCTCTGGACCCGGTACTTGCCGCGCTCCGCGCTCGACTGCCACATGGACAGCACCAGGAACTCGTGGCCCGGCGCCTCGCCGAAGACCCCGCGCAGCATGCCCGGCGATCCCGCCATGGCCGGGTTCCAGACCCGCTGCTGCATGAGCGCGAAGTGCTCGACCCGGTCCTCACGGACCTTGCTGTGGGCCACCCGGATGACATCGGCGTCGGTGAATTCCGGTTCGAAGCCCGTCTTCACGTCGAAGCGGTACTCGAACAGCTTGACCTGCACGTCGCGGTACGCACCCGGTCGCCCGGCGGTCGCGCCGTCGCCGGTGCGCGCCATGGAGGAGTCGTAGAAGACCCGGTTCTCCCAGAACGCGAAAACGTGGGCGATGTCCGGACGCCCCCGGCTCCACCCGCCGCCCTGCCCTCGGAACCCCGGCTCATCGAGCAGCCCCGCCCCCTGTCGCTGCCCCTCTTCGAACCCATGACGGTCCACCACGGCGCAACGCATCCACTTGACCAGCACCGCGCCATCGTACGGCTCCGGGCGTGGCGCGCGTCACTCTCCGGTGGAGAACGTCCGAACTCCGTCCACAATCCGGTGCGGGATACACAGAATGATCACCATGACCGGACTGCACGCCCATCCGCTGTTCTCCCGGCTGGAATCCGCCCAGCACATACTCGTCACCGGGGCCGGCGGCGGCTTCGACATCTACGCAGGCCTGCCGATCGCCCTGTCGCTCCTGCACCGAGGGCAGGACGTCACGCTCGCCAATCTCACCTTCAGCTCGATCGAGAGCCTCCCCCTGGACGACTGGGTCGCGCCGGACGTCGCGGCCGTCACCCCCGACAGCTCCCCGTACCAGACGTACTTTCCCGAACGCACCCTCGCCCAGTGGCTGGCACTGAACGGGTACCCCAGTACCGTCCACGCCCTCGCGCGCGTGGGTGTCCAACCTCTGCGCGACGCGTACCGGGCGCTGATCGAGCGGTACGCCGTTGACGCGGTCGTCCTCGTCGACGGCAGTACGGACATCCTCATGCGGGGCGACGAATCAGGTCTCGGCACACCCGAGGAGGACCTGACCTCCGTCGCCGCGCTCGCCGGGATCGACGTGGCGCAGCGCCTGATCGTCTCCGTGGGCTTCGGGGTGGACGCGTACCACGGGGTCAGCCACGGGCTCGTGCTGGAGAACATCGCCGCCCTGGAGCGGGACGGCGCCTACCTCGGCGCGTTCTCCCTGTCCCGTTCGACGCGCGAGGGCGCGCTCTACCTCGACGCGGTCGCGCACGCCCAGGAGAGCACCCCGGGCCACCCCAGCATCGTCAACGGGTCAATCGCCGCAGCGGTCCGTGGCTCGTTCGGGGACGTACGGTTCACGTCGCGCACCCGGGGCAGTGAACTGTTCATCAACCCCCTGATGTCGCTCTGCTTCGCCTTCGAGCTGGAAGGCGTGGCCCGCAATTGCCTCTATCTCGACCGCATCGAGGACACCCACCTCCTGCGCCAGGTCAGCAGCCGGATCGAGCTGTTCCGCGAGGAGACCGTCCAGCGCGCCCCCCTCCGCATCCCGCACTGAGAAGCACCCAGAACACCGAGGACTCCGAGCACTCCCCAAGCACCCGAGATCTCGCGGATTCCCGGAGCACTCCGAGATCTCCCGGAGCTCCCCGAGCTCCCCGAGCTCCCCGAGCTCCCCGAGCAAGCAACCTGAGCATCCGCGGCCTTCACCACACGGCCGCTTCACGCCACTTCGGGCCGGACGTGGCCCGATCCGACCGCCCGGCGCCAACGCGGTTGGATCCGGGAAGAGTTATAGCCATCATCGGGTGATAGGACCGGATCGATGGCGCAGCGGCATGAAGGGAAGTCCGATGAGCACTCCCAACAAGGACATCGAGAAGGTCGAAGTAAGGATCAAGTGGGACCCCAGCGAGCTCGGTGAACCGCCCAACGACCTGGACATCATCGCGGGCACGTATGTCGCCGACGCCCCGTTCGGCGACCCCGACTACCTCGTGCACTTCGACAGCCGCTCCCCCGACGGCACCATCACCCTCAACCGGGACAGCAGGAACGGCCAGGGGTTCGGGTTCGACGAAGTGATGACCCTGGAACTCGACCGGCTCGCCGAGCGGTACGTACGGGTCGTCGTCGGCGTGGCGATCCAGCAGCGCGACGGCCGCAAGACGTTCGGGGCGGTGCCCCACACCGGTGTGCAGATCCGCGAGGGCTACACCGAACTGGCTGAGGACGACTTCTCTCGCGTCGCCTCGGCGACCGCGGCGGTCGTGGCCGAGTTCACCCGGGACGGCTCCGGCCTCTGGAGCTTCCACGCGGTGCTCCGGGGTTTCGACGGCGATCCGGGCACCTTCGCCGCCGAGATGGGCAGGGGCGTGGGGCCCTCGGCGTGAAGGCCCGGAGAGCCGCCGGGGTCCCGGAAGCCCGGTAGAACCAGCAGGTCCGGACGAGCAGCAGAACGGGCAGCGGAACGAACGCCGGAACGCTCAGGGGTGTCCCGAGCTCCCTGAGCCCGACGGAAACGCGCCGAGGGCGGTGGTCCCGGTCTCCCGGGTCCACCGCCCTCGGCGGTCACTCAACTGTCACTCGTGCGCGCGGTTTCGAGCGCGCGCACGGGCGCGTGCGGCTGGGATCAGCTGCAACCGCTGGTCGAGCCGCAGCCCTCGCAGATGTAGCAGGAGCCGGCGCGCTGCATCTTCGTCCCGCAGGAGAAGCAGAGCGGGGCGTCGGCGCTGATGCCGAGCTGCATCTCGACCAGTTCGGCCGAGGTGTGCGCGATCCGCGGCGCCGGCTTCTCGGCTGCCTCCACCGGGGCGGCGACGGCCTTCAGCGGCTCCACGTGCAGCGGGGCGGACTGGGCCAGCGACTCGGTGTGCAGGTCCTCGTCCTCCTCGGTCGGCTCGTAGGAACCGGTGTCGAGGTGACGCTGACGCTCCTCGGCGGAGTGGATGCCGAGGGCCGAGCGGGTCTCGAAGGGCAGGAAGTCGAGCGCCAGGCGACGGAAGATGTAGTCGACGATCGACTGCGCCATCCGCACGTCCGGGTCGTCCGTCATACCGGCCGGCTCGAAGCGCATGTTGGTGAACTTCGAGACGTACGTCTCCAGCGGGACGCCGTACTGCAGACCGACGGAGACGGCGATGGAGAAGGCGTCCATCATGCCCGCGAGGGTGGAGCCCTGCTTCGACATCTTCAGGAAGACCTCGCCGAGACCGTCGTCCGGGTAGGAGTTGGCGGTCATGTATCCCTCGGCGCCACCGACCGTGAAGGAGGTGGTGATGCCCGGACGGCCCTTGGGAAGACGCTTGCGGACCGGGCGGTACTCGACGACCTTCTCGACCGCGGTGCGGATGGTCTCCTCGGCCTTGGCGGTGACCGCCTCCTTCTCCTTCTCCTTGGTCTTGGCGGAGAGGGGCTGGCCGACCTTGCAGTTGTCGCGGTAGATGGCGAGCGCCTTGACGCCCATCTTCCACGCCTCGAAGTAGACCTCTTCGACGTCCTCGACCGTGGCCGTCTCCGGCAGGTTCACGGTCTTGGAGAGCGCGCCGGAGATCCACGGCTGGATGGCCGCCATCATCCGGACGTGGCCCATGGCCGAGATGGAACGCTCACCCATGGCGCAGTCGAAGACCTCGTAGTGCTCGGTCTTCAGGGCCGGGGCGTCGACGACGTTCCCGTTCTCCGCGATGTGGGCGACGATCGCCTCGATCTGCTCCGGCTGGTAGCCGAGACGGCGCAGCGCCTGCGGCACGGTGCCGTTGACGATCTGCATCGAGCCGCCGCCGACCAGCTTCTTGAACTTGACCAGGGCGAGGTCGGGCTCCAGACCGGTGGTGTCGCAGGACATCGCCAGACCGATGGTGCCGGTCGGGGCGATGACGGACGCCTGGGCGTTGCGGAATCCGTTCTTCGCGCCGAGGCGGATCACGTCCTGCCAGGCCTCCGTGGCGGCGGCCCAGATCGGCGAGTCCAGGTCGTCCACGTGGACGGCCTTGGTGTTGGCGTCGGCGTGCTGCTGCATGACGCGCTGGTGCGGCTCGGCGTTGCGGGCATAGCCGTCGTACGGGCCGACGACCGCGGCGAGCTCGGCGGAGCGGCGGTAGGAGGTACCGGTCATCAGCGAGGTGATGGCGCCGGCGAGCGCACGGCCGCCGTCGCTGTCGTACGCGTGGCCGGTCGCCATCAGCAGGGCGCCGAGGTTGGCGTAGCCGATGCCGAGCTGGCGGAAGGCGCGGGTGTTCTCGCCGATCTTCTCCGTCGGGAAGTCCGCGAAGCAGATCGAGATGTCCATCGCGGTGATGACGAGCTCGACGACCTTGGCGAAGCGCTCGGACTCGAAGGACTGGTTGCCCTCGCCGTCGTCCTTGAGGAACTTCATGAGGTTCAGCGAGGCGAGGTTGCACGAGGTGTTGTCCAGGTGCATGTACTCGCTGCACGGGTTCGAGCCGTTGATGCGGCCGGACTCCGGGCAGGTGTGCCAGGCGTTGATGGTGTCGTCGTACTGGATGCCCGGGTCGGCGCAGGCCCAGGCCGCCTCGGCCATCTTGCGGAAGAGGGACTTGGCGTCGACCTCTTCGATGACCTCGCCGGTCATGCGGGCGCGCAGACCGAACGTGCCGCCGGACTCCACGGCCTTCATGAACTCGTCGTTCACGCGGACCGAGTTGTTGGCGTTCTGGTACTGGACGGACGTGATGTCGTCGCCGCCCAGGTCCATGTCGAAGCCCGCGTCGCGCAGGGCGCGGATCTTCTCCTCCTCCTTCACCTTGGTCTCGATGAAGTTCTCGATGTCGGGGTGGTCGACGTCGAGGATGACCATCTTGGCCGCGCGGCGGGTGGCGCCGCCGGACTTGATGGTTCCGGCGGAGGCGTCGGCACCGCGCATGAAGGAGACCGGGCCGGAGGCGTTGCCGCCGGAGGAGAGGAGCTCCTTGGAGGAGCGGATGCGGGACAGGTTCAGGCCTGCGCCGGAACCGCCCTTGAAGATCATTCCCTCTTCCTTGTACCAGTCGAGGATCGACTCCATGGAGTCGTCGACGGACAGGATGAAGCAGGCGGAGACCTGCTGCGGCTGGGGGGTGCCGACGTTGAACCAGACCGGGGAGTTGAAGCTGAAGATCTGGTGCAGGAGGGCGTACGCCAGCTCGTGCTCGAAGATCTCGGCGTCCGCGGGAGAGGCGAAGTAGTCGTGCTCCTCGCCGGCCTTGCGGTAGGTGGTCACGATCCGGTCGATCAGCTGGCGCAGACCGGTCTCGCGCTGCGGCGTGCCGACAGCTCCGCGGAAGTACTTGCTGGTGACGATGTTGACCGCGTTCACCGACCAGAAGTCGGGGAACTCGACGCCACGCTGCTCGAAGTTGATCGAGCCGTCGCGCCAGTTGGTCATGACGACGTCACGGGGCTCCCACGCCACCTCGTCGTACGGATGCACGCCGGGGGTGGTGTGGATGCGCTCGATACGCAGACCCTTGCTCGGCTTGGCTCCCTTGGTGCGGGAACTCCGTGCCGGGCCGCTCGCCGTCTCTGTCATGCCGCCTCCCATATGTGGGCAAAAACGCCCTGAAGTGCCCAGTTCTTCCCGGGGCACGGTGCTGTGTCTGGTGCTCCGGACGCCGCGCTCGGCGTCGGAAGCAGGTCTGTGGACCACCCTGGCGCCGACCGGCAGACCTCAGCCGGAGGGCGCGTACCACTCAGTGGGCGGGAACGGAGGGAGCGGGGACCTCGGGGGTCTCCCCGCCCTCTCCGGCGGGAAGCCGCCGTTCGCGCAGTTCCGCGATGGCGGCCTCGAAGTCTTCGAGCGAGTCGAACGCCCGGTACACGGACGCGAAGCGCAGGTACGCGACGAGGTCGAGTTCCCGCAGGGGACCGAGTATGGCCAGCCCCACGTCGTGGGTCGTCAGCTCGGCGCTCCCGGTGGCGCGTACCGCCTCCTCGACCCGCTGGCCGAGCTTGGCGAGAGCGTCCTCGGTGACCGGCCGCCCCTGGCACGCCTTGCGGACGCCGGAGATGACCTTGGTGCGGCTGAAGGGTTCGGTCACCCCGCTGCGCTTGACGACCATGAGCGAGCAGGTCTCCACCGTGGTGAACCGGCGGGAGCAGTCGGGGCACTGCCGGCGACGCCGGATCGACGTTCCGTCGTCCGTCGTGCGGCTGTCGACGACCCTGCTGTCGGGGTGCCTGCAGAAGGGGCAGTGCATGGTTCCCAAGCCTCCTTCACGGCACGAGTAATGAGCCTCACAGGGGCCCGCCGGGGCCCTTCGAAGCAGTCACCAGCATAGGGGATTCCCGGCGCTTGCCGGACCGCGGACCACAACCTCTGGGCGACCCGGGCAATCCAACCACTAGATCTAGGGTTTTACTCGGTTTCGGCCCCAGGCGTGTCGAACCGGCCCGGGACACCCGGGCCGCGCACGGCCAAGGCACGAGGGTACGGGAAACGTCCGCGCCCCGGGACGCCGGGTGGGGCCCTTCCGGCGCGCCCGCCGGGGGCCCGCGGGACCTGCCGGGCGACTCCCGCGCACCATTCCCGGGCGCGCCAAGGGGAGGGCGCCCGGAAGGCCCCGCGGCCACCGCGCGAAAAGTGCGGCGGTACCGTTATGAACCGAATTCGCGAGCCGCCCGCACACGAGCGCATACACCCGGTCACAGAGGCCCGGCAGGCCTTTATTCGTTTTTCACTCGAACGTGTGTTTGGCGCAACCTTTCGAAAGCTACTACCGTTGTCCCAGCCAGGGAGAACATTTCGAGAGGGGCCGATGTGACCACCAGCGCCGACAGTGCCACGATCACTGCCCGGGACCACCGCTCTCCGAGCCGACCTGAGCCGGTGCATGCAATGAACGACTCTGTCACGAACCCGGACGGGCCGGAGCCCCCCAGGGCCGCACGCTCCTTGCCCGGGCGCCCCCCTGGCATCCGGGCCGACAGCTCGGGCCTCACCGACCGGCAGCGGCGGGTCATCGAGGTCATCCGCGACTCGGTGCAGCGCCGGGGGTACCCACCGTCGATGCGGGAGATCGGGCAGGCCGTCGGCCTGTCCAGCACCTCGTCGGTGGCCCACCAGCTCATGGCCCTGGAGCGCAAGGGTTTCCTGCGCAGAGACCCGCACCGCCCGCGGGCGTACGAAGTCCGGGGCTCGGACCAGCCCATCTCGCAGCAGACGGACACGACCGGCAAGCCCGCCGCCTCGTACGTCCCCCTGGTCGGCCGGATCGCGGCCGGTGGTCCGATCCTCGCCGAGGAGTCGGTGGAGGACGTCTTCCCGCTCCCCCGCCAACTGGTCGGTGACGGCGAGCTGTTCGTTCTGAAGGTCGTCGGCGACTCCATGATCGAAGCCGCGATCTGCGACGGCGACTGGGTCACTGTACGCCGCCAGCCCGTCGCCGAGAACGGCGACATCGTCGCCGCCATGCTGGAGGGCGAAGCCACGGTCAAGCGGTTCCGCCGCGAGGACGGCCATGTGTGGCTGCTCCCGCACAACGCCGCGTACCAGCCGATCCCCGGTGACGAGGCGACCATCCTCGGCAAGGTCGTGGCGGTGCTGCGGCGCGTCTGAGCCGCGGCGCGGCAGACCCACCCCGGAAGACCCACCCTGGCGCGCAGAGCCCCGGTGACCGCCCCCGAAGACGTTCGGGCGGCCCCACCGGGGCTTTCTGCTGCGCGCGAGACCGCTCACGGGCCCGCGCGCGAGCCCGCGCGAGCGTTCGGGACTGCACGGGCCCCGGGACTCGGGCCCCGGCGGCCCGCGCACGGCTCAGGGCACGCCGTGAGCGATCGGCGCGCGGCCCCGAGCCGGGTGGTCAGCGCCCCTCGGCCTTCGCCGCCGCGTCGATGGCCGCCAGGGACCGGCGGGCCTGGTTGCGGTCCGTGGTGTACCAGAAGTCGGGGAGCGAGGCACGCAGATAGCTGCCGTACCGGGCGTTGGCGAGACGGGGGTCCAGGACCGCCACGACACCCTTGTCGCCGGTGGCCCGGACGAGCCGGCCCGCGCCCTGCGCCATCAGCAGCGCGGCGTGGGTGGCGGAGACCGCCATGAAGCCGTTCCCGCCCGCCTGCTCGACCGCCTTCGCGCGGGCGCTCATCAGCGGGTCGTCGGGCCGGGGGAAGGGGATGCGGTCCATGACCACCAGCTGGCAGCTCGCGCCCGGTACGTCGACGCCCTGCCAGAGCGACAGGGTGCCGAAGAGGCAGGTCTCCGGGTCGGCCGCGAAGTTCTTGATCAGCTCGCCGAGGGTCTCCTCCCCCTGGAGCAGGATGGGTTTCTCCAGCCGCTCGCGCAGTACCTCCGCCGCCGCCTGCGCCGCGCGCATCGAGGAGAACAGCCCGAGCGTGCGCCCGCCGGCCGCCTCCATCAGCTCGGCCAGTTCGTCCAGCATGTCGGTGCGCGAACCCTCCCGGCCGGGGGTGGCCAGGTGGCGGGCGACGTAGAGAATGCCCTGCTTCGGGTAGTCGAAGGGCGAGCCGACGTCGAGCCCCTTCCACTGCGGGACGTCCTCGCCCGCGGTGCCCTCGGGGGCGAGGCCCAGGGAGGCGCCGACGCCGTTGAAGTCCCCGCCGAGCTTCAGGGTGGCCGAGGTGAGCACCACCGAGCGTTCGGCGAAGAGCTTCTCGCGAAGCAGCCCCGAGACGGAGAGGGGGGCCACCCGCACGGACGCGCCGAACCGGTCGTGGCGTTCGTACCAGACGACGTCCCACTCGGAGTGCTGGGTGATCCGCTCGGCCACCGCGTGGACCGACTCCACGGAGGCCATCGCCTGCTTGCGCACCGCGTCCTCGTCCGTGACGGACTTGTCCCGGGTGGTGCCGAGCGCGGAGATCACCGTGCGGGCGGCGTCGCGCAGCGCCATCAGCGCGTAGTTGAGGTCCTCGGGAACCTCTTCGAGCCGGCCGGGCAGGGCCAGTTCCATGACGCGTTCGAACCCCTCCGACGCGGTCTGGAGCGCGTCGGCCGCCTTCTCGTTGACCAGCTTGGCGGCGCGGCGCACCGCTCGGTTGACCTGGCCGGGCGTGAGCTCGCCCGTGGCCACACCGGTGACCCGCGAGACCAGCTCGTGCGCCTCGTCGACGATGAGCACCTCGTGCGACGGGAGCACGGGTGCGCCTTCGATGGCGTCGATGGCGAGCAGGGCGTGGTTGGTGACCACCACGTCGGCCAGCTTCGCCCGCTCCCGGGCGGACTCCGCGAAGCACTCGGCGCCGTACGCGCACTTCGACGCACCCAGGCACTCCCGGGAGGAGACGGAGACCTGGGCCCAGGCGCGGTCCGAGACCCCGGGGGTCAGGTCGTCCCGGTCGCCGGACTCGGTCTCGTCGGACCAGTCCCGCAGCCGGAGCAGGTCCTGGCCCAGCTTGCTGGACGGCGCCGCCGCCTCGAACTGGTCGAAAAGCCCCTCCTCCTCGTCCTGCGGCATGCCCTCGTGAAGGCGGTGCAGGCAGAGGTAGTTGGAGCGGCCCTTGAGCATCGCGTACTGGGGGCGGCGGCGCAGCAGCGGGTGCAGCGCCTCCACGGTGCGCGGCAGGTCCCGCTCCACGAGCTGGCGCTGGAGGGCGAGAGTGGCCGTCGCGACCACGACCCGTTCCCCGTGCGCCAGCGCGGGGACGAGGTAGCCGAGGGACTTGCCCGTGCCCGTGCCGGCCTGGACGAGGAGGTGGGAATTGTCGTCCACGGCCCCGGCGACGGCCTCGGCCATCGCGGCCTGGCCGGGCCGTTCCGTACCGCCGACGGCGGAGACGGCGGCGTGGAGGAGCTCGGTGAGGGATGGCTTCGTCATAGCCGCACCAGCCTACGGCGCGGCGGTGACAGCGGCGATCACTCCAGGACGGATCGACCGATCGTTCCGGGGCGGATCGACGGATCTCTCCGAGACGGATCGTTCCAGGACGGATCCGACGGGGCGGGCCGGATCCGGTGGATCACTCCTGGACGACGCGGTGGATCACTCCTGGACGGATCCGGCGATGTGCAGCGGGTTCGGGACGACGCCGTGGACGGCGGCGTGCGGGCGGTCCGGGCGGTCCCGGTAGCCGTCCACCAGCAGGCGGTTGCGGTTGAGACACAGGCGCTCGATCTCCGGCGTCAGCATGTCGAACATCTCGAACCGGTCCTTGAGCTCGGGGAAGCGGGCGTGGTGGCGCAGCACCTCGGCCCGCACGAGTGACCAGAATTCGCCCTCGGGAACCCCCAGCTGCTCCTCGCAGAGCGGCGACAGATAGCGGAAGACGCCGACGAAGAGCCCGGAGTGGATGAACTGCGTGAGGAAGGAGGGCTCCTCGGTCAGCAGGACGGCGCGCACGTCCGCGGGCATGGTGGCGTGCTCGGGCAGCGGGTGGGCGCTGACGTTGACGTCGTCGACGAAGTCCTTGATCGCGAGCCGCACGGGTACGTCCCGTTCGTCGAAGACCACGATGGCGTTCTCACCGTGCGGCGAGAACACGGTCCCGTACCGGTAGAGGAAGTGCAGGAGCGGCGGGAGCAGGGCGGCGAAGAGGCGGACCAGCCAGTCGCGGGGGGCCAGTCCGGAGCGTTCGACCAGTTCGGCGGTGAAGGCACGGCCGTCGGGGTCGGTGTGCAGCAGAGAGGCGAGGGTGCGGGCCCGTTCCCCCGCCGCCAGCCTCGGCGGCAGCGGCTCGCGCCAGATCGCGCCGAGGATCTCCTTGAACTGGTAGGGCACTTCGGGCAGCCGGTCGTAGAGCGGGTGCTCCACCGTCACGGAGGCCACCTCGCCGAGCAGGATCACCGCGCAGGTGTCGCGCAGGAACGGGTCGGCGTCGCACAGCCCCTGCACCCAGCCGGTGACGGCGGGCGCGGCGAGGGTGCGCTCGGTCGGCAGCCCGCGCCAGACGAGGGTGTTGAGGATCGACAGGGGGAGCTTCACCGTGAAGCGCTCGGGGCACCCCACGTTGGCGAAGGTCCGGATGGACTGCTGGGGCAGCCGCAGATCGCCGTCGTCGTGCAGGGGGACGATGTCGTCCGCGGCGATGGCGGGCGCGTAGAGCGGCACGATCCACTCGTCCCACTGCCAGGGGTGGACCGGCAGGTAGACGTACGCGCGCGGGTCGAGCCCCCGGCCGGCGAGCCGGGCCTCGAAGGCGTCCCGTACGGAGGGGTCGAGCTCGCGGGCGTACAGCTGGTCGGGGGTGTCGAGCCCGGATACGCCGCGGTAGCCGGCGATCCGGGTGCTGACGGCGATCCACGGCAGGGTGGTGGCGGCGCGCGCCTCCGGGGTGAAGCGGGCGGCGTCGCCGGCGGAGAACCCGAGGCGGCCCTTGTTGGCGACGAGCCAGGGGTGGCCGGTCTGGTGGCCTTCGAGTTCGGCGTAACCGAGGTCGGCGAGGTCGGCCGCGCCGAGCGCGGTGTGGGCGAGGTGCGCGTCGGAGGCCAGGGTGCTGGTGAGTTCGCGCACGAGGTGTCCGAGGGTGGCGCCGTCCAGGCCGAGGAGGCCCCGGGCGCGGGTGAGGAAGAGCAGTGGATCGCGGAACGGCCGCCCCTGCGGCGGGTTGTCCGCGTCCCCGCCGCCGTCGTCCGGCCGGGGTGTCTCGCGGACCGAGGCGGGGTCGACGCGCCAGCTGCCGTACACCCCGCGGCGGGCCCGGAAGGCGAGGGTGGCGCCGTCGTCGAGGAGCAGGGCGTACGGTTCGCCGGTGCCGTCCGTGGTGACCGGGGGCTGCTGCGGGAGCGGCGTGAGGATCTCCTCGTACGCGAACTCGCCGAGCATCTTCGCGAGCAGCTGGGCCGTGACCCGGTCCCAGACGGCTCTGTTCAGTTCCGGGCGGGCCGGGAGCTGCTGACGCCCCGCCTGTTCAGGGCTCAGGGGATATGTGTGCACGGGGACTCCTCGGGACGGAACCGATGGGGTTCGAGCGGTGTGCGTGCTTCGGCGTGTTCTTCACAGGTGGTCTCGGTGGGCTCGGTCGCGGACCATCAGGGCGGCCTTCTTCTCGGGCAGGTCGAGTTCGGCGGAGAAACGGAATCCCGCGCTCAGAAAGGCCGAGACGGAAGGGGTGTTGCGCAGGTCGGGTTCCGCGACGACGCGTGCGCAGGAGGGACGGTGGTCGAACACGAGGTCGGCCACCGCGCGCAGCAGGGTGGTTCCGACCCGTCGGCCCCGGTCGGTGACCCCGCCGATCAGCAGGTGCACCCCGGTGTCGTGGGGGCGGGCCGGGTAGTGGCGGGCGAGCGGGTCGAGGTCGGCGCGGTAGATCTCCCAGTAGCTCATCGCCTTGCCGTCGAGCACGCCGAGGCAGGGGACGCTCCGCCCGTCGCCTTCGAGCTGCCCGGCGAGATGGCGGGCGGTGACCTCCTCGGGCCCGGCGAGCTCCCAGAAGGCGGCGACGGCCGGATCGTTCATCCAGCGGGTGACGACGGCGAGGTCGCGTTCGAGGCGTACGGGGACGAGCTGGAAGATCCCGGCGGACGTGGTGGCGGGGCGCCAGCTGCCGGGCGCGTCCAGCAGCGCCGAGGCGGCGGGACCGGCGGCCGACGGGGCGTCCGCGGCGAACAGGGCGAGCAGTTCCTCGGTCAGACGCAGGTCCAGGGTGTCCTCGACGGCGGTGGCCGGGGCGCTCCTTCGGCCCGCCCCGCCGGTGGTCCGGGCGTCCTCTGCTCTCGTCATCCTGGGATCTTGTCCGTGGGTGGCCTTCCGTGAAACCGGTCCGGCCGCCCGGTTCCCGGGCGTGTCGGCGGATGGCACAGCGGCGTTCTCCTCTCCTTTGACCGGCGGTCCCGGCGTCCCGGCATCCCGCGGTCCCTCGGGAACCGGCGGGAGTCCCGGCCCGTGCTTCGGACCGGGACTCCCGGGTCGGCGGGCGGGGACCCGGGCCCGGGACTCCCCGCCGGCCCCGGACCCGGGCCCGGGTCCCGTAGGTGCCGTGCGGTCAGGAATGCAGCGGGTTGGTGATGGTGACGTACACGGACTGGGTGTCGACGGGGCCGACGAGTTCGTCCATGCCGTTCAGCCGGGTCAGCAGGTTCGCCTTGCAGCGCAGCCGGGTGGTCTCCAGGAGGTACGCGGGGAGGGGCGAGCCCATCGGCGCGGCGGAGCGCAGGAAGCGGCGGAACGCGTCGAGCAGGAGGCGTTCGTCGGCGAGGTGCTGGGAGCCGAAGGCGCCGATCAGCCCGAGGACGTTGTTGATGCCGAGGTAGTAGGCGAACCGTTCGTCGGTGACGGCGTCGGAGACGAAGGTGTCGCTCTCGGTCCCGATGCCGGGCAGCCGGCGGTCGAGCGCGTCCCGGTGGGACTCGCGGAAGTAGTACCCCTGGTTGTCGCGGTACCGGCCGCCCACGGGCCAGCCGTCCGCGTCGAGCACCACGAGGGTGTTCTGCTGATGAGCCTCCAGGGCCACCCCGGCGGTCGCGTCGAGCCAGAGGACGGGGCGTACGACGCGGTCGAGGTAGCGCAGGAACCACTCCGCGCAGACGGCGCCGACGGTGCGTCCGGTGCGGTCGGCGAGCCGGGAGACCGTCTCCGCCAGGCGTGAGCGCATCGCGGTGCGGCCACGCCGGGGACGGACGGCGGTGAGGCCCGCGACGCAGAGGGCGTCGTCGTGCGGGCCGAAGGGGTTGTTCCGCAGGACCACGTCGAGTCCCTGGACCGGGCTGCCGTCCTTGGTGTCGACGGCGAGCCAGGCCGGGTCGCGGACGATGTCGAACCCGGGGTGGGCCCGGCGCCACTCGGCGGACAGGCCGCCGCTGAGCAGCCGGTGCACCTCCGCGCCCCGGTGGAGCTCCTTGCGGAGGTTCTCCCGGCGGGAGTTGGTGATGCGTACGCCCAGCGAGAGCTTGAGCATGACGCCCGCGCCCGGCCGGTAGACGGTCCGTACCGAGGAGGTGGGGTGCCAGCGTCCGCCCGCCTCGCCGAGGTCGTGCAGGAGGCCCGCGTCGAGGAGTTCGGTGACCTCGGTGCGGCGCCGCAGCTCTTCGGCCTGCCAGGGGTGGACCGGCAGGGCGACCGTGCCCTCCGGGAGGCGCAGCCCCTCGGTGTGCGGGGCGAGGAGTTCCTCGGCGGTGACCGGGCGGCCGTCGCGGGTCCACGCGGAGTCGGTGGCGAGCACGCAGCGGTCGACGGCCATCCAGTGGAGCGGGAAGCTGCCGTGGAGTTCGGGCGAGTAGAGCCGGGCCTCCGACTCCGAGAGCCCTTCGCGGCTCTTGGGCGTGGGGTGGAGCGGATGTCCGTGCAGCAGGGACTGTTCGGCGGCGAGGAAGGGGTCGGTGCCGGGGGGCTCCTCGGGGGTGCGGCGCCGCTGGGTGAGGAACTGGCTGGTGTGGCGTACGGAGTCGGCTACCCGGCCCACGAGTTCGGCGGCGGCGTGCCGGTCGCCCTCCCGGCAGAGCAGGGCGGCGACGGTGACCGCGTCGGCGGCCGGGGCTCCCGCGGGGGCGCCTTCGAGGGTCGGCGGGCCGAAGCGGTGGTGCCCGGTGGGCGACCAGTGGAGGACCGGCACGAGGAGGGCGGTGCCGCTGGCCGGGAGGGGGATGCGCAGGGTGTCCCGCTCGGGGCGGGGCAGGTCCATCTCCCGCGCCCAGCAGCGCAGCAGGCTCTCGGCGCCCGCGACGTCGGCCGCGCGGTACGGGTCCGGATCGTCCAGCGGGTCCGCGTGCGGGGCCGGGGCGCTCTCGTCCCCGTGGTGGCCGGCCTTCTGACGGGGAACGGTCGTCGCCTCGGCCGTACGCGGGCCGAGCGGCGCTTCCTGCCCTCGGATCTGGCTGGTGAGAGGGGTGTCGGCCTCGGGCGCGGGGGTGGGGTTCACGGCTTCTTCCTTGTGAGGGGTTGCGGGGTCAGCGGAGCGACCCGGCGGCGGCCCGCCGGTGCGGCGAGCCTTCTGCGGCTTGCAGCGCGTCGGCGAGGCGGTCGAGGACCGCCGTCGCCTGTTCGTCGGTGAGGGTGAGGGGCGGCAGCAGCCGGATGACGGCGTCGTGGCGCCCGCCGAGTTCGACGATGAGGCCGCGGCGCAGGCATTCCTGCTGCACGGCGACGGCGAAGCCCGGGTCGGGCGGTGGTGCGCCGCCGTCCTGTTCGGGGGCGGCCTCGGGGTCGACGAGTTCGACGCCGATCATCAGGCCGCGCCCCCGGACGTGCCCGATGGAGGGGTGGTGCGTGGCCAGCTCGCGGAGCCGGCCGAGCATGCGTTCGCCGAGTTCGCCGGCGCGTTCGGCCAGGCCGTTCTCACGGACGTACGCCAGGGTGGCCGCGCCCGCCGCCATGGCGAGCTGGTTGCCGCGGAAGGTACCGGCGTGGGCGCCGGGCTGCCAGAGGTCGAGCGAGGAGCGGTAGACAATCACGGCGAGGGGCAGCGAGCCGCCGATCGCCTTGGAGAGCACCATCACGTCGGGGACCACCCCGCTGTGTTCGACCGCCCAGAAGCGGCCGGTCCTGCCGACGCCGGTCTGCACCTCGTCGGCGATCAGCGGGATGGACCGGTCGGCCGTGATCCGGCGCATCCGGCGCATCCAGGCGTCCGGGGCGGGGTTGACCCCGCCCTCGCCCTGCACGGGTTCGAGGATCATGCCCGCCGGGGCGGGGACTCCGCCCTTGGGATCGTCCAGCAGGTGCTGGGTCCAGTGGGCGGCGATCTCGGCTCCCCGCTCCCCGCCGATCCCGAAGGGGCAGCGGTAGTCCTGCGGGAAGGGCAGTCGCGTGACGCGCACCTCCTGGGCGCCGCCGGACGCGTCGAGCGCCCCCGAGGTCATGCCGTGGTACGCGCCGGTGAAGGCGAGCAGTCCGGTGCGGCCGGTGGCCGCGCGGACCAGTTTGAACGCGGCCTCGACGGCGTCGGTTCCGGCGGGTCCGCAGAACTGGATACGGGCGTCGCGGGCCAGTTCGCCCGGGAGCGTGGCGAACAGTTCGGTGGTGAAGGCGTCCTTCACCGGGGTGGCGAGGTCGAGGACGTGCAGCGGCGCGCCGGAGTCGATGACCTTGCGGATGGCCTCCAGCACCACGGGGTGGTTGTGGCCGAGCGCCAGGGTGCCCGCGCCGGAGAGGCAGTCGAGGTATCTGCGGCCGTCTGCTCCCTCGATGGTCAGCCCGCGTGCCCGCACGGGCACGATCGGCAGGGAGCGCGCGTAGGTGCGCGCCGCCGACTCGCGCAGCGACTGGCGGCGCAGGATGCCCTCGTGCGCCGCGGGCAGGGCCGCCGGTGCTGATTCGGTCACGGCCACGACTGTTGATCCTCCTGCGTTCACGGTTGAGTTGCACGTCGTTGGGTCGTCCCGGAGTACGTTCTCCCGGCGACGGAGTGCGCGGGTGAACTCCGAGCGTGTGTCCCCCGTACGGACCAACGAGCGGACGGGCCGGGGATCACGGGTAAATCGGAAGATCCTTGCGGGCGGCGGTTCCTGACGGCGTGGAACCACGGCCCTGCCCGGCGCGGTCTTCGGGAGCACCGGCATAGTAGAGGCCGCTCAGCATAGGGCCGTTGCCCAACCGGGCGCCGGGGAAGGGCGATTCACGCCCCGTCCCCGCCCGCCCGGTGCGGAGCCGAATGCCCGGCAGGCGGGGCGGCACCGGGCGACCGGGTTGCCGTACGCAGCGACGAACGACAAAGTCACAGGGGGATCACCAGATGCGACCCATTCACCCGATCGATGCCGCCCGGAACGGGAGGGGCGGGCGCCGCAGGTCCTCGTCCGTGCTGGCCGCCGCCGCCCTGGCGACGGCCCTCGCCCTCACGGCGACCGCCTGCGGTCCCGAGGACGACGGCGCGGCCAAGGAGCCCACCGGCTCGGCCACCGCCTCCTCGGACGGGAAGATCGTCATCCCGGACGAGCTGAAGGACCGGCTCAAGGCGCACGGGATCGATCTCGACCAGTGGCGGAACGGCGAGTGGAAGAACTGGGACAAGGACCAGTGGCTCCGTGAGGCGAAGGACTACGTCAACCCGATCATCGAGAACCTCTGGAACCCGGAGCGGATGCGGGACGCCGACCCCGCCCCGGAGCGCCCCGTCGCCGACGACATCTCCGGCGACGAGGGGGTGACCGACCCGACGCCCGCCGTCCGGGAGGCCGTCGAGGCGCACACCCCGTACCACGACAGCGTGCCGGAGAGCGGGAAACTGCTGTTCGACGGTCCCGAGGGCTCGATGGTCTGCTCCGCCACCGTGGTGCAGGACCCGGCGCACCCGGGCAAGTCGAACCTGGTGTGGACCGCCGGGCACTGCGTGCACGCGGGCAAGGAGGGCGGCTGGTACCGCAACATCGCCTTCGTCCCCGGGTACAACGACAGCGGCATGGAGACGGCCCGGCTGGAGACCGCGTCGAAGGAGGAGATCGCTCCGTACGGTGTGTGGTGGAGCGACTGGGCCTCCACCTCGGACCAGTGGATCGCGCAGGGGGCGTCCACCGGCGGCCAGGGCGCCCCGTACGACTTCGCGGTGCTGCACGTGACGCCGGAGACGGGGTCGACGGGCAAGTCGCTGGAGGAGACGGTGGGCTCCGCGCTGCCCGTCGCGTTCGACGCGCCCGCGGTCTCCGGGATCTCCTCGCTGACGGCGACCGGCTACCCGGCCGCTCCCCCGTACGACGGGCAGAAGGCGTTCCAGTGCGACGACGCCCCGGGCCGGCTGTCGGTCTTCGAGGACCAGCCCACGATGTACCGCATCGGCTGTTCGATGACCGGGGGCGCCTCGGGCGGCGGCTGGGTCGGCGAGGGCGCCGACGGCAAGCCCGCGCTGTTCTCGAACACCTCGATCGGCCCGGTCACCGCGGGCTGGCTCGCGGGACCGCGCCTGGGCAAGGAGGCGAAGGCCGTCTACGACGGGGTGAGCCGGAAGTACGCGGGGCGGTGACCGGAGTGACGCTCATGCCGGAGGCCCGGCCGGTCCCCTGGGGGAGCGGCCGGGCCTCCGGTACGTGCGGCTGCGGCGCTTCGTCCGCGTAGTCCGCGTAGTCCGCGTAGTCCGCGTAGTCCGCGAAGAAACGCGGTCAGTGGGCCGCGAGGACGAACACCGCGAGTTCCGCGGCGAGTTCCTCGTGGACCCGGGCCTTGAGCAGGGTGCCCTCCGCGGTGTGCTCCTCGGAGATCACCTCGCCGTCGGCGTGCACCCGCGAGACCAGGGCGCCCTGGATGTACGGGACCAGGGCCTCGATCTCCACGGACGGCCGGGGCAACTCGGCGTCGACGAGTGCGAGCAGCTCGTCGATCCCGGCGCCGGTACGGGCAGAGACGGCGATGGCGTGCCGCTCGGCGCGCATCAGCCGCGCCAGGACCAGCGGGTCCGCCGCGTCGGCCTTGTTGATCACGACGATCTCGGGGACGTCGGTGGCGCCGACCTCCCGGATCACCTCGCGAACGGCGGCGAGCTGCTCCTCCGGGACGGGGTGCGAGCCGTCCACCACGTGCAGGATCAGGTCGGAGTCGCCGACCTCCTCCATGGTGGAGCGGAACGCCTCGACCAGGTGGTGCGGCAGGTGCCGTACGAACCCGACGGTGTCGGCCAGGGTGTAGACCCGGCCGCTGGGCGTCTCGGCCCGGCGGACGGTCGGGTCCAGGGTGGCGAACAGCGCGTTCTCCACCAGGACGCCGGCTCCGGTCAGCCGGTTGAGCAGGGAGGACTTCCCTGCGTTGGTGTAACCGGCGATGGCGACCGAGGGCACCTTGTTGCGCTTGCGCTCCTGCCGCTTGATCTCGCGGCCGGTCTTCATCTCCGCGATCTCCCGGCGCATCTTCGCCATCTTCTCGCGGATGCGGCGCCGGTCGGTCTCGATCTTGGTCTCACCGGGACCACGCGTGGCCATGCCGCCACCGCCGCTGGAGCCACCGCCGCCCATCTGCCGGGAGAGCGACTGACCCCAGCCTCGCAGGCGCGGCAGCATGTACTGCATCTGCGCCAGGGAGACCTGCGCCTTGCCCTCCCGGGACTTGGCGTGCTGGGCGAAGATGTCGAGGATCAGCGCGGTCCGGTCGACCACCTTGACCTTGACGACGTCTTCGAGGTGGATGAGCTGGCCGGGGCTGAGCTCACCGTCGCAGACGACGGTGTCGGCGCCCGATTCGAGCACGATGTCACGCAGCTCCAACGCCTTGCCGGAGCCGATGTAGGTGGCCGGGTCCGGCTTGTCGCGGCGCTGGTACACGGCGTCGAGCACCTGGGCGCCCGCCGTCTCGGCGAGAGCGGCGAGCTCCGCGAGGGAGATCTCCGCGTCGTGCACGGTCCCGGAGGTCCACACACCGACGAGCACCACACGCTCCAGACGGAGCTGCCGGTACTCGACCTCGGTGACGTCCTCGAGCTCGGTGGAGAGACCGGCGACGCGGCGCAGCGCGGCACGCTCGGAGCGGTCGAACTGGTCGCCGTCCCGCTCTCCGTCGATCTCGTGGCTCCAGGCGACGTCCTCTTCCATCAGGGCGTCGGCCCGAAGGCTCTCGGTGGCACGTGCGGAGGCGGACTCCGTGGCGCTCTGCGCGTCCTGCGCGTCCTGGGGAAGGGAAGAAGAGGAGGTCATTGGATCCTTACGTCGAAGATTTCTCGTAGTGACAGTCACAACGCGTCACGTCGCCGGATGATTCCCGAGGGAACGCACCGGCCCGGCCGCGCTGCCGACCCCTGATAGTGGCATGCGCCCGCCGGGCCCGTCATGCGGGTTTCCCGGCGGTCCCGCGCACCGGGCCCGTCACCGGCCGGCCGGCGGGGCCGCCTCGGGGGCCGTGGGCGAGGCCGGCTTCCGAGCCGCCTTCGGGGCCGTCGTCGGGCCCGTCGTCGGCGCGGCGGCGTGCCAGTCCGGGTGACCGGGCATCGCGGGGGTCTTCTCCCCGTACAGCCAGCCGTCCAGGAACCCCGCGAGGTCGCGGCCGGCCGCGCGCGAGGCGAGCCGCACGAAGTCGGCCGTGGTGGCGGACGCGTCGCGGTGTCCGCGCACCCACGCGCGCTCCAGCCGGTCGAAGGCCTCGGCGCCGATCTCCTGGCGCAGCGCGTAGAGGACGAGGGCGCTGCCGTCGTAGACCACCGGCCGGAACAGGTCGAGCTTGTGCCCGGCCGTCGGCAGGGCGGGCCGGGCCGGGGGCCCGCCGGCCGCGCGCCAGCCGTCGGAGTGGGTGTACGCGTCCCGCATGCGCCGCTCCAGCGACGGGCCGCCCCGCTCCGCCGCGTAGCGGGCCTCGTACCAGCTCGCGTGCCCCTCGTTGAGCCAGAGGTCGGACCAGGACGCCGGGGAGACGCTGTCGCCGAACCACTGGTGCGCCAGCTCGTGGACCATCACCGACTCGACGTACCACCCGGGGTGCGTGGTGCCGGTGAAGAGCCGGCGTTCGAAGAGCGACAGGGTCTGGGTCTCCAGCTCGAAGCCGGTGACCGAGTCGGCCACCAGCAGCCCGTACGTCTCGAAGGGGTACGGGCCGACCTGCCGCTCCATCCACTCCATCTGGGCGGGGGTCCTGCTCAGCCAGGGCTCCAGGACCGCGGCGTCGGCCGCCGGGACGACGTCGCGCAGCTCCAGGCCGCCGGGGCCGTCGCGGTGCAGGACCTCGGAGGTGCCGAGGGAGACCTGGGCGAGTTCGGTGGCCATCGGGTGCTCGGTGCGGAACGTCCTGGTCACCGTGGTGCCCCGGTGGCGCTCCCCGGCCGGCAGTCCGTTGGCGACGGCGGTGAGCCGCTCGGGGGTGGTGATCCGGAAGGTGAAGTACGCCTTGTCGGCGGGGTGGTCGTTGCAGGGGAAGACCCGGTGGGCGGCGTCGGCCTGTCCGGCGAGGGCCAGTCCGTCGCCGGTGCGGACCCAGCCGCCGCTGTCCGCGCCCTGGTCGGGGTCGCTGGTGTGCCGGACGGTGATGCGCACCGGAACCCCGGCGGGCAGCGGCGCGACCGGGGTGACGACCAGGTCCTCGTCCGCCCCGGTGAAGCGGGCGGCCAGCCCGTTGACCGCGACCGAGTGGACCTCGCCCCGGGCGAAGTCCAGGTTGATCCGGTCCAGGGGCGCGGTGGTGCGTGCCCTGATGACGGTGACGGCTTCCAGCGGGTCGGTGTTGCGGCCGTCGTAGTCGAGGGCGATGTCGTACGAGAGGACGTCGTAGCCGGGGTTGCCGAGCGTCGGGAAGAGCCGGTCACCGATTCCGAGGGGGCCGCTTCCGGGGGGGCCGCTTCCGGGGGGAGCGGGCGGTGCGGCGGCGATCAGGCCGGCCGACGCGGCGGCCAGCAGGAGGGTGCGCAGGCGGCGGGAGGTGGGCGGCATGGATCACCGCTATCAGCGGCCTTCGTCCCGGCGGGGGACGACGCGCGGTCGGGCCACCCGAACGAGGTGGCCGCCGGGACCGCCCGGCGGCGGGGACCGTCCGGCCTCCGCCCGCCCCGCCCCGCCCGACGCTCCGTCAGGCGCGGCTGACGTCGTAGACCCCGGCGACGTCCCGCATGGCCCGCACCAGGGCGGGCAGTCCGTCCGCGTCGGTGAGCTGCAACGTGTAGGTGTGGCGCACCCGTTGCTCGCTGGGCGGCTCGACGGTGGCGGAGACGATGGCCGCGTCGGCGGTCGCGATCGCCTCGGTGAGGTCGGCGAGGAGCCGCGGGCGCCCGAAGGATTCGGCGACCAGCGTGACCAGGCAGGCGGGCGCGCCGTCGCCCGCGCCCTGGGCGGCGGGGGCCTCCGGGGGGTGCGCCGGGGGCCAGTCGAGCCCGCCGGTGTCCCCGCCGCCCTGCTCCGCCCCGGCCGGGCCGCCGGTGCGCGGGCCGCCGGTGCGCGGGCCGCCGGTGCTGGGGCCTTCGGCGTGGGCGCCGTCGGTGTACGGGGCGTACCGCGCGTCCTCGGCGTCCTGCGAGGCGGCGTCCTCCGGGTGGGCGTCGAACCAGCCGGCGATGGCGATGCGCGCGGCGGGGGTACGGGCGTGGTCGAGCCATTCGCGGGAGGGGCCGGAGGCGGTGTCGCGGGCGAGCAGCAGTTGCACGGTGTCGCCGTCCCCCAGGGCGGTGGCCAGCGTCGCGAGGCGGCCGTTGACCCGTGCGCCGATGCAGCGGTGCGCCCCCTCGCCGTACTGCGCGTAGGCGGCGTCCACGCAGCTGGCGCCGGCCGGGAGGACGAGGGTGCGGCCGTCGGTGCGGAAGACGGTGATCTCGCGGTCCTCGGCGAGGTCGGCGCGGAGGGTGCTCCAGAAGGTGTCCGGGTCGGGCGCGGACTCCTGCCAGTCGAGCAGCCGGGAGAGCCATCCGGGCCGGGTGGGGTCGGCGCGTTCGCCGTCGGCCGGCTCCTCCCCGGCGAGGGCAGGGGCGTCGGGGGCGTACGGATTGCCGAGGGCGACCACACCCGCCTCGGCGACCTTGTGCATCCGGTGCGTACGGATGAGGACTTCGGCGACCGCGCCGCCCGGACCGACGACCGCGGTGTGCAGCGACTGGTACAGGTTGAACTTGGGGGCGGCGACGAAGTCCTTGAACTCGGAGATCACCGGGGTGAAACAGGTGTGGAGTTCGCCGAGGACCGCGTAGCAGTCCGCGTCCTCGCCGACCAGTACGAGGAGCCGGCCGAAGTCGGTGCCGCGCAGCTCCCCGCGTTTCGTCCGGACCCGGTGCACGGAGACGAAGTGGCGTGGTCTGATGAGGACTTCGGCGGCGATTCCGGCCTCGCGCAGGGTGTTGCGGACGTTCTGCGCGATGGTGGCGAGAGGATTCTCTCCGCTCTCCGACTCGGCGATCAGCGTCTGGGTGTGCGCGTGTTCCTCGGGGTGGAGAATGGCGAAGACGAGGTCTTCCAGTTCGGTCTTCAGCGCCTGCACACCGAGGCGTTCGGCGAGCGGGATGAGGACGTCGCGGGTGACCTTGGCGATCCTCGCCTGTTTCTCCGGCCGCATCACACCGAGGGTGCGCATGTTGTGGAGGCGGTCGGCGAGTTTGATCGACATGACCCGGACGTCGTCGCCGGTGGCGACGAGCATCTTGCGGAAGGTCTCGGGTTCGGCTGCGTCGCCGTAGTCGACCTTCTCCAACTTCGTGACGCCGTCGACGAGATAGCTGACCTCCTCGCCGAACTCCTCGCGGACCTGATCCAGCGTCACCTCGGTGTCCTCGACCGTGTCGTGGAGCAGAGAGGCCGTCAGAGTCGTTGTCTCCGCGCCGAGTTCGGCGAGGATCAGGGTCACGGCGAGCGGGTGGGTGATGTAGGGCTCACCGCTCTTGCGCATCTGGCCGCGGTGGGAGGACTCGGCGAGGGCGTAGGCGCGGCTCAGGACGGAGAGGTCGGCGTCCGGGTGATGCGCCCGGTGCGCCTCCGCCACGTGGCCGATCGCGTCCGGCAGCCTTCCCCGGGAGACCGGGCCGAGGAGCGCCACCCGGCCGAGTCTGCGCAGATCGATCCGGGGGCGGGAGCGTTTGCGGACGGGGACACCTGGACTGGCGGCCTCTGCACTCATGGGCACCTCCGGCGACGTCGACCGGCGGTGAGAGGCAGACCTTGAGGTCCCCGGGCCGGTGCTTGATGCTACCGACCCCACCACGTACGGCAGTCCGCCTCTCGCGCAGCGTGAAGCGGATCACCCGTTCGAGCGAAACGTTGTCGGGTTATCGTCCGAGCACCGATTCGAGCCACTCCGCGTCGAGGACCCCTTCGGCGACGATGACGGCGGGGCCGGTCATCTCGATGGCGCCGTGCGGGTGTTCCGTGATCACCAGCGTGCCGCCGGGCAGGTCCACGGTGTACGTGACGGGCGTCCCGGTCACCGCGGGGTCGATGCCGTCCCGGCGGGCCGAGGCGACGGCGACGGCGCAGGCGCCGGTGCCGCAGGAGCGGGTCTCGCCGGAACCGCGTTCGTGCACCCGCATCGCGACGTGCCGGGTGCCCCGGCGGACGACGAACTCGATGTTGACACCCTCGGGGTACACCGCCGCGGGGCCGTACGCGGGCTCGGCGAACAGGCTCCCGGCGTGCGCCAGATCGTCCACGAAGGCGACGGCGTGCGGGTTGCCCATGTTGACGTTGCGGGCTTCCCAGCTCCGCCCGTCCACGGTGACGGTGACGCCGTCGGCGGGCAGCTCGGCCACGCCCATGGAGACCGTGATGTCGCCGTTCTTGGCGAGGTGCACCCGCTTGATCCCGCCGCGGGTCGCGACCGCGAGGTCCCCCGCTTCGGCGAGTCCGGCACGCTGGAGGTGGCGGGCGAAGACGCGCACGCCGTTGCCGCACATCTCGGCGATCGAACCGTCGCCGTTGCGGTAGTCCATGAACCATTCGGCCTCGTCCGCCATGGCGCGGGCCTCGGGGTGGGCGGCGGACCGCACGACGTGCAGCAGCCCGTCCCCGCCGATGCCCGCCCTGCGGTCGCAGAGCCGCGCGACGGCCGCCGGGGGCAGGTCGAGGAGGTTGTCCGGGTCCGGAATGATCACGAAGTCGTTCTCGGTGCCGTGACCCTTGAAGAAGGTGATCTGCTCGGTGCTCACAGAGCAACTGTACGGGCGCCGGGGTGCGCGCGATCAGCGCAGGCGGGCCACGCGCCAGACGGCCAGACCGACGAGCGCGAGGACGAGCACCCCGTAGAGCGCGATCACCCGCCAGTCGGGGCGGGTGCCGGAGCCCCTGGCGGGCAGCCCGGGCCAGGTGTGGCCGACCCGGCGGGCGGCCATCATGCCCCAGCCGGCGGCGCAGCCGCTGATCAGCAGGCCGAGCATGGCGACGACGGCACCGCCGTCGCCGAACTCGAAGGCGAGCGGGAACGCGAACATCAGCGAGCCGGTCGCGGCGAGGACCACGATCGGGGCGAGCTGCCAGATCCGCAGCCGGCGGGCCGGTCTGAGCTCGACCTCGACCTCGGGTGTCACGACGCTCTCGTCGGGCAGGTCGGAGCTGAGCCGCTCGGCGGCGAGCCGCCGCTCCGTCGCCTCCTGCTCCGTGTCACGAGGGCCGGCCTCCATCGCCACGCGCCCTCCCAACTCGGACCTGCCTGTATCGATCGATGCTCGATGATGGCACGCCCGCGCGGGCGGAAAGGACGCACGGGGCGTCCCGATGCCATCACGTGATCAGAGTGTGACCGCTCGTTCGACCAACGTCAGGGCCCGGTCCGGGAGTTCCTCCCGGTTCAACTCCCCGCCGCCCAGCCAGTGGACCCGCGGATCACGGCGGAACCAGGAGTCCTGACGGCGTGCGAAACGCTTGGTGGCGCGCACGGTCTCGGCGCGGGCCTCGTCCTCGGTGCACTCGCCGGCCAGCGCCGCGAGCACCTGCTGGTAGCCGAGCGCGCGGGAGGCGGTGAGCCCGTCGCGCAGCCCCTGGGCCTCCAGCGCCCGGACCTCGTCCACCAGACCGGCCTCCCACATCCGGTCGACGCGCAGGGCGATCCGGGCGTCGAGCTCCGGGCGTTCGACGTCGACCCCGATCTGCAGGGCGTCGTAGACCGGTTCCTCGCCCGGGAGGTTGGCGGTGAAGGGCTTGCCGGTGATCTCGATGACTTCGAGGGCGCGGACGATGCGGCGGCCGTTGCTGGGCAGGATCGCCCGGCCCGCGCCGGGATCGGCGGCGGCGAGCCGCTCGTGGAGGGCGCCGGGGCCGCGTTCGGCCAGTTCCTGTTCGAGCCGGGCGCGCACCTCGGGGTCGGTGCCGGGGAACTCCAGGGCGTCGATGGTGCCCTTCACGTACAGCCCCGAGCCGCCGACCAGGATCGCGGACCGGCCTTCGGAGAGCAGCCGGTCGATCTCCGCGCGGGCGAGGCGCTGGTACTCCGCGACGCTGGCCGTGCGGGTCACGTCCCAGACGTCCAGCAGGTGGTGCGGGACGCCGTCGCGTTCGGGAAGGGTCAGTTTCGCGGTGCCGATGTCCATGCCCCGGTACAGCTGCATGGAGTCGGCGTTGACCACCTCGCCGCCGAGCCGCTGGGCGAGGAACACCCCCAGATCGGACTTGCCTGCTGCCGTGGGGCCGACGACGGTGATGACGCGCGGGGCCGGAACTGGGTTTCTCACCGCCCCAGTCTCCCAAACCTCCCGCGCCCCGCCGACCCGACCCCACCATTTGTACGACTACGCACCTTTTGTTCCCCGCGAGTAAAATCGTCGGCACCGGACAGGAGTGCCGGTGCGGGAGCTGATTCGGCCCGAGCGACCACGGCACGGAGGGTGACCCATGGGGTTCCTGGACAATCTGAAGGCCCGGCTGGGACCGGCGAAGGAGAAGGTCGGCGACAAGGTCGGCGACCTCGCGCAGCAGCACGGGGGCAAGATCGAGCAGGGCCTGGACAAGGCCGCGCGCACGGTCGACGAGAAGACCAAGGGCAAGTACAGCGACAAGATCCAGAGCGGTACGCGGAAGGCGAAGGACACGGTGGACCGCCTCGGCCACAAGGACGCGCACGGTCCGGGTCCGGCGACGGGCTTCGACGGCACGGGCGGCACGCCCCCGCCGCCGGCCCACTGAGTCGGGACGGCACAGCCGGACGGCACGAGCGCACGACGCGCCGGTACGCAGGATCAGAAGGACGGCCGCGGGGCCAGGCCCCGCGGCCGTCACCCGTTCGCGGGGTCCGTACGGGTGAAGCGGCGGCCGGGGCAAAGTGCCCGGCCGCACGACGGGCTCAGGACCAAGCGGCGACGGTGTAACCCACTCCGTACGGCGCGTCCTCGTACAGCGCCCTGCCCCGCAGCCCCGCCCCGTCCGCGGCCCCGGCGAGCACCTGCCAGGGGGCCCGGCCCGCCGCCTTCAGGGCGTACGCGAGGGGGGCGTCGAGTTCTGCGAGGGCCCGCACGTCCGCCGCGCCCAGGGCCCGTGCGGTGGCGGCGTCGAATCCCTCCGCGCGGGGGTCCAGATAGCCGGGCGCCTTGACCGTGCGGCAGGCGCTGCCGTCGCCCATCACCAGCAGGGCCACCCGCTCCGCGCGCTTGGCCAGGCCCCGTCCGGCCTCGGCGCAGCGCTCCGGGGAGAGCGGTTCGCCGACGCCGAGCCCTTCCACGGGGGATGCGGTCCAGCCGGCCGCCGCGAGCAGCCAGGCGCCGACGGCGAGCGAGGCGGGCAGCGGCCGGGAGGGCGTGCCCTCGTCGGGGGTGGCACCGGCCCAGGTGCCGGTGCCCAGGCGGACGCCGAGGTCGACGCCGAAGCCGCGGAAGTCCCCGGTGGTCCCCGCGGGGAAGGTGCCCCGCTCGCCCTCCGCCGCGGGCCCGACCACGATCAGCAGATCCGGGCGGGTCCGGGCGAGGACGGCGAGGGCTTCCGCACAGGCGGCCCGGACCGGGTCGAGCTCGGGGGCGGCCCCGGCGGCGACCTCGGGGACCAGCAGGGGCGGGCAGGGGCTCACGGCGGCGGCGACAAGCATGCCGGTCAGCGTACTGGCCGCTCCCCCGCCGCCGAGCGGGCCCTGCCCGTGAACCCGGGCAGGGCCCGCTGGGGTCGGGTCAGCCGCAGCCGCAGCCCGGCGCGGAGGCGGCCGGCAGCGGAGCCGGGGCACCGATGGTGGGCAGGCCCAGCATCACACCGGCGGGCTTGGCCGCCGCGGCGGCGTTCCGCTTCTCCCAGGCGTCGCCGGACCGGGTGGAGCGCACGGCGAGCGTGGCGCCCTCGGCGAGCAGGTGGTGCGGGGCGGCGTAGGTGATCTCGACGGTCACCACGTCGCCGGGGCGCACGGTGCCCTCCGGCTTGGTGAAGTGGACGAGGCGGTTGTCGGGGGCGCGGCCGGAGAGCCGGTGGGTGGAGCCGTCCTTGCGGCCCTCGCCCTCCGCGACCATGACCTCCAGGACGCGCCCGACCTGCTTCTTGTTCTCCTCCCAGGAGATCTCCTCCTGGAGGGCGGAGAGGCGCATGTAGCGCTCCTGCACGATCTCCTTGGGGATCTGCCCGTCCATGTCGGCTGCCGGGGTCCCGGGGCGCTTGGAGTACTGGAAGGTGAAGGCGTTGGCGAAGCGGGCCTCGCGCACGGCGTGCATGGTCTGCTCGAAGTCCTCCTCCGTCTCGCCGGGGAAGCCCACGATGATGTCGGTGGAGATGGCGGCGTCCGGCATCGCGGCGCGCACCTTCTCGATGATGCCGAGGAAGCGTTCCTGCCGGTAGGAGCGGCGCATGGCCTTGAGGACCGTGTCCGAGCCGGACTGCATCGGCATGTGGAGCTGCGGCATGACGTTGGGCGTCTCGGCCATCGCGGCGATCACGTCGTCGGTGAAGTCGCGGGGGTGCGGCGAGGTGAAGCGGACCCGCTCCAGGCCCTCGATCTTCCCGCAGGCCCGCAGCAGCTTGGAGAACGCCTCGCGGTCGCCGATGTCGGAGCCGTAGGCGTTGACGTTCTGGCCGAGCAGGGTGATCTCGGAGACGCCCTCGGCGACCAGCGCCTCGATCTCGGCCAGGATGTCGCCGGTACGGCGGTCCTTCTCCTTGCCGCGCAGGGCGGGCACGATGCAGAAGGTGCAGGTGTTGTTGCAGCCGACCGAGATGGAGACCCACGCGGCGTAGGCGGACTCGCGGCGGGTGGGGAGCGTGGAGGGGAACGCCTCCAGGGACTCGGCGATCTCGATCTGCGCCTCCTCCTGGACGCGGGCACGCTCCAGCAGCACCGGGAGCTTGCCGATGTTGTGGGTGCCGAAGACCACGTCGACCCACGGGGCCCGCTTCACGATGGTGTCGCGGTCCTTCTGCGCGAGGCAGCCGCCGACCGCGATCTGCATCCCGGGGCGCTTGGTCTTCATCGGGGCGAGCCGGCCGAGGTTGCCGTAGAGCTTGTTGTCGGCGTTCTCGCGGACCGCGCACGTGTTGAAGACCACGACGTCGGCGTCGCCGTCTGCGTCCTCGGGGGCACGGACGTAACCGGCGTCCTCCAGCAGGCCCGACAGCCGCTCCGAGTCGTGGACGTTCATCTGGCATCCGTACGTACGGATTTCGTAGCTCTTGAGTTCTTGAACGTCCACTGCGAGGCTCCGGTCGCTGCTGCTGGTCATCCCTCAAGGGTAGGCGCTCGCGGAAAGCCCCCTCCCCCGCCGTCCGCGGGCGGCTCTGGCCAGCGCGGGCCCCGGCTGGCAGGATCGCGGCCATGTCCCCGTCCGGCCCGCCCCCCGCCCGCCGCCGTCTGCTGCGCGCGGGCGCCGCCTCGGCGGTCTCGCTGGGGCTCCTGCTCTGGTGGGTGCTGCCGCTCGACAGCCCGTCGCCCAGCGGCTCCCTGGTCTTCTCCACCGGTGTTCGGACCGGTGTCTACCAGCTCTACGGGGAGCGGCTCGAAAGGGCGCTGGCGACGGACATGCCGGGGGTGTCCATACAGCTGCGGACCAGCCAGGGCTCGCAGCAGAACATCGAGCGGGTCGCGGCGGGTGAGGCGGACTTCACCATCGCCACCGCCGACTCCGTGGCGACGTACCTGCGGAGCGGCAGGCCCGGGGCGCGGCGGCTCCGCGGCTGCGTCCGCCTCTACGACGACTACGTGCAGCTGATCGTTCCCCGCTCCTCCTCCGTGCGCAGCGTCGCCGACCTGCGGGGCAAGCGGGTGGGCGTCGGGCAGCTCGGGTCCGGGGTCAAGCTGGTCGCCGACCGGCTGATGACCGCGGCGGGTGTCGATCCGGCGAAGGGGGTCACTCCGGTGACCGCCGGGATCGACACCATGCCCTCGCTGCTGGTGGAGGGGAAGCTCGACGCCTTCTTCTGGTCCGGCGGGCTGCCGACCAGCGCGGTCCAGCAGCTCTCGCGGCGGACCGACGTCCGGCTGGTGCCGCTGGAGGACGAGCTGATCCGCCGGCTCCAGGCGGCGGGCGGTTCGACCCGCTACTACCGCGCGGCCGTCATGCCCGCCGACGCCTACCCGGACGTGCAGCGGGGACAGTCCGTGCCCACCATCGCCGTCGCCAATCTGCTGGTGACCACGGACCGGACGGACACGGCGATGACGGAGGCGTTCACCCGTACCGTCATCAACAGCCGGGACCGGATCGGGCGGGAGGTGCACTCGGCGCAGCTGGTGGACCTGCGCACGGCCATCTACACCGATCCGCTGCGGCTGCACGACGGCGCCCAGGAGTACTACCGGTCGGTCAAGCCGTAGGTGGTGTCCGGCGGATCACGGTCGGACAGGGCGCCGCGACCCCGGCCATGATCCGCCGGACACCGCCTAGCGGAGGAGTGCCGGGCCGGGGCCCCGTGAGGGGGCGTCCCGTCAGCCGTGCGGGGCGTCGCGCGGTACGGACACCGTGACCCGCAGGCCGTGCGGGTCGTTGCGGCCGTAGTCGATCGTGCCGCCGCCCGCCGAGAGCAGCGCCCGCGAGATGGAGAGGCCGAGTCCGGAGCCCCGGACGTTCTGGTGGCGGTTGCTCCGCCAGAAGCGGTCGCCCACGCGGGCCAGTTCCTCGTCGGTGAGTCCGGGGCCCCGGTCGGCCACCACGACGGTGGAGACGGGGCCCTCCGCGGCGACCGACACCGTCACGTCCTGGCCGGGCGGGGTGAACTTCAGCGCGTTGTCGATCACCGCGTCCAGCGCGCTGGAGAGCGCTGTCGGGTCGGCCCAGGCGGTGACGGCCGGGGCCCCCGCCTGGGCGAGGCCCACACCCTTCCGGTCGGCGACCGGGTGCCATGCCGCGACGCGCTCGGCGGCGAGGGCGGCGACGTCGGTGAGGGCGAGGTCGGCCTCGGCGTGCTCGGCGAGTGCCAGGTCAAGCAGGTCGTCGAGGACCTGGGCGAGCCGCTTCCCCTCCAGCCGCACCGAGGCGATCTCCTCGTTCCCCTCAGGGAGTTCGAGGGCGAGCAGCTCGATCCTCAGCAGCAGCGCGGAGAGCGGGTTGCGCAGCTGGTGGGAGGCGTCCGCGACGAACGCCCGCTGCTGTTCGAGGACTTCTTCGACGTTGTCGGCCATCTCGTTGAAGGAGCGCGCCAGTCTGCGGAGTTCGGGAGGGCCACCGCCCTCGGCCACGCGGGAGCGCATCCGGCCGCGTGCGATGTCGTGGGTGGCGGCGTCCAGGGTCCGCACCGGGAGCAGCACCCAGCCGGTGAGCCGGAACGCGGCCCCGACCGCCACCAGCATCGCCGCCGCCTCGCCGAGGGCGATGATCAGCCAGCCGTGCTGGACGCGGGCCCGCATCTCGTCGGTGGGCGAGTCGATGACGACGACCGCGACGACGTCCCCGTCGCGGACGACGGGCGAGGCGACGACGATCCGGCCGCGCTGCCAGGGCCAGACCTGCGGCGGGTCGTGGGAGCGGCGGCCGAGCAGCGCCTCCTGGAAGGCGGCGCGGCCCTCGCCCTCCCGGGGCAGGTTCCAGGTGGACGGTGCCTTGGCGAGGTAGCGGTCGTCGCGGTAGAAGATCCCGGCGCGGATGCCGTAGACGGTGGCGTAGGCGTCGAGATCCGCCTGGAGGGTGCGGCGGCGTTCGTCGTCGGGGGCGACCGGTTCGCTGATGAACTGGGCGAGCGCGGCGAAGCGCGCGGTGTCGTCGATCCGGTCGATGACGACCTTCTGCTGCTCGGCGCCGGCCACGCTCATCGCGAGGGGGAAGCCGAGCGCCAGCAGCACGGCGGCCATGAGCACGATGAGCAGGGGCAGCAGGCGGGTACGCACCGGAACGGCGGGTCCTCAGGCGGCCGGCGGGACGAGCCGGTAGCCGACCCCCCGCACCGTCTCGATGAGCGCGGGCAGCCCCAGCTTGGCGCGGAGCGAGGCGACGTGCACCTCCAGCGTCCGGCCGGTCCCCTCCCAACTGGTCTGCCACACCTCGCTGATGATCTGCTCGCGCCGGAACACCACGCCGGGGCGCTGGGCGAGCAGGGCGAGGAGGTCGAACTCCTTGCGGGTGAGCTGGACTTCGGTGCCGTCGACGCTGACCCGGCGGGTGGGCAGCTCGACCCGTACGACTCCGAGCCGCAGGGCGGCGAGCGGGATCGGGGCGGTGTCCTCGCCGCTGGTGGTGCGGCGGGCGACGGCGTGGATGCGGGCGAGCAGTTCGCCGGTGTCGTAGGGCTTGGTGACGTAGTCGTCGGCGCCCAGGTTGAGTCCGTGGATGCGCGAGCGGACGTCGGCGCGGGCGGTCACCATGATGACGGGGGTGGAGGTGCGCTTGCGGATCCTGCCGAACACCTCGTAACCGTCCTGGTCCGGCAGCCCGAGGTCCAGCAGGATGACCCCGAAGGGCTCCCGCTCGGCGGGGAGCAGGGCGCGCAGGGCCTCCTCGCCGCCGCGGGCGTGCACGACCCGGAAGCCGTGGCGCGCGAGCACGGCGGACAGGGCCGCGGCGACGTGGTTGTCGTCCTCGACGAGCAGCAGTCTCACTGGCCCTCCTCTCCGTGCCGGCCGGTCGTGATCCCCGGGCGCCGCCCCGAGGGCGGCCCGCTTTTCCTGGCGGACGGCCTTCACAGGGCGTGACCCCAGGAGGAGACGATAGACGGCGTCCGCTTTCTCCGGCACGCTCGCCGAACCCGCCGTCGGCCTCCGCGCCGCCTCCTCCGTCCCCCTGGGCATCAACGCCGAAACGCGTGATCCAGTCAAGTCCCGCCCCGTTACGACGGGGTTTCCGTTACCCACCCGGTACTCCGGTGCGCACGGGGCGCCCGCCTCCTTCACACCGAGTATCCGGGGAATGCCGGATCGTTATCCTCAATTCTCCCTCAGATCTGCTGACGGTCATCGCGCTGCGTCACTAGGGTCCAAGTGCCTCGGCAGGCAGGGTTCGCCCCTGCCGGACGAGGCACTGGCCACCCGAGGAGGACGGAGCAAGAGCCGATGAGCGGAGTTTCAGTGACGAAGGCCGCCGAGGATGCCGCACCCGAGGCCGACGACCTCGTCGTACTGAGCGACGTCAACAAGCACTTCGGCGCGCTGCATGTGCTCCAGGACATCGATCTGACCATCGCCCGGGGCGAGGTCGTGGTCGTCATCGGACCGTCCGGGTCCGGCAAGTCCACGCTGTGCCGCACGATCAACCGGCTGGAGACGATCGATTCGGGGTCGATCACGATCGACGGACGCCCACTTCCCCAGGAGGGCAAGGAACTCGCCCGGCTGCGCGCCGATGTGGGCATGGTCTTCCAGTCGTTCAACCTCTTCGCGCACAAGACCGTGCTGGAGAACGTCATGCTGGGCCAGGTCAAGGTCCGCAAGACCGACAAGAAGGCGGCGGAGGAGAAGGCCCGGACCCTGCTCGACCGGGTCGGGGTGGGCGCGCAGGCGGACAAGTACCCCGCACAGCTCTCCGGCGGTCAGCAGCAACGCGTCGCCATCGCACGGGCGTTGGCGATGAACCCGAAGGTCATGCTCTTCGACGAGCCCACGTCGGCGCTCGACCCGGAGATGATCAACGAGGTTCTCGAAGTCATGCAGCAGCTGGCCCGGGACGGCATGACGATGATCGTCGTCACCCACGAGATGGGCTTCGCCCGCTCCGCCGCCAACCGTGTGGTCTTCATGGCGGACGGAAAGATCGTCGAAGAGGCCGCGCCCGAGCAGTTCTTCAGCAACCCCCGCAGCGACCGGGCCAAGGACTTCCTGTCGAAGATCCTTCACCACTGACGACAACGACCTACGACAGAAGGAAAGTTCAGATGCAGCTCCGCAAGTCGGCCGCCCTCGCGGCCATCGCCGTCATCGCTCTGACCGCCACCGCCTGTGGGGGCAAGGAAGGCTCGGCCGGGGACAAGCCCGCGGGCACCAAGCCCGGCGCCTCCGACGCGCCCGCCCTTCCCACGTACACCGTCGCGACCGGTGTCGACCTGGACTCGCCGGCCTTCAAGGAGGCCAAGAAGCGCGGCAAGCTGATCATCGGCGCCAAGGCCGACCAGCCGTACCTGGGCTTCGAGGACCAGTCCACGAAGGAGCGCTCCGGCTTCGACATCGAGATCGCCAAGATGATCGCCGCGGACCTCGGCTTCTCGGACAAGCAGATCGAGTGGAAGACCGTCGACTCCGGCATCCGCGAGACGGCGATCTCCAAGGGCCAGGTCGACTACTTCGTCGGTACGTACACGATCAACGACAAGCGCAAGCAGCTGGTCGGCTTCGCCGGTCCGTACTACAAGGCGGGCGCCGACCTGCTGGTGCGCTCCGACGAGAAGGCCATCACCGGCACGGACACGCTGAAGGGCAAGAAGGTCTGCTCGATCGTGGGTTCCACCCCGCTCCAGGAGATCAAGAAGCCCGAGTACGGCGCGAGCGTCGTCGAGCTGGCCAAGTACTCGGACTGCGTGCAGCAGCTGCTGACCAACCAGGTCGACGCGGTCACCACCGACGACTCGATCCTCAAGGGGTACGCGGCCCAGAACCCCAAGAAGCTGCGCGTCATCGGCAAGCCCTTCACCGAGGAGCCCTACGGCGTCGGCCTGAACAAGGACGACAAGGTGCTGCGCGACGCGATCAACGACTCGCTGGAGAAGCACATCCAGGACGGTTCGTACAAGAAGATCTACGACGCGACCCTCGGTCTCTCCGGCTCGGCGTACACCGCCCCGCCGGCCATCGAGCGCTACTGACGGCGCGCCGCCCGGCGTCACTTCCCCGACGCCGGGCGGCCCCGCCCGCCCCACCTGACCCGTACGCCCCGACCGGCCCCGTACGCCCGATGCCGCTGACAGCCGACGCGGAGACCTCATGAACGTACTGCTCGACAATTTCCCGGAGTTCCGCGACGGCTTCATAGGCACGGTGTCGATCACCGCCGTCAGCTCGGTCATCGCGCTGGTGCTCGGCGTCGTCATCGCCGGCATGCGGGTTTCACCGGTGCCGCCCCTGCGGTTCTTCGGCACGGCCTGGGTGACGCTGCTGCGCAACACCCCGCTGACGCTGCTCTTCCTGATCTTCTTCTTCGTCGTGCCGCAGGTCTTCTTCTCGGGCCTGAGCCCGTTCGTCCTCGGCTCGCTGGCGCTGGGCTTCTACACCTCGTCGTTCGTCTGCGAGGCCGTCCGCTCCGGCATCAACACCGTGCCGCTGGGCCAGGCCGAGGCCGCCCGCTCGATCGGCATGTCCTTCCCGCAGACCCTGCGCCTCGTCGTCCTCCCCCAGGCGACCCGGTCGGTGATCCCGCCGCTGAGCAGCATCTTCATCGCCCTCACGAAGAACTCGGCCATCGCCGGCGCCTTCAGCGTCGCCGAGCTGTTCGGCTGGCAGAAGCTGATGAGCGACCGCGGCTACTCGATCACCCCCGTCTTCATCTGGGTCGCCCTCGGCTACCTGGTCGTCACCTTTGTCATCAGCGGTCTCTTCCGGCTGCTGGAGCGCCGCATGGAGGTCGCCCGATGAGTGCCAGCGTTCTCTACGACGCGCCGGGCCCGAAGGCCACCGTCCGCAACCGCGTCTACGCGGTCGTCGGTGGCGCCGCCATCGTGGCGCTGATCGTCTTCGCCATCAAGCGGCTGTCGGACACCGGCAACCTCGACGCCGGCATGTGGGACATCTTCAACTACGCGGGCATCCGGCAGAACATCGCCGACGCGGTGCTGGCCACGCTCAAGGTCTTCGGACTGGCGGCGGTCGGTTCGGTCGTCCTCGGTGTGGTGCTCGCGGTCGGCCGCCTCTCCGACCACCCGCCGGTGCGCTGGGCCGCCACCACCTTCATCGAGCTGTTCCGCTCGATCCCGCTGCTCATCACGATCTACGCGATCTGGGTCGGCTTCCTGACCGACTACTCGATGTGGGCGCTGGCGCTGGGCCTCTCCGTCTACAACGGCTGCGTCCAGGCCGAGGTGCTGCGGGCCGGAATCAACTCGGTCCCCCGGGGCCAGAGCGAGGCCGCGTACGCGCTGGGCATGAGCAAGACCCAGGTGATGCTGGGCGTACTGATGCCGCAGGCCGTACGGGCGATGCTGCCGACGATCATCAGCCAGCTGGTGGTGACCCTCAAGGACACCTCGCTCGGCTACATCATCCTGTACCCGGAGCTGCTCCAGACCGCGCGTCTGATCGCCTCCAACACCCTGGTCGACGGCAAGTACCCGTACGTGTCGACGATCGTCGTCATCGGCACCATCTACGTGGCGATGTGTCTGCTGCTGTCGGCGCTCGCGACCTGGATCGAGCGGCGCGGCCGGCGGGCCAAGACGGGCATCGCCGTGGCGTCGGCCGCTCCGGCCGGCTCCATCGACGCCCCCGTCGCGACGGCCACCGTCCCGGCCGCCCGGCCGGGGGGCGCAGGGGGCGCGGACCTCGGGCCGGCGGCGGACCCCGTCGCGAAGACGGTCGCGCCCGACGGGACCGGGGGGACCGGAGGGGACACCGGGACCGTCGGGAAGTCGTAACGGCCCGCCCGGAGCGGGGAGCATTCGAGGCAGCGGCGCACGCGTCGCTGCCTCGCTCGCTTGACGCGGGCACCCCCAGTGGGTTGCATACGTTCTGTGATCACGCACCGGACTTCGACCGCTTCGACTACCAGGTTTCGCATGACCGTTCGGGCCGGAGGGTACGCACCGTGGACCCGGTGATCGTCGTCGGCGCCGGACCCGTCGGTCTGACGCTCGCCCTCGCACTGGCGGCGCACGGCGTGCCCTCCGTCCTCCTCGACGAGGGGCTCGGCAAGGACGAACCGCGCCCCGCCCGCACGGTGGTGCTGCGCGAGGACACCACCGACCTGGTCATGCGGCTCGGCTGCGCCACTCCGGACCGCGCGGCGCTGAGCTGGTCGGGCTGGCGTTCGCTCCGCCGGAACCAGCTGGTACGCGAGGTACCGCTCGGCGAGGGCGGCCCGGGAAGCGGATCGGTACCGGCGCCCGTCCACCTGCCGCAGCACGCGCTCACCCGGGGGCTGCGGGCCGCGGTGGCCGCCCACGAGCTGATCCGGCTCGTGCCGCTCAGCCGGGTCGACACCCTGGAGCAGGACGCGTCCGGCGTGACCGTGCACACCAAGGACCCCGACGCGACCTGGTGGCGCGGAAGTTACCTGGTCGGATGCGACGGAGCACGCTCCACCGTGCGCAAGCTCCTGGACGTCAGGTTCCCGGGACGGACCGCCGTGGAACGCCACGCCGTCGCCGCGCTGCGGGTCGAACTCCCTTGGCCGGGCCAGGCGGTGCTTCACCGTCAGCCACCGTGGCGCTCGGTCGGCACCGAGGTGACGGCCCGTCCGCTGCCTGGCGGGGTCTGGCGGCTCGACTGGCTCCTCCCCGCGCACGGTGAACTGGTCACGCCGGAGGCCCTGATCGCCCGCACCCGGGAGACGCTGGCCGGCTGGTGCGGGGAGACCCCGCCCTACGAGCTGCTGGACACCGGCGTCCACACGGTCCACCACCGGCTCGCGCTGCGCTGGCGGGTGAAGCGGGCGTTCCTCGCGGGGGACGCCGCCCATCTGCTGGGCGCGCTGGGCACCCAGGGCGTGGACGAGGGCCTGCGGGACGCCGAGAACCTCGCGTGGAAGCTGGCCCAGGCCTGGCACCACGGCGCGTCCGACCTGCTGCTCGACAGCTACCAGGCCGAGCGCCGGGCCGCCGTGGCCGCCCGGCTGCGCGCCGCCGACCAGTCGCTGCCGATACTGCGCGGCGGAGGCGGGCTGCGGACCCTGGTGGCGGGCGGCGCACGCGGGCACGACACCCTCTTCTTCGACGCACACCTCGGGTACGGCCCGCTCGGCGCGCCCCCTTCGTACACGCACTCCCCCCTCGCACCACAGCACGCCCAGGCGCACGTCCCGGTCGGTACGCCCCCCGGTGCGCCGGTCACCGACGTACGGGCGACCGCTCCGGACGGAACATCCGTACGACTGCGGGCTCGGCTGGGGCGTGGCCGGTTCCTCGTGGTGCTGGTCGCCCCGGGCACGGGCGTCTGGGACCGGCGGCACTGGATGACAGCGGGCGTGATGCCCCGCCTCGCGGAAGCCGTGCGCGCCCTCCCGGTGGAGAGCGAACTCCTCGTCACGGAGAGCTATCCGGGGGCGGCGGCCCACGCGGTTCTGCTGATCCGGCCGGACGGACATCTGGTGGCCTCGTTCGCCGGGGTGCGGCCGGCGGAACTCTTCGCCGCGGCGGACGCCGCACGGGGTGGTCCGCCCGGTACGCCCGGTACCGCCGGCGCTTCCCCGGGGGACGAGGACTCGGCCCCGCGCGCCTCCACGCGCTCCGAAAGGGCCGCCACACTCAATTGACCCGCGTGGACACGCGTGGTGTACTCCAGAACATGACCGACGACACCTGCGTACGCCTGTGGCGGAGGGTCCACATGGACCTCGTCCGCTACGCGGGCTGCGTGTGTCGCCCTTCCTGCTGACTCGCCTTCCTCGCCGTGCCGTGCTGCCTCCGCACCGGCACGCGCTTTCACGCGAACTCTCAGGACGGTCATCGTGTCTGTGCTCTCCACCTCTTCCCTGCCCGCGGCCTCCCCGGGGTCGCCGGACGCCTCAGCAACCGGCGTTTCCCCCGAAGCCGTCGAAGCCTCCGGTCTCCCGACCCAGACCCCGGCGCCCGTCGCGGCTCCCGTGGCGCCCGCGTCTCCCGTAGTGACCGCACCTCCCGCGACACCCGCACCTCCCGTGGCGACCGCACCGACGCCTGCGGAACTGCTCGCGTTCGCCCGCCGGACCGCGGCCGACGCCGAGTTGACCGCCTCCCTGCCGCTCGACCCCGAAGGCCGCACCTGGGTGCGGCTGGACGGGCCGGCGGGCAGCGAGGCATGGCTGATCGGCTGGCCACCCGGCACGGGTACCGGCTGGCACGACCACGCGGACTCGGTCGGCGCCTTTCTCACCGCTTCCGGCACCCTGAAGGAGCACTCTCTGGCCGCCCGGCTTCCCACCGACGGGTGGAAGACGCTGGAGCTGACCGAAGGGATCGACCGCGAGCGCGAACTGACGACGGGTCAGGGACGCGCGTTCGGCCGCCACCATGTGCACGAGGTGCTCAACGAGTCCACCACCGAGCACGCCGTCTCCGTGCACGTCTACTACCCGCCACTGCCCCGCATCCGCCGCTACAGCCGCACCGGCGCGGTGCTCCGGCTGGAGCAGACCGAGATTCCGGAGGACTGGCAGTGAGCGAGCACGCGTACCTCCGCACGGCGAGCGGCGCATCGGCGTCCGATGAATCGGCGAGCGGCGCATCGGCGTCCGATGAATCGGCAGGCGGTGCATCGGTGTCCGGTGAATCGGCGGGCGGGCCGGTCGGCATCGACGAGTTCCTCGAACGGGTACGGAAGGACTTCGAGCGGATCGGTCCGGACGAGGCCGCGGCAGAAGCCTCCGAGGGTGCTCTGCTGGTCGACATCCGCTATGCCGCCCTGCGCGAACGCGACGGTCTGATCCCGGGCGCGCTGGTCGTCGAACGGAACGAACTGGAGTGGCGGCTCGACCCCTGGGGCAGCCACCGCGCGGAACAGGCGGTCGGCCACGACCTGCGGATCGTGATCGTCTGCAACGAGGGATACGCCTCCAGCCTCGCGGTGGCCTCCCTGCACCGGCTCGGCCTGACCCGCGCCACCGATCTCGTCGGCGGATTCCAGGCATGGCGGGCGGCCGGCCTCCCGGTCACCGCCACCGCCACCGCCACCGCCACCGCCACCGCCACCGCCACCGCCACCGCCGAGTGACCGTACGCGGTTGAACGTGCGGGGATGAACGTGCTCGGATGAACGTCCGCGTGCCGATCCGGCGTTTCGTGGGGCCGGGCCGGCCTGTGGCCAACGGCCCGGCCCCACGACGCAGGCCCCACGTCGATCCGGCCCCACGACCCTCCGGTCCCACGACGCAGACCCGACGGAGTCCGGGCCCGACGGAGTCCGGGCCCGGGGCCGCTCCGGCCCGACGCCACTGCGCGCCGCGCGGGCCCCCGTTCGCACGCACGCCGCTCCGGGGCCTACCCGAATGGCCGCTCCCCGGTGGAGCGGTCCCCGCGCAGGCCCGACATTCGCCTCATGCACCACGAGGCGAACGTGTACGGAGATGGCGCGCTGATGGACATGGACTCCCCCGTCCTCACCCCGGACGAACTCGACGTCCAGGCGTCCCGCCTCCAGGAATCGGAGACCTGGCGGCGCATCGTCACCGGCTGGGACCGCTCGGCCCTTGAACCCGAAGTACGGCTCCGACCGGCCACCGGACCCGCCGACGCGGCGCCCACGACCGCGTCCGGCACCGGCGACGCGCTCCCCGTGCGGTCACCGGAGCACTGGCGTGGGCTGCTCTCCGTGCCTGTCGACCAGCTCGTCACGGACTCCCTGCGCGCCCTGCCCGCCGCGTCCCCCGCCGAGCGGCGCCTCCCGGGGCGGCTGGGCGCGATGCTGCCGGACCGGCTCCACTCCTGGCGGCGCATCGGCCGGAGCGACGTACGCCCCTCGGTCCATTTGGCGTACGCGCGACTGGTCCTGACGGAATGGGGGTGGCAGAACACTCCGTACCGGCTGCGCAACGCTCGCGGTGCCCGGTGCGTGTGCGGGGCGATGCTCACGGCGCACCGGCTCGGCTACGGCTCCGCCGAGACCGTGGACCGGGCGGGGGCGTGGATGATCACCGAGCTGCGCTCGCAGGGCTGGACCGATCTGATCGGCCCCTGGAACCGGGCGCCCGGCCGCACCGCCTCCGACGCTCTCGCCCTGATCGACGCCACCATCCGGCGCGCCTCCCTGGCGGGCCACTGACCGTCGGCCGGGTTCGGCGGCCCGTCTCGCTCGGCAGCCGGTTTCAGCAGCCCACGTCAACAGCCCGACCGTGCGACAGTCCGACCCCCCGGTCGCCCGGTTGCCCGGTCGTCCGGTTGCCCGGTCGTCCGGCCGCATGCACTCCGCACCATCGCCCCGGACCGTTTCGACGCGTCACCGCGTGCGCTCAGCGCGTGCATCCGAAGGGGCCGCGCCTCCTCGGGCGCACGTCAGAACGGTTCGTCCAGGCCCTCGGTGTCCTCCCCCTCGGCCTCCAGCGCCTGGCGCACCACGCGGAGTGCCATGCCTTCGCCGTATCCCTTGCGGGCGAGCATGCCCGCGAGGCGGCGCAGCCGCTTGTCGCGGTCGAGTCCTCGTGTGGACCGGAGCTTGCGCGCGACCAGTTCGCGGGCCGTCTCCTCCTCCTGCTCGGAGTCGAGCTGCCCGACCGCCTCGTCGATCACCGCGGAATCGACGCCCTTCGTGCGGAGCTCACGGGCGAGCGCCCGGCGCGCCAGACCTCGGCCGTGGTGCCGGGACTCCACCCAGGAGTCCGCGAACGCCGCGTCGTCGATCAGCCCGACGTCCTCGAAGCGCGACAGCACTTCCTCGGCCGCCTCGTCGGGGATCTCCCGCTTGCGCAGCGCGTCCGCGAGCTGCTTGCGGGTGCGCGGGGTCCCGGTGAGCAGGCGCAGGCAGATGTTGCGCGCCCGCTCGACCGGGTCTCGCGGCTCCCCCGTCTCGGCCCTCGACGAGGAAGGGGAGCCGCTGCTTCTGGAACGGGAGCGACGGCCCGCTCCCTCACCGAATCCCGTACCGCCACCGAATCCCGTCCCCGGGCCCGCCCCCCGACGGGCTCCGGAACGCGACTCCGCTTCGGTCTCCGACTCCGGATCCGCCCCCGGTCCGCCCACGAAACCGCCCGCATGCCGCGGGTGGGGCTCCGCACCGAATCCGGTGGCCGGTTCCGACCACTCCGTACGCCGTGTCACGGGAACGAGAGCCCTAGCTCTTGGCCGCCGCGGCGGTCTTGGTGGTCTTGGCCTTGGCCGCCGCAGCCGTGGTCGCCGGCTTCGCGGTGCTGTCGGCCGCCCCGGCCTCCGCCGCGTCCGCACCGGCCGCCGGAGCGTCGCTCTCCGGGCGGACGCCGACGCCGAGCTTCTCCAGGATCTTCTTCTCGATCTCGTTGGCGAGGTCGGGGTTGTCCTTGAGGAAGTTCCGGGCGTTCTCCTTGCCCTGGCCGAGCTGGTCGCCCTCGTACGTGTACCAGGCGCCGGCCTTGCGGACGAAGCCGTGCTCCACGCCCATGTCGATCAGACCGCCCTCGCGGCTGATGCCCTGGCCGTAGAGGATGTCGAACTCGGCCTGCTTGAACGGCGGCGCGACCTTGTTCTTGACGACCTTGACGCGGGTACGGTTGCCGACCGCGTCGGTGCCGTCCTTCAGCGTCTCGATACGGCGGATGTCGAGACGGACCGAGGCGTAGAACTTCAGCGCCCGGCCACCGGTCGTGGTCTCCGGGGAGCCGAACATGACGCCGATCTTCTCGCGGAGCTGGTTGATGAAGATCGCGGTCGTCTTGGACTGGTTGAGCGCGCTGGTGATCTTGCGGAGCGCCTGGCTCATCAGACGGGCCTGGAGACCCACGTGGGAGTCACCCATCTCGCCCTCGATCTCCGCACGGGGCACCAGGGCCGCCACGGAGTCGATGACGATCAGGTCGAGCGCGCCGGAGCGGACCAGCATGTCCACGATCTCCAGAGCCTGCTCGCCGTTGTCCGGCTGCGAGAGGATCAGGCTGTCGATGTCGACGCCGAGCTTCTTGGCGTACTCCGGGTCGAGCGCGTGCTCGGCGTCGATGAACGCCACCTGGCCGCCGAGCCGCTGCGCGTTGGCCACGGCGTGCAGGGTCAGGGTCGTCTTGCCGGAGGACTCCGGGCCGTACACCTCCACCACGCGGCCACGCGGCAGACCGCCGACGCCGAGGGCGACGTCGAGCGCGGTGGATCCCGTGGGGATCACCTCGATGGGTTCGTTCGGCCGCTCGCCGAGGCGCATCACCGCGCCCTTGCCGAATTGGCGCTCAATCTGTGCGAGAGCGGCGTCCAGCGCCTTCTCGCGGTCGTTGCCTGCCATGGGTTCCACCCGATTTGCTTGAGTCGATCGCTTCACGTCAAAGACGCTAACCCCTGCCACTGACAATGGGCCTCGACGTCCTCCCGGCCTGTGGAAAACTCCACGGCCGAGCCCGGGAAACCCGGGCCTCGGATGCCATGAGAATGGATGTTCGATTTTGGTGTCAAGCGCACCACGCCGCCCGTCGCGGCCCGTCCGGGACCGTCCCGCACCGCACCACGCCGCCCGGAACCCCGCCGCCCGCCGTCACCGCGCGGGGCGCTCACCGGCACCGCCCGGCCCTCGAGAACCGTGACCGAAGTCATGCCGCGAGGCCGCACCACCCGGCACCCCACCCGGCCCGGCACCACGCCACCTACACGTCCACCCGGCGCGCCAGGCCGTCGACGATGAGGGCGAGTCCGGCCTCGAACGCCGCCTCGTGGCCGATCACGGGCACACCGGCCGGAAGGTCCGCGCTGCCGCCGGGCGCGCTGTCGGCCTGCTCCTCCAGGACGCTGCCGACCGTGAAACGGCCGGCGGCCAGCATCGCCGTCTGCGCGTCCCGCTCAGGGACCCCCGAGGCGGTGAGGAAGTCCATCTTGACGCGGATCCGGTCGAGATCCCCGGTGGGAGTGGTGCCCGCGTGCAGCCGTGCGCCGTCGCGGCGCAGCAGCAGGGTGCGCCGGAAGCCGCGCGTGTTGTCGAGGAACCAGGCCCGCCAGTCGTCACCGGCCGCGGGCAGCGGCGCCGTCGTGTGGGGCTCCATGGCGGCCGTCGCCATGGCGTCGAGGAGCTCCCTCTTGGTGCGGAAGTGCCAGTAGAGGGAGGGCTGCTCGACCCCGAGTCGTTTCGCCAGCCGCCTGGTGCTGACGGCGTCCAGTCCCACTTCGTCGAGGAGGCCGAGCGCTTCGGCGACGACGGTCTCACGGTTCATCTTGGTCACGTTGACAATCTATCGCCGATAGATGACTCTGGCGAAGAACCATTCACCGATAGATTCTGGAGTGACGGCCATGACACGGGCATCGGGAGCACGTTCCCTGCGGGTCCTCGTCGCCGGCGGCGGGATCGCGGGCCAGGCGCTGGCCCACTGGCTCGTCCGCGGCGGACACCGGGTGACCGTCGTCGAACGCTTCCCCGCGCTGCGGGCCACCGGAGCCCAGGTGGACCTGCGCGGCCAGGGCATCGAGGCGGTCGAGCGCATGGGGCTCCTGGACGCGGTCCGCGAGAAGCTCGTGGACGAGCCGGGAGTCGCCTTCGTGGACGCCCGGGGCAGAGCCAGGGCGACGATCATGGCCAACACCTCCGGCCGGGGCCGGCAGACCCTGACGTCCGAGTACGAGATCATGCGCGGCGACCTGGTCCGCATCCTCCACGACGCGACGAAGGAGGACGTGGAGTACGTCTTCGGCCTGAGCGTGGACGGTTTCGAGCAGGACGGGCAGAAGGTCGTCGCGCGTTTCTCCGACGGATCGTCCCGGGAGTTCGACCTCCTGGTCGGCGCGGACGGGCAGGGTTCGCGCATCCGGCGGGCGATCCTCCCGGACGGCTTCGACCCGTACTGGCGGGTCGGCATCCACATGGCGTACTGGTTCGTCCCGCGCATCGCGTCCGACCGCGACGTCCGGGACACCTTCATGGCCCCGGGCGGTCGCCAGATCATGCGCCGCAGTCACAACGCGACCGAGACGCAGGTGTACTTCGTGCTGCGGGAGGAGTCCGAGGAGGCCTCGGCGATCCACCGGGAGCCCGTCGGACGCCAGCAGGAGTTCTGGGCCGACCGGTTCCGCGACGCCGGCTGGCAGACCGGGCGCTTCGTCGACGGCATACGGACGAGCCCCTTCTTCTACTCCCAGGAGGTCCTCCAGGTACGCACCCGTACCTGGTCGAAGGGGAGCGTGGTGCTGGCCGGTGACGCCGCCCACTGCGCCTCCCCCTACAGCGGCATGGGCGTCTCCGGCGGCCTCGTCGGCGCCTACGTCCTGGCCGGCGAGATCAACCGGCACCCGGGCGACCTGCCGACCGCGCTGGCGAACTACGAGACCGTGCTGCGGCCCTTCGTCGACCGGATCCAGGCCGAGGTGAACCCGCGCGTCCTGCGCGTGGGCCTGCCGATGTCGCAGGGGGCGATCGACGCCTTCCGGGCCGCCACCGCGCTGGCCTGCAAGCTGCACGTCCCCGAGCTCGTCGCCCGCTGGTCGAAGGAGGACCGCGGCGGCGGCTGGCGGCTCCCGGAGAGCCCGGTGCCGGGCAGCACCGCCCGGTAGGCGGGTACCCGGGGGCGGGGCGGGCGTCGCGCCTGCCCCGTACTGCCCACTCCGTGAACGGCGCGGGACGAGGACGGCGCGGGACGGGCACGGCTCGGGAAGGAAACAGCACGGGAAGGAAGCAGCGCGGGAAGAAAACAGCGCGGGGCGCGGATGGCGGCGGGGCTACCTCTGTTCCGGGCCCCCGTGTCCCGTACCGCCGTTCTCGTCGCCGGAGCCTCCGGACTCGCCGGTGCTTTGGGACCCGTCGGTGGCTTGGGACTCGCCGGAGCCGTCGGGACCCGTCTCCTCGCGCGCCCCGCTCGCGCGCCGGTCGCCGCCGGAGTGCGGGCCGGGCCCACGTCCCGCCCTCTGCAGCAGCCGCCGCGCCCGTGTCCAGACGGGTTCACCGGGCTGCCTGCTGCTGCCGCCTCCGCCCACCCGGGGATCGTCGGTCACCGCGTACCGCTTGACGTACGCGCCGAGGAAGGCCTGGAGCGTGGCCACCGCGGGGATCGCGATCAGCGCGCCGACCGCGCCGAGCAGGGCCGTACCGGCGATCACCGATCCGAAGGCCACCGCCGGGTGGATGTCGACGGTCTTCGAGGTCAGCTTGGGCTGCAGCACGTAGTTCTCGAACTGCTGGTAGATCACGACGAAGCCGAGGACCCACAGGGCGTACCAGGGATCGACGGTGAACGCGATCAGCATCGGCAGGGCACCGGCGAGGTACGTGCCGATGGTCGGGATGAACTGGGAGACCAGGCCGACCCACACCGCGAGCGCCGGGGCGTACGGGACTCCGAGGACGACGAGCAGGATGTAGTGCGCGATGCCGGAGATGAGCGCCATGAGCCCGCGCGAGTAGAGGTAGCCGCCGGTCTTGTCGACCGCGATCTCCCAGGCCCGCAGCACCTCGGCCTGGCGGGAGGGCGGCAGTACGGAGCAGAGCGCGCGGCGCAGCCGGGGCCCGTCGGCCGCGAAGTAGAAGGAGAACAGGAAGATCGTCAGCAGCCGGAAGAGGCCTCCGAGCACGGTGGTGGAGACGTCGAGCACTCCGGTCGCGCTGTTCTGCACGTACCTCTGGAGCCAGTCCGAGTGCAGCAGGCTGTCCTGGACCTCGACCCGGGAGAGTTCCGTGTGGAACGTCTGGTTGACCCACTTGATCACCGAATCGAGGTACTTCGGAAACTCGTCGAACATGTCCACGATCTGCCCGGCGAGCATCGAGCCCAGCAGGAAGACGAACCCGATGCCCAGGATGAACACGACGATGAACACGAGGAAGGTCGCCAGACCGCGCCGCATGCCCCGTCCGGCCATGCGGCCGACCGCCGGCTCTATGGCCAGCGCGAGGAAGAAGGCGATCAGGATGTTGATCAGCAGACCGATGAGCTGGTCGAACGCCCAGCTGCCGAGCCGGAAGCAGGCGTAGAGCGCCAGTGCCATGACCACGGCGCGCGGCAGCCACCGGGGCATGCGCGCGGGTCCGTCGTCCACCGGGGGCTCCGGTGGCGCGGCGGGAGGGGCGGGAGGCGCGGCGGGCTGCCGCGGGTTCTGCACGGTCTCGTCTGTCGGGGCCACGCCCCCAGTCTCACCTACGGTCCGGGCCGCCGGTCCCCCGGCCTGCGGGGCCCCGGGGGGGGCCGGCGGGGGTTCACCGGGCGGAGTGCGCGGCGCCGGGGACGCGCGGTGGCTCAGCGCCGCTCGGCGGGGATGTCCATCGCCGTGCAGACGGCACGCCAGACGTCCTTCGTCTCCCACCCCGCGTCGAGCGCCTGATGGACCGTGAGACCGTCCAGCTCCGCCATGACGTGGTCACGCGCGAAGGAGTCCGCGTACCCGCCGCCGAAGTGGTCGGCCATCCGCTCCCAGAAAATCGTCAACCGCATGACCCCAGTATCCCGCTCCCGGGGTGCGGTCCGACGCCGGAGTCACCGCGGGGTGCTTTCCGCTCTACGGTCGGTCCATGCCCGGAACCGCAGCCCGTCCCCTCGCCCGCGCCGAGCAGTTCATCTGGCTCACGGCCCGCGTACTCGAACAGCGGAGGTTCGCCCACGACTTTCTCGACGGAGACCCGGACGCGGTCGAGACCGCGCTCGCCGCCTATCTGAACGCGGACGGCGGGTACGGCCACGCCCTCGAACCCGATCTGCGCGGTCCCGTCAGCCAGCCCCTGCACACCGCGCACGCGCTGAGCGTCCTCGACTCCGTCGGCCGCTGCCACGGGCCCCGGGTGGACCGGATCTGCCGCTATCTGACGGCGGTCTCCACCAAGGAGGGGGCGCTGCCCGCGCTCCTTCCCTCGCAGCGCGGCTACCCCGCGGCGCCGTTCATCCCGATCGCCGACGACCCGCCCGCCGAACTGCTGGCCACCGGACCGGTCGTCGGCCTGCTCCACCGCAACCAGGTCTGGCACGCGTGGCTCTTCCGCGCGACGGACTTCTGCTGGTCGGCCGTGGAATCGCTGACGGTCTCCCATCCGTACGAGATCGAGGCGGCGGTCGCCTTCCTGGACGGCGCGCCGGACCAGGAGCGGGCGCGGACGGCGGCCCGGCGGCTGGGCGGGCTGGTGCGGGACCAGCGCCTCGCGGTGCTGGACGCGCGCCGGCGCGAGGAGTACCCCCTGGCGCCCGGGTACGCGCCGGGTGAGTACCACTTCCCGTACGACTACGCCCGTACGCCCGCCTCGTTGGCGTGCGGATGGTTCACCGAGGAGGAGCTGTCCGACTCCCTCGACCACCTCGCGTCCGAGCAGCGCGAGGACGGCGGCTGGCCGCTCACCTGGCGGCACTGGGCCCCCGGTACGGCTCTGGAGGGGCGCCCGCTCGTCACCCTGCGCGCCCTGAAGATCCTGCGGGCGCACGGCCGTGAACTGGGGTGACGGCCTCGCCGCCTGCTACCACCCGAGGGCCCGCACCCCGGCGGTGACGGCGACCGCGACGGCCACGACGACCAGGAACGGCGCGCGCAGTACGAGGGCGAGCGCCGCCGCCGCGAGCCCGGCGCCCCGGGCGTCGAGGACGAGACGGGCGCCGTCGCCGAACGTCTGCTGCGCGGTGAGGGCGGCGAGCAGCGCCACCGGGAGCAGGGCGGCCAGCCGCTGGACGAGCGGCCGTTCCAGGACACCGGCGGGCACCAGGAGGCCGAGGAGCTTGGCGAGGTAGCAGCCGGCCGCGGTGAGCGCGACGGCGATCCAGACGGTCATCGGTCGGCTCCCGGGGAGGTGGTGGTGGCGTCCGCGGGGCCGCGTCCCGCGCGCCCCTTGAGGAAGAGCACGGCCGGGGCGGAGAGCCCGGCGAGCAGCACCGGGACCCCGGCGGGCAGGACGGGCAGCAGCCCGAGAGCGAGGACGACGGCGAGCGCCGCCGTGATCCGTTCCGTGGTGCTGGTGAGCATGGGCGCGAGCAGCGCCAGGAACACCGCCGGTCCGGCGGCGTCCAGTCCCCAGGCGTCGGTGTCGCCGAGCTTCTCGGCGCCGAGCGCCCCCGCGAGCGTGGTGAGGTTCCAGAGCGCGTAGAGCGAGGCGCCGGTGACGGTGAACCCGAGGCGGGCGGCCCGGCGGGTGGGCTGGGCCAGGGTGACGGCGGTGCTCTCGTCGATCACCCAGTGCGCGGCGAGCGGACGCAGGGCGCGGGGCAGGGCGAGCAGCTGGGAGAGGCGGAGCCCGTAGAACGCGTTGCGTACGCCGAGGAAGAAGGCCCCGGCCGCCGCGGTGTACGGGTTGCCGCCCGCAGCGAGGGCCCCGACCAGGGCGAACTGCGAGGCGCCGGTGAAGACGAGGAGGCTGAGCGCGCAGGTCTGGAGCAGGGTGAGCCCGGCCCCGGCGGAGGTGACGCCGAACGCGAAGCCGGAGAGCCCGACGGCCACGCCGACGCCGAGCGCGTCCCGGACGACGGCCGCGTCGGCCTTCGTCGGGCCGGGGCCGTCGGGCGCGCCGGGGGTGCCGGGGCCGTCGGAGGTGGCGGCCGGACCGGCCGGACCGGTCGTGCCGTCCGGGCCGCCGGTCGGGGCGGGGCCGGGACGGGAGGCGGGGTGGGGCCCGGGAAGAGATGTGGAAAGGGATGTCGTCTGTTCTGCCACGTCCGCGACCCTAGGGGCGGGGGCCGGGCCGGGTCTTGTACGTTCTTGCGCGTTCGCGCTGGTAGGCGCCGGGTGGCACGCCCACGATCCGGGTGAAGTGCCGGTTCAGATGGGGCTGGTCGGTGAAGCCCACCGCGGTGGCCGCGGCGGCGGGGGCCACCCCCGCCTCCAGCAGCCCGCGCGCCCGCCGCACCCGGGCGTCGGTGAGCCAGGCGTGCGGAGGCATTCCGTACCGCTTCTTGAAGGCGCGCAGCAGCGCGAACGGGGTGGCGCCGACCTCCGCGGCGAGCGCCTCCAGGGTGGGCGGCGCCGTCAGCCGGTCCTCCAGCACGGCCCGGGCGAGGCCCGCCGCGCGGGCACCGGCGGTGAGGGAGGGGGCGGGTGAAAGCAGGCCGCCGTGCCGGCCGAGCAGCCGGGCGAGCACGACCCGCAGCAGGGTGTCGGCCGCGAGGGCGTTGCCCTGTTCGGCGGCCCGGTGCACCTCGTGGATCAGCCGGCCCGCCTCGGGGTCGGCCGTGCAGGAGGTGTCGAAGCCGACCGTGCCCCGCAGGTTGGTGACCTCGGCCGCCACCGCGTCCACGGCGCGGGCGGACGGGTAGAGCGTGGCGTACGCCCAGCCCTCCGGAGCCCCCGCGCGGGCGGTGTGCGGCACCTCCGGGTTGATCATCACCACGGTGCCGGGACCCGCGTGCAGGGTGCCGCCGGGCAGCCCGACGTCCTCTATGCCCCGGGTGACGGCGGCGACGACGTACCCCTCGTGGCTGTGGCGGGGGAAGGTGTGGCGGACGTAGTGGGCCCGGAGCAGGTCGAGGCCGGGCAGGGCGGCGTACCGCCAGTGCCTCGCCCATTCCCTCGTCGCCGGATCTCCCTCCGGGCCTGCCGCCATACCGGCATTCTCGCAGGTCGACGCGTGTGCACCGGCCGATGTCAGTGGTGGGGTGCACGATGGTGGGCATGGTCGGCTCTGCCCTGGATTCGTTCTCGCCCGCGACCCGCAGCTGGTTCACGGGCGCCTTCCACGCGCCCACGGCCGCCCAGGAGGGCGCCTGGTCCGCGATCGCGGAGGGCTCGGACGTGCTGGTCGTGGCGCCGACCGGTTCCGGCAAGACCCTGGCGGCCTTCCTCGCCTCCCTCGACCAGCTGGCCTCCGTACCGCCCCCCGCGGAGGCGAAGAAGCGCTGCCGGGTGCTGTACGTCTCCCCGCTGAAGGCCCTCGCCGTCGACGTGGAGCGCAACCTCCGCTCGCCGCTGACCGGCATCCGGCAGGAATCCGTGCGGCTGGGGCTCCCGGAACCGGAGGTCCGGGTGGGCATCCGGTCGGGCGACACGCCTCCGGCGGAGCGCCGGAGCATGGTGACGAAGCCGCCGGACATCCTGATCACCACCCCCGAGTCGCTCTTCCTGATGCTGACCTCCTCGGCGCGGGACGCCCTCGCCGGGGTGGAGACGGTGATCCTGGACGAGGTGCACGCCGTCGCCGGCACGAAGCGCGGCGCCCACCTCGCGCTGAGCCTGGAGCGGCTCGACGAGCTGCTGCCGCGCCCCGCCCGCCGGATCGGGCTGTCCGCCACCGTCCGGCCGGTCGACGAGGTGGCGCGGTTCCTCTCGCCGCGGCGCCGGGTGGAGATCGTGCAGCCCGCCTCGGCCAAGGAGTTCGACCTCTCGGTGGTCGTGCCGGTGGAGGACCTCGGCGAGCTGGGCGGCTCACCGGCCCCCGACAGCGGTGCGGACCAGAGTGACAAACCGTCGATCTGGCCGCAGGTGGAGGAGCGGATCGCCGACCTCGTCCAGGCGCACCGCTCCACGATCGTCTTCGCCAACTCCCGGCGCCTCGCGGAGCGGCTCTGCAACCGGCTCAACGAGATCGCGTACGAACGCGCGACCGGCGAGGCCATGCCGGAGGCCCACTCCCCCGCCGAGCTGATGGCCCAGTCGGGCGGCGCGAAGGGCGCTCCGGCCCTGCTGGCCCGTGCGCACCACGGCTCGGTCTCCAAGGAACAGCGGGCCCAGGTGGAGGAGGACCTCAAGGCGGGCCGGCTCCCCGCGGTCGTCGCCACCTCCAGTCTGGAGCTCGGCATCGACATGGGTGCCGTGGACCTGGTGATCCAGGTCGAGTCGCCGCCCTCGGTGGCCTCCGGCCTCCAGCGGGTGGGCCGGGCGGGCCACCAGGTGGGGGCCGTGTCGACGGGCGTGGTCTTCCCGAAGTACCGGGGCGACCTCGTGCAGGCGGCCGTGGTCACCGAGCGGATGCGCGAGGGGACCATCGAGGCGCTGCGTGTCCCGTCGAACCCGCTGGACGTGCTGGCGCAGCAGCTGGTGGCGATCGTGGCGCTGGACACCCGGCAGGCGGACGACCTGCTGGCGCTGGTCCGCCGGGCCGCGCCGTTCGCCTCGCTGCCGGAGTCGGCGTTCACGGCCGTGCTCGACATGCTGGCGGGCCGCTACCCTTCGGACGCCTTCGCGGAGTTGCGCCCGCGCGTGGTCTGGGACCGGATCGCGGGCACGGTGACCGGGCGGCCCGGGGCGCAGCGGCTAGCCGTCACCTCCGGCGGCACGATCCCGGACCGGGGGCTGTTCGGCGTCTTCCTCGCCGGGTCGGACCCCAAGAAGGGCGGCGGCCGGGTCGGTGAGCTGGACGAGGAGATGGTGTACGAGTCCCGGGTCGGGGACGTCTTCACCCTCGGCACCACGTCCTGGCGGATCGAGGACATCACCCGCGACCGGGTGCTGGTCTCGCCCGCCCCCGGGGTGCCGGGACGCCTGCCGTTCTGGAAGGGCGACCAGCTGGGGCGCCCGCTGGAGCTGGGCCGCGCGCTGGGCGCGTTCCTCCGGGAGGTCGGGGGCCTGTCCGAGGAGGACGCCCGGCTCCGGCTGCTCGCGGCCGGTCTGGACGCCTGGGCGGCCGGCAACATCCTCTCCTACCTCGACGAGCAGCGGCGGGCCTGCGGCCATGTCCCGGACGACCGGACGATCCTCGTGGAACGCTTCCGGGACGAGCTGGGCGACTGGCGGGTGGTGGTGCACTCCCCGTTCGGCGCGCAGGTGCACGCCCCGTGGGCGCTCGCCCTCTCCGCCCGCCTGGCGAAGCGGTACGGCATGGACGCCCAGGTCATGCACGCCGACGACGGCATCGTGCTGCGGCTGCCGGACGCGGACCTGATGAGCCTCGATCTGCTCGACCTCGACGCACCCGGCGGTCCGGACGGTCCGGGAGGCGACGCGGGGACGGATTCCGGCCGGGGACTGATGCTCCCGGACGCCGCCTACGACAGCGGGCAGGCACCGGTGGGTGCCGCCGACGTCGTCTTCGACCAGGGCGAGGTCCAGCAGATCGTCACCGACCAGGTGGGCGGGTCCGCCCTGTTCGCCTCGCGTTTCCGGGAGTGCGCGGCGCGGGCGCTGCTGTTGCCCCGGCGCAGCCCCGGCAAGCGCACCCCGCTGTGGCAGCAGCGCCAGCGTGCCGCGCAGCTGCTCCAGGTGGCTTCCGAGTTCGGGTCGTTCCCGATCGTCCTGGAAGCCGTGCGCGAATGCCTCCAGGACGTGTTCGACGTTCCCGGGCTCACCGAGCTCATGGGTGACCTCGAAGCCCGCCGCATCCGGCTCGTGGAGGTCACCACCACCGAGCCCTCCCCCTTCGCCCGCTCCCTGCTCTTCGGTTACGTCGCGCAGTTCCTGTACGAGGGCGACTCGCCGCTCGCCGAGCGGCGCGCCGCGGCCCTCTCGCTCGACTCGCACCTGCTGGCGGAGCTGCTCGGCCAGGCTGAGCTGCGCGAGCTGCTCGACGCCGACGTGCTGGCCGAGCTGGAGCGGGAGCTCCAGTGGCTGGCCGAGGAGCGTCGGGTCAAGGACGTCGAGGGCGTCGCCGACCTGCTGCGGGTCCTCGGTCCGCTCACCCCGGCGGAGCTGGCCGAGCGTGGTGCGGAACCATCCTGGGCGCCCGAGCTGGAGACGGCCCGCCGGGCGTTGCGGGTCCGTATCGCGGGCGCCGACCACTGGGCGGCCGTCGAGGACGCGGGCCGGCTGCGCGACGCGCTGGGCACCGCCCTTCCGGTCGGGGTGCCCGAGGCGTTCACCGAACCGGTGAAGGACCCGCTCGGGGACCTCCTCGCCCGGTACGCCCGTACGCACGGCCCGTTCACCTCGGCGCGGGCGGCGGAGCGCTTCGGGCTCGGTCCGGCGGTGACGGAGGGTGCGTTGCAGCGCCTGTCCGCCGCGGGGCGGGTCGTCCTGGGTGAGTTCCATCCGGCGGGCATCGGGCAGGAGTGGTGCGACGCCACCGTGCTGCGACGGCTGCGGCGCCGCTCGCTGGCGGCGCTCCGCCACGAGCTGGAGCCGGTGCCGCCCGCCGCGCTGGCGACGTTTCTGCCCCAGTGGCAGCACTTGGACGGCCATGGACTGCGGGGCATCGACGGGCTGGCCCGGGCCGTCGAGCAGTTGCAGGGTGCGCCGGTGCCGGCCTCCGCGCTGGAGCGGCTGATCCTGCCGAGCCGGGTCGCCGGTTACACCCCCGCCCTGCTGGACGAGCTGACCACGACCGGCGAGGTCGTCTGGGCCGGGGCGGGGGCCCTCCCCGGCAAGGACGGCTGGCTCGCGCTCTACCCGGCGGACAACGCCCCGCTGCTGCTGCCGCCGCCGCACCCGCTGGAGCTGACCGCGCTGCACGAGTCGGTCCTGACCGCGCTCCGGGGCGGCTACGGCCTCTTCTTCCGCCAGATCGCCGATCAGGTCCGCGCCACCACGCACCCGTCCGCCTCGGACGCGCAGCTGGCGGACGCGCTCTGGGACCTCGCCTGGTCCGGACGTCTCACCAACGACACGCTGGCACCGCTGCGCTCGCTCCTGGGGTCGGGGCGCACGGCGGGCGCGACCGCGCATCGGGCCAGGCGGTCGGTGCCGCGCGGCCGGTACGGCTCGCTCACCGCCTCCGCCCGCCCGGCCTCCCGGACGGGCCCGCCGACGGTCTCCGGCCGGTGGGCGCTGCTGCCGGCGAGCGAACCCGAGCCCACCCACCGCGCCCACGCGCTGGCCCGCACCCTGCTGGACCGGCACGGCGTGGTCACCCGGGGCGCGGTGCAGGCGGAGGGGGTGGAGGGCGGTTTCTCGGCGACGTACCGCATCCTCGCCGCCTTCGAGGACAACGGTCAGGCGAGGCGCGGGTACGTCGTCGAGGGGCTCGGGGCCGCGCAGTTCGCGATGGACGGTGCCGTGGACCGGCTGCGGGCGGCGTCGACCGCCCGGGACCGCCGGGACCCGGGGAGCGTGCCGCGCGCCGTGGTGCTGGCGGCGGCCGACCCGGCCAACGCCTACGGCGCGGCGCTGCCCTGGCCCGAGTCCCCGGACGGCGCCGGTCACAAGCCGGGCCGAAAGGCGGGCGCCCTGGTGGTGCTGGTCGACGGGGAGCTGACGCTGTACATGGAGCGCGGCGGCAAGTCTCTGCTGGCCTGGCCCTCCGACCCCGAGGACCCGGCGCTGCGCGCGGCGGCCGAGGCGCTCGCGGCTGCGGCGAAGGCGGGGTCCCTCGGCACGGTCACGGTGGAGCGCACCAACGGCGCCTCCTCGCTGACCTCGCCGGTGGGCCGGGTGCTGGAGGCGGCGGGCTTCCTGGCCACCCCGAAGGGGATGCGGCTGCGCGCCTGACCGGGCGGCCGGCGCCGGTGCCGCCGCGGCCCCGGTTACGCGGCCGACCCCGGCCCCGAAGCCGCGCCGCTGCCGCTGCCGCTGCCGCTGCCGCATGATGGATGCATGCCCGAAGGAGACACCGTCGCGCGGACGGCGAAGCATCTGCACGCCGCTCTCGCCGGGAGGGTGCTCACCCACGCCGATCTGCGGGTGCCCCGGTTCGCCACCGCTGATCTGACCGGCCGCACCGTGCTCGACGTCACCCCGAGGGGCAAGCACCTCCTCGCCCGGCTGGAGGGCGGCCTCACGCTCCACAGTCATCTGCGGATGGACGGCGCCTGGCGGATCTTTGCCCCCGGGGAGCGGTGGCGCGGCGGTCCGGCGTACGAGATCCGGGCGGTCCTCGGCAATGCCGGGCACACCGCGGTCGGCTACCGCCTCCCGGTGCTGGAGCTCCTGCGCACCGAGCACGAGGACCGGGTGGTCGGGCACCTGGGCCCGGACCTGCTGGGGCCCGGGTGGGACGCGGACCGGGCCGTGCAGAACCTGCTCGCCGCCCCCGGCCGCCCGCTCGGCGAGGCGCTGCTCGACCAGCGCAATCTGGCCGGGATCGGCAACGTCTACAAGTGCGAGCTCTGCTTCCTGGCGCGCGTCACCCCCTGGCTCCCGGTGGGCGAACTGCCCGAGTCCCTCCTCCCCCGGCTGGTGGGCGCCGCCGCACGGCTGCTGGACGCGAACCGCGACCGACCGACCCGCACCACCACCGGCCGGATCGCGGCCCTCAGCCGCACCCGTGAACCGGTGTACGTCTACGGACGCGCGGGCCGCCCCTGTCTCCGCTGCCGCACCCCTGTCCGCAAGGCGGACCAGGACGACCGTCCCACGTACTGGTGTCCCCACTGCCAGTCGGGCCCCGCCCCGCGCTGACCGGCTCCCGCCAGCCCGTCCGGGCCGATACCGTCCCGCCGATCTCCCGTTCGGCCCGGCCCCCTACGCCCGATCCCGTCCGGCGGACGACACGCACCAGTCCCCACTCACCTGCCCGGTCTCAGCGGTCGGTGCGCCCCCGTCGCAGGCCCCGACACCGTCGGAGCGCTCGAAGTCCGGCACCCGGCCGTTCCCCGCTGCGTACGTCTCGTCCCTGCCCTCGGCGCGCGTACCGGAGGAACGGCCGGCCGGGTATGGAGCCGTCGTGCCGGGGAGCCCGGCGGCTCGTCCCGGCCGAGGTCACGTGCACCGGCAGCAGACTCAGCCCCCAGCCGCCCGCCGCCACCGCGCCCTCCAGCACCCCGGCTCGCCCCGGGACCAGGGCGAGCCGCAGCACGGCCCACCACCACAGACCGCCGCACACCAGAAGGCCGGTGGATATCAGGACCGGCCGCACCCGTCTCCGTACCACTGCGGCCTCCTCCGGCCGATGTCCTGACCGCCGGATCGCGGTACGGACGGGGCCTCCTGCCCTGTCCGGCAGTCTGCCCCGGGACGGGCCGCACTGCATCCAGAGTCCCCCGGGGCCGACCCGGGCCCCGCCGCCTCCGTACGGGAACCGGTACGGCGCCCGATACGGATGCCCGGATCAGTCCCGGTGAGCCGCCCCCTCTCCCTTGCCCGCCGACGCACCGCGGGCCGATCATGGCGGGATGGCCCCGTCACTCGAACGCGTGACCGCCTTCCGTTCCGCCTTCGCCCGGCGGCAGGCCGCCGAGACGTTCGGGCTGCCGGGCGCCTTCGCCGTCCGGGACCCGGGGTTCCCGCTCTCCGAGGAGCACAACCGGCTGATCGTCGACACCCCGGACGCGGACCCGGTGCTCCTGTACGGGGCGGCAGCGCGGGTCCTCGGGCCGCGCGAGCAGTACCGGATGACAGTGCTGGACGAGGCGCTGGGCGAGGACGTCACCCCGGCATTGACGGCGGCGGGCTGCAGCCGCCGGGGCCACGGCGACACCCTGCTCGCCTCCGGCCTGGCACGGGCCGCCGCTGCCGGGATCCCGCACCTCTTCCTGCTCGCGGACGCCTCCGACTGGCAGCGCGACTGGTACACGCGGCGCGGCTTCACCGAGATCGGCCGCAGCCATTCCTTCCTCGGCGGGTGACGCCCGAGCAAGTCGGCATCCACGGAGCACGTGCGCGGACGCCCGTCGGCCCCGTCCCGGACGATCCGGGTGCGGGGCCGACGGGCGTACCGACGTCTTGGGGCCGCTCACGGCCACAAGGAGTTCAGGCGCTCTCCGCCTGGAACATCCACGCGTGCTTCTCCAGGTCGGCGGCCACGGCGATCAGGATGTCCTGGCTCACCGGGTCGGGGTCGGCGGTGGCGTCGATGCGCTCGCGCATCCGTCCGATCACGATCTCCAACGCGTCCACCAGCACCTTGACGGCGTCCACGTCCTTGATCCAGCCGTCCGGCACGACATCGATGGCGGTCGTCCGGGCGACGGTCGCGGACCGTCCGTCCGGGTTGACGCCGACGGCGGAGGCACGCTCGGCCACCGTGTCGGAGTGCTGGCGCGCGGTGTCCACGACCTCGTCGAGTTGGAGGTGCACGGAGCGGAAGCGCGGGCCGACGACGTTCCAGTGGACCTGCTTCGCGACCAGCGAGAGATCGACCAGGTCGACCAGCGCGCCCTGGAGCGCCTCGCCCACCGTCTTGAGGTCGGCATCGGAAAGCGGGCTCTTCACGACAGACATGCACTCTCTCCGTTCTGTCGGCGGTGGACCGGGCGCCGAGGGCCCTGTCCCGTCGCGCCGACGGTTTCGTCGGCTGGTTCGGCAGCCGCTGTCAGCACCCCATCCACGATGGCACATAAGCTGACAAAGCGACCATCCGCAGCCTCGCTCTCCGTGTGCCCCGTGACCAGCCGCGCACACCTCCACGGCCCGTACATCCCGTACACCCCGCGCCCCCGCCCCGGCCCCGCACGCCGCCGCGCCCCCGGCCCGCACGACCGAACCCCGGCCCGCCCTCGAAAGGGCCGGCCGGGGTTCGGTGTCACACCGGAAACCGTGCGGGTCAGGCGGCGACGACATCCACCGCTTCCGCGGGCGCCTTGATCGTCACCCGTCCCGCCGGTACACCCGCCACCGATGCCACGGAGACGGAGTTGAGCATGGGGCGCACCGGCACATGGACCGGATCACTGGCTGCTGCCGACTCGGCGAGTTCCGCGAGTGACAGCTCATCGCTCACTTCACGCATGAGCTCGGACATCCGTACGTCAAGCGCGTCGCAAATCGCGGAGAGCAGCTCGGAGGATGCCTCCTTCTGCCCCCGCTCCACCTCGGAGAGATAGCCGAGCGAGACCCGGGCGGACGAGGAGACTTCGCGCAGAGTACGGCCTTGGCGCTGGCGCTGCCGACGCAGCACGTCACCCAGCAGGCGACGGAGCAGAATCATCGGTGGCTCCCTCCTCGGACCGCGTAGCCGCATCCTTCACGCCCCACCGTACCGCTTAGCGCTGCGGCCGTGCGGGGAGCGATGTCGTGTTCTCTCAGGGCTGCAAACATCAATTCCCCCCGTTCTGTTCCGTATCCTGTGCCCCCGCATTTTCTGCGAGTTCGCCGGAGAGCAGCTCAAGGACGCCGAGCACGCTCTCTCTACGGATGTCCGTCCGCTCACCGTTCAACCGCAGTGCGGAGACTTTACCGAGCCCACCGGGTCCCGCAACCGCGACGAAGACGGTTCCCACCGGTTGACCGTCCTGCGGTTCGGGGCCGGCGACCCCGGTCGTCGAGATCCCCCAGTCGGCGCCGAGCGCCCGGCGCACGCCGGCGGCCATACCGCGCGCGACCTCGGCGTCCACCGCCCCGCGTTCCGCGAGGAGCCCCAGGTCGACCCCCAGCAGCTCGTGCTTCAAGGGGGTCGCGTAGGCCGTCACGGACCCGCGGAAGGAGCGCGAGGCGCCCGGTACGGAAGTGAGTTCCGCCGCCACCAGGCCACCGGTCAACGACTCGGCCACGGCGAGGGTCTCCCCCCGCTCCGCGAGCTGCCGCAGCACCCGGGCCGCGAGGGTCACCTCTCGGCCTCGGCGGGGTCCCCCACCACGGCTCCGGGGAGTGGTTCGCCGCCGGACACCGCTGCCGCGTCGACGCCCGCGTTCCCGGCGGCGGCCGTCGGAGCGGCCGAGGGAACCCCGACCGTCGGAGCGACCGCCGGAGCGGCCGTGGAGGCTGCGACCGCCGGAGCGGCCACGGGGGCCTCCGCGGCCGGGTCCATCGCCAGGGCGACCGCGTCCAGCGCGGCGACCCGCTCGGCGGCGAGCCCCTTGCGGCGTGCCACGACCGCCTGGCGTACGTAGTCGAGTCCGGTGACCACCGTCAGCACGACGGCGACCATCATCACCCAGAAGCGGAAGGTGGCCAGGGGCCCGGTGAGCGCCAGGACGTACATCCCGACGGCCGTTCCCTGGGCCAGTGTCTTCATCTTGCCGCCCCGGCTGGCCGGGATCACCGCGTGCCGGATCACCCAGAACCGCATGAGCGTGATGCCCAGCTCACGGAAGAGGATCACTCCGGTGATCCACCACGGCAGGTCGCCCAGCCACGACAGGCAGATCAGCGCCGCCCCCATGATCGCCTTGTCGGCGATGGGGTCGGCGATCTTCCCGAAGTCGGTGACCAGGTTGTACGTCCGCGCGAGGTGGCCGTCGAACAGGTCCGTGATCATCGCGACGGCGAAGGCCGCCCACGCGAAGGACCGCCAGGCGGGGTCGTACCCGCCGTCGGCCAGCAGCAGCATCACGAAGCCGGGCACGAGCAGCAGCCGGATCATGGTGAGGATGTTGGCGATGTTCCACAGGCTGGCCTGGTTCACGGCCGCCGTGCCCAGCTTGCCGCCGCGGACCGGCGTCGCGCCGGAACCGCCTGTCGCGGATGCCGGGGCTCCCGTCATCTGGCCGCCTCCGAGAGTGTGGTGAGGGGTTCGGCCACCAGGTCGACTCCCTCGGTGCCCACTGCCTTCGCCTCGACCATAAGGCCGGGGACGAGGCCTTCGCGTGTGGTGAAGACCACCTGGCCGTCCGTTTCGGGTGCCTGGTGGGCGGCACGGCCGATGGCGACCGGCCCGTCCTCCTCGGACTCCACGGACTCGACGAGCACCTGCAGCGTCTCGCCGACCCGCTCCTCCGCGCGCTGGGAGGTGAGCTCCTCGGCGAGCTGGGAGATGTGGGCGAGGCGCTCGGCGATGGTGTCGGCGTCCAGCTTGTTCTCGTAGCCGACCGCTTCGGTGCCCTCCTCGTCGGAGTACCCGAAGACGCCGATGGCGTCGAGCCGGGCGCCGGTGAGGAAACGCTCCAGCTCGGCGAGGTCGGCCTCGGTCTCGCCGGGGAAGCCGACGATGAAGTTGGACCGGGCGCCGGCCTGCGGGGCCTTGGAGCGGATGGTGTCCAGGAGTTCCAGGAAGCGGTCCGTGTCGCCGAAGCGGCGCATCGCGCGCAGCACGCCGGGGGCGGAGTGCTGGAAGGACAGGTCGAAGTACGGGGCGACCTTCGGCGTGGAGGTGAGGACGTCGATCAGGCCGGGGCGCATCTCGGCGGGCTGGAGGTAGCTGACCCGGATGCGCTCGATGCCGTCGACGTCGGCGAGCTCGGGCAGCAGGGTCTCCAGCAGCCGGATGTCGCCGAGGTCCTTGCCGTACGACGTGTTGTTCTCGGAGACCAGCATGACCTCCTTGACGCCCTGCTCGGCCAGCCAGCGGGTCTCGCCCAGCACGTCGGAGGGGCGGCGGGAGATGAAGGAACCGCGGAAGGACGGGATGGCGCAGAAGGAGCACCGGCGGTCGCAGCCGGAGGCGAGCTTCACCGAGGCGACGGGGCTGGTGCCGAGGCGGCGGCGGAGCGGGGCGCGCGGCCCGGAGACCGGAGCGACGCCTTCCGGGAGGTCGGCGGGGGCCGGGGCGATCTCCTGCGCGTGTCCGGGCAGGGCCACCGAGGCGTCCTGCCGTTCGGCGGGGCTGATCGGGAGGAGCTTGCGCCGGTCGCGCGGGGTGTGCGAGGCGTGGATGCCGCCGTTGAGGATGGTCTGGAGCCGGTCGGAGATGTCGGCGTAGTCGTCGAATCCGAGGACTCCGTCCGCCTCCGGCAGCGCTTCGGCGAGGTCCTTGCCGTAGCGCTCGGCCATGCAGCCGACCGCGACGACGGCCTGGGTCCTGCCGTGATCCTTCAGATCGTTGGCTTCGAGGAGGGCATCGACGGAGTCCTTCTTGGCGGCTTCGACGAAGCCGCAGGTGTTGACGACGGCGACATCCGCGTCGGAGGCGTCCTCGACGAGCTCCCAGCCGTCCGCTGCCAAGCGGCCTGCAAGCTCCTCCGAGTCCACCTCGTTACGGGCGCAGCCAAGAGTGACGAGGGCGACGGTACGGCGTTCGGGCATGGAATCAAGACTACTTTGTCGCGGCGGGCGTCCCGCCGCGCAGGGTTGCCCGCTACCCAACGTCACGTCGCCCCTCCGGAAACGCGACGGGCGCGCCGGTGGTGGAGCGGTGCCGGACACGGCGGGCGCCGGCCGGCCGGGGCGGTGCGGAAACGCGACGAGCGCCCGGTGGCTTGGCCGGGCGCTCGTCGTTGACGGCTGGGGTCGTGCGGGAGGGTCGTACGGGAGGCGGGGCGTTCTCAGCCCGCCTCGGGGTCGCCCTTCGCGTAGGAAAGCCGTTCGACCTGTCCGGGTTCGAACTGGTCCTGGACCTTCTTGCCGTTCACGAAGAGGTCGATGGATCCGGCGTTGCCGAGGACGAGGTCGACGCGCTCCTCGTCCTGGAACGTCTTCGACTGACCCTGGAGGAGCAGTCCGTCGAAGAGGATCTGCCCGCTGTGGTCCTTGGCGGAGATCCAGCTCTTGCCCTCGGTGGCGCTGAGCTTGACCGTCACCTTGTCCAGCGGAGCCGCCGCGATGGCGCTCTCCGACGGCACGGGCTTGGGGTCGGCGGGCTTGGTGGGGGTCGGTTTGGCAGTGGCCGTCTTGTCGGGCGTGGAGCCCTCGGCCACGTGTGCGGTGCTGGTTCCGTCGTCCTCACCGTGGAAGAGCGTGAAGCCGACGAATCCGACGACGGCGACGATGGCCGCGACCATGGCCGCGGTCCAGTTGGGACGCCGGGGTTCGGACCGGATGCGTTCCGCTTCGAAGAGCGGAGCCGCGGGCGTGGGCACAGGACGGCCGCCGTGTTCGGCGTCGTACTGCTGAACCAACGGTTCCGGATCGATGCCGACGGCGCGGGCGACGGTACGGATGTGACCGCGCGCGTAGACGTCTCCGCCGCAGCGCGAGAAGTCGTCGTTCTCGATCGCGTGCACGATGGGGATGCGCACCCGGGTGGAGCCGCTGACTTCGTCGACCGTCAGACCTGCGGCGATACGAGCCTGCTGAAGCACACGACCGATCGAAGGCCGGTCTTCTTCGGGGGAGTTGCCGATGGACACGGGGGCGCCTTTCGAGCGTGAGCCACCTGCTGGATGTTCAGTCTAGGGGGGGTACGAAAGGGTGGGGCAACCGGGCGCGACGACTTTGTACGCCATCGGACCCGTCGGACAACCCCTTGGGCCGTACCGTGGGAGCGGCCACGGCCGCACCCTCCACTTGAACTTGACGTACGGCCGGAGGAAACGGTTGCCCCCGCCCTGCCGGGAAGGGGATTCCGCGATGCTTCCGTGACCTCACACGCTGGCGGGCCTCAGGGAGCGGTTTCCCCGCGGATGAGAGCCAACACCCCGTCGAGCTCGTCGGGCTTGACCATCACGTCGCGGGCCTTCGACCCCTCGCTGGGGCCGACGATGTTCCGTGACTCCATCAGGTCCATGAGCCTTCCGGCCTTGGCGAAGCCGACCCTCAACTTGCGCTGGAGCATCGAGGTCGAGCCGAACTGCGTCGAGACGACGAGTTCCGCGGCCTGGCAGAGCAGGTCGAGGTCGTCGCCGATGTCCTCGTCGATCTCCTTCTTCTGCTTCGTCCCGACCACCACGTCGTCCCGGAAGACCGGGGTCATCTGGTCCTTGCAGTGCTGGACGACGGCGGCGACCTCCTCCTCGGTGACGAAGGCGCCCTGCATGCGGGTCGGCTTGTTCGCACCCATCGGCAGGAACAGTCCGTCACCCTTTCCGATGAGCTTCTCGGCGCCGGGCTGGTCCAGGATGACCCGGCTGTCCGCGAGCGAGGAGGTGGCGAACGCCAGCCGGGAGGGCACGTTCGCCTTGATCAGTCCGGTGACGACGTCGACGGAGGGCCGCTGCGTCGCCAGCACCAGGTGGATACCGGCGGCCCGGGCGAGCTGCGTGATGCGGACGATCGAGTCCTCCACGTCGCGCGGCGCGACCATCATCAGGTCCGCCAGCTCGTCGACGATCACCAGCAGGTACGGGTACGGCGACAGCTCCCGCTCGCTGCCCTCGGGCGCCTTCACCTTGCCGTCGCGCACCGCGTGGTTGAAGTCGTCGATGTGCCGGAAGCCGTACGCCGCGAGGTCGTCGTAGCGCAGGTCCATCTCCCGCACCACCCACTGGAGCGCCTCGGCGGCCTTCTTCGGGTTGGTGATGATCGGCGTGATCAGGTGCGGGATGCCCTCGTACGCGGTCAGCTCGACCCGCTTGGGGTCGACGAGGACCATGCGCACGTCGTCCGGGGTGGCCCGCACCATGATCGAGGTGATCAGGCAGTTGATGCAGGACGACTTGCCGGAGCCGGTCGCCCCCGCGACCAGCACGTGCGGCATCTGCGCGAGGTTGGCCATCTCGTAGCCGCCCTCGACGTTCTTGCCGAGCGCGACCAGCATCGGGTGGTCGTCCTCGGCCGCGTCCGCGAGCCGCAGGACGTCCCCGAGGTTGACCATCTCGCGGTCGGAATTGGGGATCTCGATGCCGACGGCCGACTTGCCGGGGATCGGCGAGATGATCCGGACGTCGGGGCTGGCGACGGCGTAGGCGATGTTCTTGGTGAGTGCGGTGATCCGCTCGACCTTCACCGCCGGGCCGAGCTCCACCTCGTACCGGGTGACCGTCGGCCCCCGGGTGAAGCCGGTGACGGCCGCGTCGACCTTGAACTCCGTGAAGACGTTGGTCAGCGAGGCGACGACCGCGTCGTTCGCCGCGCTCCGTGTCTTGCCGGGGCCGCCGCGCTCCAGCAGGTCGAGGGAGGGCAGCGAGTAGGTGATGTCGCCGGAGAGCTGGAGCTGCTCGGCGCGGGCGGGCAGCGGCCGGGTCTGCTCCGGCGCGGGCTTGGTCAGGTCCGGTACGCCGGCGGGCGGCGCACCGGCGGGCCTGCGGCCGGTGCGCTCCTTGCCCGCCTCCGCGGCGGACCGGGCCCCGCGCGCCCCGGGGACGGGGGTGCCGGTCCGCTCGCCGGTCGGGCCGCGGTCGCCCGGCTGGTCCCGGTCGCCGGTGTGCTCCCGGTCGCCGTAGACCCCCTGCGTGAGGTCCGCGACGACGGGTGAGGGCGAGATGCCGTTGAGCACCGCCCCGTCCAGCGCGGCGGCGGCAGCCGCCGCGACGTCGACGGCGTCCATCGGCCGGTTCGTACCGGGCTGCGGCGTCTGCCGCCGGGGCCTGCGGCGCCGGGCCAGCGCCTCGCTCTCGGCGTCCTCCGGGTCGTACACCCCGTCGGGGCGGCGCCCGGGGGCGCGGCGCGTCCGTCCGGGCAGCGCCTCGCGCCACTGGTCGTCGTACCGCTCGTCGTCGTCGGCGTACTCCTCGTAGCCGTCCTCGCGCGCGCCCGGCGCGTCCACGAGGCCGAGCTTCGTCCCGAGCAGCCTGAGCCGCTGCGGAATCGCGTTGACGGGCGTGGCCGTCACGACGAGGAGGCCGAACACCGTCAGCAGGAGCAGCAGCGGAACGGCGAGGACGTCGCCCATGGCGAAGACGAGCGGGGTGGAGGCGCCCCAGCCGATCAGGCCGCCGGCGTCCTGTATGGCCTGCGTGCCGTCGCCGCGCCCGGGGCTGCCGCAGGCGATGTGGACCTGGCCGAGGATGCCGATGACCAGGGCGGAGAGACCGATGACGATCCGTCCGTTGGCCTCGGGCCTCTGCGGATAGAGGATCAGCCGCACGGCGACCGCGCCGAGCAGTATCGGTACGAGCAGGTCGAGCCGTCCGAAAGCGCCGGTCACCAGCATCTCGACGAGGTCGCCGACAGGTCCGCGCAGATTCGACCAGGTACCCGCGGCGACGATCAGCGCGAGCCCCAGCAGCAGCAGCGCCAGGCCGTCCTTGCGGTGGGCCGGGTCGAGCCCCTTGGCACCACGCCCTATCGAACGGAACAGGGCGCCCACGGCGTGCGCCATGCCGAGCCAGACGGCACGCACCAGACGGACGACCCCGTTGGTGGGGGACGCGGCGGGCTTCGGCGCGGGCCGCTTGGCCACCGCCTTCTTGGCGGGCGCGTTCTTGGCGGGCGCCCGGCGCGGGGGCGCCGCTTTCCCGGCCGGCGCCTTCTTCGCGGGCGCGGCTTTTCTCGCCGGCCCCGGGGTACGGCCGGCACTCTTGGCGGTGCCCGCCGAGCTCTGGGAACCCTTGCCGGACGTACGTGAGGCCATAGGGCCGAGGTTACCGGTGTCGACGCGTCGGGACACGTGCCCGTCGGGTTCACCCGACCGTGTCGGCTTGCAGGGGCGGGAAACTGACGCGTCCTCACCCTCCGGGGAGGATTGGACGGCCCGTGCGCGGGGTAGCGACCGGCGGACCGGCGGCACTTTTTCCACACGCCGTCAGCTCCGTCGCCGTCCGCGACGGACCGCCCGTTTCCGTCCGTACGGCCCGGCCGTCACCGGTCCGCGCCGGTGCCGGCCGGTCAGTTCGGTGACGGCAGGATGCCGGTGGCGCCGTTCGTACCGGGCTCCAGGGCGTCGAGCGCCCGCCGCAGGCCCGTCAGCTTGCGTTCGAGATGCGCCGCCGTGGCGACGGCCGCCGCGTCGGCGGACTCGTCGTCCAGCTGTTTGGAGAGCGCTTCGGCCTGCTCCTCCACCGCGGCGAGCCGCGCGGAGAGTTCGGCCAGCAGTCCGGCAGGCTCCCGGTCCTCGCCCGGCCGCCCGCCGTCGAGCTGGGCCCGCAGAAGGGCCGCCTGCTCGCGCAGCTTGCAGTTCTTCATGTACAGCTCGACGAAGACCGACACCTTGGCGCGGAGCACCCAGGGGTCGAACGGCTTCGAGATGTAGTCGACGGCACCGGCCGCGTATCCCCGGAAGGTGTGGTGCGGGCCGTGGTTGATCGCGGTGAGGAAGATGATCGGGATGTCCCGCGTCCGCTCACGGCGCTTGATGTGCGCCGCCGTCTCGAAGCCGTCCATGCCCGGCATCTGGACGTCGAGCAGGATGACCGCGAAGTCGTCCGTGAGCAGCGCCTTGAGCGCTTCCTCCCCTGACGATGCCCGTACCAGCGTCTGATCCAGCGCAGAGAGGATGGCCTCCAGCGCCAGCAGATTCTCCGGCCGGTCATCGACCAGGAGGATCTTGGCCTTCTGCATCATGGCCCGCCCTCCTCATCCCGGCGTCGCACCGGGTGCCGCCCCAGGGGACGGCTCCGTGTCGCCGTCCGTCTTGTGCCGGTCATCGTAGCCGCACCCCGGCCGCCGCCACACCCTGTCACCGCGATGTCACTGTGCACACAACAAGAACGCGGCGGGAGTTCAGAAGGTTCCCGGCACAAGGCGCCTGGACACCTCTCCCGGGAAGCCGACGCCCCAGCCTCGGCCGGGGGCGGCACCGGCCGGAGGCCCGGCACCGCCCCGGCGGCCGTGTCATTCCCCGCGCATCCACCGCTCCATCACGCCGAGCAGGTAGTCGGGATCGACCGGCTTGGTGACGTAGTCGGAGGCACCGCAGTCGAGCGCCTTCTCCTTGTCGCCCTTCATGGCCTTCGCGGTCAGCGCGACGATCGGCAGAGCCGCGAACTGGGGCATCCGCCGGATCGCCGTCGTGGTCGCGTACCCGTCCATCTCGGGCATCATGATGTCCATCAGCACCACCGCCACGTCGTCGTGCTGCTCCAGCACTTCGATCCCCTCGCGGCCGTTCTCCGCGTAGAGCACCGAGAGCCCGTGCTGTTCCAGGGCGCTGGTGAGGGCGAAGACGTTGCGGATGTCGTCGTCGACGATCAGCACCTTCTCGCCGCGGAACCTGAACGACTTCCGGGCTTCCGGCGCCTGCGCGCCCTGGACCCAGTCCTCCTGTGCGGCGTTCTCCGCGTTCGAACCCGCCCCGGCTCCTGGCCGGTTGGGCGCCGGCAGCTCCGGACGGCGGCGCGCGTCGCCGAGCGCCTGGCGCCGACGCCGGAACACCCCCGCCGAGTTGGCCGGGTCGCCCAGCGGCGCGGAGTCGGCCGGAGGCGTGTACTCCCCCGTACCGGAGGGCGGTTCGTAGGTGCCGGAGCCTGCCTGCGGATACCCCTGGGCAGGGAGTTCACCGCGGCGCAGCGGAAGGTAGAGGGTGAAAGTGGAACCGCGGCCGGGTTCGCTCGCCGCGTGAATCTCGCCGCCCAGCAGCCGCGCGATCTCCCGGCTGATGGAGAGGCCGAGGCCGGTCCCGCCGTACTTGCGGCTGGTGGTGCCGTCCGCCTGCTTGAACGCCTCGAAGATCACCATCATCTTGCTGGAGGCGATCCCGATCCCGGTGTCGGTGACCGAGAAGGCGATCAGGTCGTCGGTGTCCCGCAGCGTGCCCTGCTCCAGCAGGTTCTCCCTGATGGCGTTCGGGACGTCCGGTCCGGCCGGACGGATCACCAGCTCCACCGCTCCGCTGTCGGTGAACTTCACCGCGTTGGAGAGCAGGTTGCGCAGCACCTGGAGCAGCCGCTGCTCGTCGGTGTGCAGGGTGGCGGGCAGTTCGGGCGAGACGCGTACGGAGAAGTCGAGCCCCTTCTCGGCGGTGAGCGGCCGGAAGGTCGCCTCCACGTAGTCGACCAGCTGGACCAGGGCGATACGGGTCGGGCTGACGTCCATCTTCCCCGCCTCGACCTTGGAGAGGTCCAGGATGTCGTTGATCAGCTGGAGCAGGTCGGAACCGGCCCCGTGGATCGTCTCGGCGAACTCCACCTGCTTGGGCGAGAGGTTGCCCTCGGCGTTGTCGGCGAGCAACTTGGCCAGGATCAGCAGCGAGTTGAGCGGCGTGCGCAGCTCGTGCGACATGTTCGCCAGGAACTCGGACTTGTAGCGCATCGAGACGGCGAGCTGTTCGGCGCGCTCCTCGAGGATCTGCCGGGCCTCCTCGATCTCGGTGTTCTTCACCTCGATGTCGCGGTTCTGACGGGCCAGCAGCTCTGCCTTGTCCTCCAGTTCGGCGTTGGAGGCCTGGAGGGCCTTCTGCCGGTTCTCCAGCTCCTCCGAGCGGTCCCGGAGCTGCTCGGTGAGTTCCTGCGACTGCTCCAGCAGCTTCTCGGTCCGGGTGTTGACGCTGATGGTGTTGACGCTCGTCGCGATCATCTCGGCGAGCTGGTTGAGGAAGTCCCGCTGGATCTGGGTGAACGGCTGGAAGGAGGCCAGTTCGATCACCCCGAGGACCTTGCCCTCGAAGAGCACCGGCAGCACGATCACATAAGCCGGGGGTGCCTCGCCGAGCCCGGAGGAGATCTTCAGGTATCCGGGCGGCGCGTGGTCCAGCTGGATGGTCTTCCGCTCCGCGGCGGACTCGCCGATGAGCGACTCGCCGGGCCGGAAGGAGGTCGGCATGGAGCCCGCCGAGTATCCGTAACTGCCGCGCATCCGGAGCTCGTACGCGCCCTCCGCGCTGCTGTCCGCGCCCACCTCGTCGTTGTCGCCCGCGCCCATCGCCAGGAAGAACGCGCCGTGCTGGGCCGAGACCACCGGGGTGAGCTCGCTCATGATCAGCGAGGCGACGTCGTCCAGGTCGCGGCGGCCCTGCATCAGGCCGGAGATCCGGGCGAGGTTGCCCTTGAGCCAGTCCTGCTCCTTGTTGGCGAGGGTGGTGTCGCGCAGGTTGGCGATCATCGTGTTGATGTTGTCCTGCAGGACCTGGATCTCACCGGCCGCGTCCACGTCGATCTTGAGGTTCAGATCGCCGCGCGTCACCGCGGTGGCGACGGCCGCGATGGCCCGCACCTGCCGGGTGAGGTTGCCGGCCATCTCGTTCACCGACTCGGTGAGGTCGCGCCAGGTGCCGTCGACGTCCCGCACCCGGGCCTGGCCGCCGAGCTGGCCTTCCGTACCCACCTCGCGGGCGACCCGGGTCACCTGGTCCGCGAAGGACGACAGCTGGTCGACCATCGTGTTGATGGTGTCCTTGAGCTGCAGGATCTCGCCCTGCGCGTCGATGTCGATCTTCTTGGTGAGGTCGCCCTTGGCGATGGCGGTGGTGACGGTCGCGATCTGCCGCACCTGTCCGGTGAGGTTGGAGGCCATCGAGTTCACGGACTCGGTGAGGTCCTTCCAGGTCCCCGAGACCCCCGGCACCCGCGCCTGCCCGCCGAGGATGCCCTCGGTGCCCACCTCGCGGGCCACCCGGGTCACCTCGTCCGCGAACGAGGAGAGCGTCGTCACCATCGTGTTGACGGTGTCGGCCAGTTCGGCGACCTCGCCCCGCGCCTCGACGGTGACCTTCTTCGTCAGGTCGCCGTTGGCGACCGCCGAGGAGACCCGGGAGATGTTCCGCACCTGGCTGGTCAGGTTGTTGGCCATCAGGTTGACGTTGTCGCTGAGGTCCTTCCAGATGCCCGTCGCGCCGCGCACCCGGGCCTGGCCGCCGAGGATGCCCTCGGTACCCACCTCCCGGGCCACCCGGGCGACCTCGTCGGCGAAGTTCATCAGCTGGTCGACCATGGTGTTCACGGTCGTGACGAGTTCGAGGATCTCGCCCTTGGCGTCGACGGTGATCTTCTTCGACAGGTCGCCCTTGGCGACCGCGGTCGTGACCTCGGCGATGTTCCGCACCTGGAGGGTGAGGTTGTTGGCCATGCCGTTCACCGACTGGGTGAGGTCCTTCCACGTACCGGAGACCCCCTGCACCTCGGCCTGGCCGCCGAGCATGCCCTCCGTACCGACCTCCCGGGCCACCCGGGTCACCTGCTCGGCGAAGTTCGAGAGCTGGTCGACCATCGTGTTGAGGGTGTTCTTCAGCTCCAGGATCTCGCCGCGCGCGTCCACGTCGATCTTCTGCGACAGGTCACCGCGCGCCACCGCCGTGGCGACCTGCGCGATGTTGCGGACCTGGGCGGTGAGGTTGCCGGCCATGCCGTTCACCGAGTCGGTCAGGTCGCGCCACACACCGGCCACGCCGGGCACCTGTGCCTGGCCGCCGAGCCGTCCGTCCGTACCGACCTCGCGGGCGACCCGGGTCACCTGCTCCGCGAAGGCGGAGAGCTGGTCGACCATCGTGTTGATGGTGTTCTTCAGCTCCAGGATCTCGCCGCGCGCGTCCACGTCGATCTTCTGCGACAGGTCACCGCGCGCCACCGCCGTCGTCACCTGGGCGATCTGGCGGACCTGGTCGGTGAGGTTCCCCGCCATGAAGTTGACGGAGTCGGTGAGTTCCTTCCACGTACCGGAGACGCCGTCGACGCGGGCCTGACCGCCGAGCATGCCCTCGGTACCCACCTCGCGCGCCATCCGGGTCACCTGGTCGGCGAACGAGGACAGCTGCGCCACCATCGTGTTGACGGTGTTCTTCAGCTCCAGCATCTCGCCCGCGACGTCGACGGTGACCTTCTGCGAGAGGTCGCCGTTGGCCACCGCCGTCGTCACCTGCGCGATGTCCCGCACCTGTCCGGTGAGGTTGCGGAACGCCGTGTTGACGGAGTCGGTGAGGTCCTTCCACGTACCGGCGGCGCCGGGCACCTCGGCCTGGCCGCCCAGCCGGCCCTCCACGCCGACCTCCCGCGCGACCCGGGTCACCTCGGAACCGAAGGACTGGAGCTGGTCCACCATCGTGTTGACGGTGTTCTTCAGCTCCAGCATCTCCCCGGCCACGTCGACGGTGACCTTCTGCGACATGTCACCGCTGGCCACCGCCGTCGTCACCTGCGCGATGTCGCGCACCTGGGTGGTCAGGTTGCGGAAAACGGTGTTGACCGAGTCGGTCAGGTCCTTCCACGTACCCGCGGCGCCGGGCACCTGCGCCTGGCCGCCGAGCAGACCCTCGCCGCCGACCTCGCTGGCGACCCGGGTCACCTCGTCCGCGAAGGTACGCAGCGTCTCGGTCATCTGGTTGATCGTCTCGGCGAGCTGCGCGACCTCGCCGCGCGCGCTCACGGTGACCTTCTGCGACAGGTCTCCGTTGGCCACCGCCGTGGTGACCTCGGCGATGCCGCGGACCTGGCTGGTGAGGTTGCCCGCCATGGTGTTGACGGAGTCGGTGAGGTCCTTCCACACACCGGCGACCCCCGGCACGGTGGCCTGCCCGCCGAGTTCGCCCTCGGTGCCGACCTCGCGGGCGACCCGGGTGACCTCGGAGGAGAACGAGGAGAGCTGGTCCACCATCGTGTTGACGGTGTTCTTCAGCTGGAGCATCTCCCCGGCCACGTGGACCGTGACCTTGCGCGACAGGTCGCCCTTGGCGACCGCCGTCGTCACCAGCGCGATGTCCCGCACCTGTGCGGTGAGCCGGTACGCCATCGTGTTGACGGAGTCCGTGAGGTCCTTCCAGGAACCGGACATGCCGCGCACCTGCGCCTGGCCGCCCAGCTTGCCCTCCGTTCCCACCTCGACCGCGACCCGCGTCACCTGTTCGGTGAAGGCCGACAGCTGGTCGACCAGGTTGTTGACCGTACGGGCGACCTTCAGGAACTCGCCGCGCAGCGGCCGTACCGTCTCGTCCGCGGTGTGGGAGCGCAGCTCCATCCGCTGGTCGAGGTCACCGTCGGCCACCGCCGACAGCACCCGGCCGACCTCGGAGACGGGCCGCGCGAGGTCGTCGACCAGTTCGTTGGACGCGTCGATCGCGGCGGCCCAGGAACCTTCGCAGGCCCCCGTCTCCAGCCGCTCGGTGAGCTTGCCCTCCCGGCCGACCACCCGCCGGACACGGGCGAGTTCACCCGTGAGGTGGAGATTGCGGTCGGCGACCTCGTTGAAGACGGCCGAGATCTCCGTCAACGGTCCGTCCCCTGAGACGGTGAGCCGCCTGCGGAAGTTGCCGTCGCGCATCGCGAGCAGGGCGGAGAGCAGTCTGCTGAGAGCCGCCGCGTCCACCTCGACGGTTCCTTGGCGCTGTTTTTTCACGGGCTGTCCGCCTCTTGTACGCGTGCTTGAACCCCGCGCCGCCACGTCAGACTCCACCGTGTCCCTCCCGCAGGGTTGACCGTTTCGCTCGGGTGATTCTGGGAGCTTTCCCAGTTCCGAGGTACCTCACCGCCACAGCACACCGTCGACGGGTGCCCATGGAAACGTCAAATCCTTGAAACGTACCAGGCCGGACCCCGACGGCGGGCACCGATGGGATTCGTCACCCCGCCGGCACCCGCTCCACCCCGCCGTCCCGCCGTCGGCGCTCCCCGCGGAACCGCCCTCGTGCGCCCGCGCACGCCCATGTGGCTCGTCCGGGGTGAAGTCCGGCCTCGTGTACCCGGCGGCCCCGGCGAGCGTCTAGCCTGGCTGAGGGCCGTCCGGTGGTTCGTCGCGCATCCGCCAGGGACCACGGGACAGCTGTGGGCGAATCGAAGCTGCGAGATACGGGCACTGGACTCGGGGAAGCGACGCGACACCATATGGGGAGTGCAGTGATCACCGCGCGGGCGGCCGCCACCTTCGAACCGGCCGGTCGCTCGGTAGCGACAGCCCGCGCTTTCGTCAGGGACACGCTCCAGGGATGGGGCTACACCGACATCATCGACGACGCCGTCGTCCTCACCAGTGAGCTGGTGACCAACGCGGTCGTGCACGCGGGTACCGCCGCCGACGTCCTCTGCCTGCGCGCGGAGGACGGCGTACGCGTCGAGGTCGCCGACCACTATCCGGAGCGCGAAGTCCCGCTCCAGAGCACGGCGGTCGATTTCGGCAGCCCCGACCGGGAGAGCGGCCGGGGGCTTCTGCTCTGCGCGGCCCTGGCCTCCCGCTGGGGCGTGGAGTACACGCCCACCCGCAAACACGTCTGGTTCCAGCTGGACCTGCCCGACCGGCCGGTGGGCATCCGCTCCGCCGGACCGCTGCTGCCCGTCGAGAGCCTGCCGGTCGCCGACCGGCGCATCCGGGTCGCCGTCGCGCAGATCGACATGGACGGCGCCGTGACCTCCTGGAACGAGGACGCCTCGTTCCTCTTCGGGTACGCCCCCGAGCAGGTCGTCGGCAAGCAGCTCACCGAGTTCGCCGCCTGGCCGCAGACCCCCGGCACCAGCACCGGCATCGCCGCCGCCCTCCAACTGTCGCGCTGGGAGGGCAGTTACGGCTTCCGGTGCGCGGACGGCCGGGTCGTCCCCGTCTACGCCTCGCACCTGCGGGTCCGGGACACCGGGGGCACTCCGTCCACGGTCTGCCTGATGGTCCGTGACGACGAGCGCGCCGTGCTGCAGAGCCCGGTACGGGCCCCGGTCAGTGACACCGGCGAGAGCCGTTCGGCCGACCCCTTCGAGGTGTTCATCGGCTCCCCCGCCCCCGACGACCTGGACGGTCTGCTCCAGCGCACCGTCGAGCGGGCGCGGGACATGCTCGACGCCGACGCCGCTTTTCTGCTGCTGGCCACGGACGACGAGACCGAACTCGAGGTCCGTGCCACCACCGGCCTGCCGTCCGCCCGCCAGCGCTTCGCCCGGGTCCCCGTCGAGGCGGGCGCGGGCCGCTACGGCTCCGCCCGGATGCCGGCCGTCCACGAGGACCTGATGGCCGTGGAGGGTGCCGTTCCGCTGCTGGGCGGCACGGGCATGCGCTCGGTGGTGACGGTCCCGCTGAAGGTGGAGGGCCGGCTCACCGGCTCGCTGGGCGTCGCGGCCGAGGCCGCGGGGCGGTACACCAACGAGGAGGCCCTGCGCCTCCAGTTCGCCGCGGACCGCATCGCGCTCGCCGTCGAGTCGGCCCGGCTGGGTGAGCTGGAACGGCTCCGCAGAGGCTCCCTCTCCTTCCTCGTCGAGGCGTCCGACCTGCTGGCGGGGACGCTCGACCGGGACCAGACGCTGGCCCTCATGGCCCAGATGACCGTCCCGACCCTCGCCACTTGGTGCGCCGTCTACACCATCGCCGACCCCGCCTCGGAACCGTTCCTCTCCTACGTCCTGCACGAGGACGAGGATCTGATCGACGGCCTCAAGGCGCTGCTGTCCCGCATCGATCCGCCCGAGCCGGTGCCCTCCCCGGGCGCCCGGGTGTGGGGCGCCCCGACCAAGGCCGCCCACGAGGCCGCGCTGCGCACGTCGATGCGGAGCCTGAGCAGCGACGCCCCGCTGAGCATGGCCAACTCCACCCGCACCACCCTCGCCACGGCCGCCGCGGTGGGCGGGGAGACGGTCGTACTCCCCCTCGTCGCCCGCAACCGCGTCATCGGCATGCTGACGCTGGGCAAGCCGTCCGACGACCACTTCCGCCAGGAGATCCTGGAGCTCGCCGAGGACCTGTCACGCCGGGCCGCCCTCGCGCTGGACAACGCCCGTCTCTACTCCGAGCGGACGGCCATCAGCCAGGCCCTCCAGCGGAGCCTGCTGCCCCCGAGCCAGCCGGTGGTGCCGAACGTCGAGATCGAGGTCATCTACCGCGCGGCGGGCGAGGGCAACGAAGTCGGCGGCGACTTCTACGACGTCTTCCCGATCCGCGACGGCGTCTACGGCTTCGCCATCGGCGACGTGTGCGGTACGGGCCCCGAGGCGGCGGCCGTCACGGGCCTCGCCCGGCACGCCCTGCGTCTGCTGGCCCGCGAGGGCTTCGGCGGACCCGCGGTGCTGGAGCGGCTCAACGCGGCCATCCTCGACGAGGGTTCCCGCAGCCGTTTCCTGACGCTCCTCTACGGCGAGCTGCGCCCCCAGGAGGACGGCAGCGCCCTCCTGAAGGTCGTGTGCGCCGGCCACCCCCTGCCGCTCCGCCTCCGGCAGGACGGCTCCGTGAAGGCGGCGGCCGAGCCGCAGCCGCTGCTCGGCGTCATCGAGGACCTGGAGCTGTACGAGGAGGAGATCACGCTCGCCCCGGGCGACGTCCTGCTCTGTGTCACGGACGGCATCACCGAGCGTCGTGAGGGGACCCGCATGCTCGGGGACGACGGGCTGGCGGAGGTTCTGGCCAACTGCACGGGGCTGACGGCCGGTGCGGTGGCCGCACGGGTCCTGCGGGCCGTGGAGCGGTTCGCCGCCGAGCCGGCCTCGGACGACATGGCCATTCTCGCCATGCGTGTACCGGAGCCGCAGACCGCCTGATCCGGAGGTTGCTTTCCGGGCCGCCGGCAGGCGGCCCGGAAAGGGCCGGCAAAACCGTCCGGAAAGCAAGAAGGCCCCCACCGAAAGGTGGGGGCCTTCTTGCTTTGCTGAGCCCCAATGCGGAATCGAACCGCAGACCTTCTCCTTACCATGGAGACGCTCTACCGACTGAGCTATTGGGGCTTGCTGCGCTCTGCTGTGCAACGAGATAAGCATACCCCAGTTCTGGGGTCTTCAGAACCACCTGCCACGCGGAACCCGAGGGGTCATGAGAACCCGTCACGGGAAGTCGCTCTCCTGCGTGTTCGGCCGGCCGCCGCGGGCCGGCCCGTACGGACAGGCCCCGCCGGGCGTGGGGTGGGGCTCTGCGGAGCCGGTGCGACGTGGGCCGGTCCGTCCGGGCCCGCACCGGCCGGCCGGCGCTTCGGTCCGGCCTTCCCGGCCAGGACCGCGTTCGCGCCCAGGACCTTCCCATGTTTCCCGCAGAACGCAGAAAACCCCCGTGCCACAAGGCACGGGGGTCTCCCGGAAAAATTGTTCGGCGGCGTCCTACTCTCCCACAGGGTCCCCCCTGCAGTACCATCGGCGCTGAAAGGCTTAGCTTCC
>NZ_JBHWYX010000015.1:0-163105 GCF_042728795.1 Streptomyces sp. NPDC060184
GCCGGCACCGGGCTCGCCGGTCAGCACCAGCACCTTCGAGCCGGTGCCCTCCGCGGTGTCGACCAGCTCGAAGATCCGGGCCAGCTCGGCCTCCCTGCTCAGGATCTCCGGCTCGGCCACCGACTCGGTACCGAGATCCATGCTGCTCTTCCCTTCCCCGCGAACCACCCCGCCCCGAGGGGCGCCGAGCGACGCACGAACAGGCCGCTCCGAGGCATTTTGCCAGGTCGGCGGCGTGGAGCGATCGGCGGAGTCCCGTCGCGGCGGCGTGCCGGCCCATGACTGGTCACATGACAGAAGCGTGGCGCTCCGCCCCGCTGACAGCATCCGGAGTACCCGGACACGACGCCTTGGGCGTGGCTCCGGAGGCACCCGACGGACGAGCGTCCGGCCGCGCGCCGGACCGTGCCCAAGGGCCCGTGCGGACGCCCCGGCCGCGTTGTCGAGGTGCCGACGATCACAGTGAAGACGGAGAGATCAAGCGTGAGGAACGCCGTGCACACCCAGCAGAACGCCGAGGCCGAGGGAGGCCGCGGCTCCGGGAGAGGACGAGCGACGGCGAACGCGGACCGGCCGGCGGGCGGGTGCTGCCGTTCCCTGGCCGGAGCCGGAGCCGGAGCCGGAGCCGGAGCCGGAGCCGGAGCCGGAGCGGCGGGGCCTGACCGCCCGCCGAACCCCTCGGCCGCCTCGGGCCGCTCCCACCTCTCCGCCCCGTTCGTTCCCTCGGTCCAGGGCCGCCCGCATCTGACGGTGCTGGGCCGGCGCACTCCCGGTGCCGCGGCCGAGCGCCTGCGGATCTCCGTCCTGGAGTCCCACGGCTCCGTCCACCCGGGAGACTCCGTCCACCCCGGCCACGCACGAGTCTCCGTCCCGCCGTGGCTGTCGGACTCCGGCGACGGGCAGACGCTCTACCTCGCGCAGCACGTCCACGGTGCGGCAGCCGTCCCCCGCGGCGGATCCGACGTCTTCCTGGAGCCGGGTGACATCGTGTTCTGCGGGCCCGGCACGCCCGCCTCCCCGCGCCCCGGCGACGCGTGCCGCATGACGGTCTTCCACGTACCGCGTCGACTCCTGGCGATCACCGACACCGATCTGCGCCGGGTCCTGGGGGTGCCGCTGCGCTGTGCGGAGGGGGTGGGGGCGCTGGTGTCGCACTCCCTGTCGGTGCTCGCCGAGAGCAGGGAGACCCACCGGTCGCGGAGCGGCGAGCGGCTCGTCGCCAACGCGGTGGAGATCCTGGCCGATCTCGTCACGGACTCCGTGGAGACGGAGCACCCGGGTCCCTCGGACCCCGGCACACGGATGGCGGAGAGCATCCGGAACCACATCGAGCTGCATCTGACCGACCCCGACCTGTCACCGCGCTCGATCGCCCGCGCCCACCACATCTCCGTCCGCTACCTGCACAAGCTCTTCCAGGACGAGGGCACCACGGTGAGCCGGCTGATCCGCCGCCGCAGACTGGAGGCGTGCCGCCGCGAGCTCGGCCGCTCGCCGCGCCGCAGGCTCACCGTGGCCGCCGTGGCGCACCGCTGGGGGTTCGTCAGCCCCTCGCACTTCAGCCGGGCCTTCCGGGACGCCTACGGCATGTCTCCCAGCGAATGGCAGTCCTCGGCGTCGACGGAGCAGCCGGCGTTTCCCGGCCGTACCCGGCCCCCCGCCGAGGACCGGAGCCTCCCGGCGGGAGGACGGCGCGTCCTGTCCGCGTAGGCCGTGGCCGACGGGCCGACCGGCGCGGGTACGGCCCGGGGCGCGGGACCCGGCCCCGCGCCCCGGCCCCGCGCCCCCGGTCAGACCGGCTTGGCCCAGGCCGCGTCCGGGGCCGAGAGGCGGCGGACGACCAGGGACGTCACCACGAGGAACGCCAGGGCGAGGCCCAGGGTGACGGGGAGTTCGGTGCGCAGCGCCGCGCCGACGAGCGCGCCGAGGAACATGGCCAGTACGGACAGGACGCGCCGTCCGGGTCGGGGCGCGGCGCCACCGGCCGGGCCGGAGTCCGCGGCCAGCCCCGTCAGGGTCAGGGTCAGCACGGTCGTCGTCAGGTCCGGGACGCCCAGGCGGCGGGCGACCGCGTTCTGCATGCCCATGGCCAGGCCGAGCAGGACGATCAGGGTGTAGCGGGCCCAGGTGGTCACCTCGCCGCCGGAGACCGTGACCGCGACGAGGGCGCCGAGGACGAGGACCGCCTGGAGCGCCGTGGTGAAGGCCAGCAGCCGCCCCCGGTGCGCGGCGAACCGCGCCCCGAACCGGCCTCCGGCCAGCGCGCCGGTGAGGAACGCGGCCATGGACACCAGGGAGGCGAGCACGGACAGGCCGTCGGCACCCGCCAGGGCGAACCCCAGGAACACCACGTTGCCGGTCATGTTGGCGACGAAGACGTGCCCGAGGGACAGATAGCTCACGGCGTCGATCAGGCCGGTGACCACCGTCAGCGTCAGCATGAGCGGCGGCAGCGGGCCGTGCCGGTCCTCCTTCGGGGGAACCAGCGTGCGAACCGCGTCAACGAGCAGGGCGCGCATGCGGAGTCGCTCCTTCCGGGGTGGTGGGGTGGGGTACGGAGGGGCGGTGCAGCACCGCCCGGGTGAGCAGGCCGCTCACCGGACCGGCCACGAGGGCCGCGACCACGACCCACAGCGGCCAGGGGTCCGTTCCGAGCAGCCGGTCGGCCGACCAGCGGCCCGGCCCGGTGAGCGCGAGCGCCCCCGAAGCGACGACGAGGACCATCGGGTACTCGTATCCGTCGTTCTGGACCCACAGCCCGTTGTGCCATTTGACGGTGCCGGCGACCGTCATCACCCCCATGGCGGCCATCGCCGCCAGGGGAGTGAGCGCACCGGCCGCCAGGAACAGGCCGGCGCCGATCTGGCTGGCGCCCGCGGCGAGCGCGGTGAGACGGCCGCCGCGGAAGCCGTCGTGGCGGAACTCCTCGGTCCCGCCCGCGAACCCGTTGCCGCCCAGCCGGAAGCTGACCTTCTGCACCCCGTGTCCGGCGATGAGGAGTCCCACCAGCAGACGGAGGACCAGGAGCCCGGTGTCCATTGCGTTCATGCCTGTTCCTGACGTTTCGTCGATGTCCGTTCGGGGCGGCTCAGCCGGCCGCGTGCTCGCCGATGACGGCCTGCGCGTAGACGACGCCGAGACCATAGGTGCCGCCGTGCTCCTTCACCACGTCCATGACCGGCAGGTACGTCTCCGCACGCGCCCAGTCGCGCTGGAGCTCCAGCAGCACCTGCACCCAGGTGACCGGGACCGCGCCGGCCTGGACCATTCGCTGGACCGCGTGGTCGTGGGCCTGCGGGGTGACGCCGCCGGACGCGTCGGCGACGACGTAGACCTCGTAACCCTGCGCGAGCGCGGAGAGGGTGGGCAGCACGATGCAGACCTCGGTCCACAGACCGGCGATCACGAGCTTCTTGCGGCCGGTGGCCTTGACGGCCTCCACGAACGCGACGTCCTCCCACGCGTTCATCGTGGAACGGTCGATGATCTTCTGCTCGGGGAAGACGTCGGCCAGCTGGGGCAGGAGCGGCCCGGAGAAGGACTCGGCGGCCACCGTGCTCAGCACCACGGGGACGTCGAAGACCTTGGCGGCCTTCGCCAGGCCCACCGTCGCGTTGATGATCGCGGTGCGGTCGCCGCTGCCCGTGCCGAAGAACATCTGCGGCTGGTGGTCCACGAAGAGCACCGCGCAGTTGTCGGGGGTCAGCAGGGCGTCGCTCGGGACAGCGGTGACCTCGGAGATGTCGGCCATGGGAGAACCTTTCATGAAGGGGACGCGCGCGGACGGACGCCCGGCGCGGGAACGCGGTGGTGCGGTGGTGCCCCGGGAGGGGCGGCTCGTGACCGGGCCCCTCCCGGGAGATCAGGGGGAGGATCAGAGCGAGAAGCAGGGGTCGAAGACCGGGCTCTGGGCCTCGGGAGCCAGGCCGCGCCGGGCGCGCCACTGGCGGTGCTGCTCGGACTCGGCGACGGCCTGACCGAGCAGTTCGGCCTGGCGAGCGCCCGACGGACCGGTGCGCGGGGCAGCCTGGTAGCCGCCGAAACGCGTGACCGGGCTCCACTCCGGGCTGACCGGCGGCAACTCCTCGTCCAGGCCCTCGTACTCGGCGGTGGCCCAGACGATCCGGCCGCCGACGACGGTCAGCAGCGACTCGATGTGCGCGATGTCCTGGTCGGGCACCTCGAAGTAGTCCTCGGAGAGGACCGCGAGGTCACCGAAGCAACCCGGCCGCAGCACGCCCTTGACGTCCTGCTCGCCCGTCAGCTCCGCGCCCGCCCGGGTGAACATGGCCAGCGCCGTCGCCCGGTCGACCCGGTTCAGCGGCGGACGCAGCACCACGTCGCCGACGGTGCGGCCGGTGACCAGCCAGTGCAGGGCGATCCACGGGTTGTACGTGGAGACCCGGGTGGCGTCGGTACCGGCCCCGACGGTCAGCCCGCGCTCCAGCATGGCCCGCACCGGGGGTGCGTCCGCGGCGACACCGGGACCGTAACGGCGCAGGAACGCTTCGCCCTGGAACGACAGCCGGTTCTGTACGGACATGGCGCCGCCCAGCGCGGCGACCCGGTCGAGGCTGTCCGTCGAGACGGTCTCCGCGTGGTCGAAGAGCCACCGGTTCCCGGCCGGGAAGAGGCCCTCGGCGGCAAGCTTCTCGAACACCGCGAGGTCCCGGCGGATCGTCTCGTCGTACGTGGCGTGCAGCCGGAATCCCCAGCCGTTCTCCATGAGGAGACGCACGGCCTTCTCGAACTCGACCTCGTAGTCCGGCGAATGTTCCGGACGCGGCTGGGCGAAGTTCTCGAAATCCGCGGCGGCCCAGGTCAGATTCTCACCCGCGCCGTTGAGACGCAGCCATGCGTCGCCGTCATCGGCGCGCGTCATCTCGATCCAGCGCCTGAGGTCGTCGATTTCCTGGCCCGCTGTCTGCGGGAAGAGATGATAGGCGATCCGCAGCGACAACCGGCCCTCCTCGGCCAGTTCGGCGACGGTGCTGTAGTTCTCCGGGAAATTCTGGAAGCCGCCGGCGGCGTCGATCGCCGAGGTGAGGCCGAACCTGTTCAGCTCCCGCAGGAAGTGAAGGGTGGAGACCTTCTTGTCCCCGCCCTCCAGCACCGGCGCCTTCGCGAGCGTCGAGTACAGGATCAGCGCGCTCGGCGCGGCCAGCAGCATGCCGGTGGGCTCGCCGTCCCGGCCACGGACGATCTGCCCGCCCTTCGGATCGGGGGTGTCCCTGGTGTGCCCGGCAGCCTTGAGCGCCGCCCGGTTGAGCACCGCCGACTGGTACAGGTGCAGCACGAACACCGGGGTGTCCGGTGCGGCGGCGTTGAGCTCCGCGACGGTCGGCAGCCGCCGCTCGGCGAACTGCTCGGCCGACCAGCCGCCGACCACCCGCACCCACTGGCCCTTCGGGGTCCGCGCCGCCTGCTCCCGGAGCATCGCCAGACCCTCGCGCAGGGTACGGACACCGTCCCAGCGGAGCTCCAGGACGTAGTTGAGCCCGCCCCGGATCACGTGCAGGTGGGAGTCGTTGAGGCCGGGGACCATCCGGCGGCCGAGCGCGTCGACCACCCGCGTGCCGGGGCCGACGAAAGGCGCCACGTCGTTGTCGTCGCCGACGACCGTGATGACGCCGTCGCGGATCGCCAAGGCCCCTGCCTGCGGGCGACCAGGGTCACCGGTGTGGATCTTCGCGTTGCGGACGACGAGGTCCGCTGCGTTCTCGGTGGCGCTGGGGACCAGCCCTCCGACCGGCATCGTGGACACCTTTCGACAACCTCCTGCAGTGGGAACATCTGGTGGGACGTGCTTCGTTTTCGTGCGCACCGGAATGCGCACCGGAATGCGCACCGGAATGCGTACCGGAATGCGCACCGGAATACGTACCGGAATACGTACCGGGGTTCGGAACGCGCACCGGCACGTGTGCGAGAGCCGGTGCCGCATTCGGTCTCGTCCGGCTTGCTCTTCGCGTGCGGCCGGGCGACGGCGGTGGAGAGAGAAAGAGGGGCAACTTGGCGCCGTGTGTGGCGTGTCCGGCGTTTTCGTCGAGACGGTGGTCCCCGATCGCTCTCTCAGGACATTAGGAGCAGTCGGTGCGCCCGCGTGTTCCGGCAGCGCACCCGGTGCGTTCCAGGAGCGCACCGGTTCCGTTGCGTTCCCGCCTCGTGCGCTGACGGGCATCACCGCATGCGCTGCGGGACACACGTCGCCGGCTCCGGCGCCTAGCGTCGCCTGGGTGGTGTCCGGCGGATCGAGGCCGGACCCCACGCAGGTGCGAGCGGCGCGGCACAGCGCGGCGCGGCACGCACCCCACGAGACACAGCACGGCACCGCAGGAGGAACCCATGACCAACCCGTCCCCGTCCGCGAGCGGCAGCCAGCCGTGGCTGCACCAGAAGGGCGAAGTGATCCAGGAGTTCGGCACGGTCAAGCAGTTCCCGATCGGCCTCACCTACGAGGCGCGGATGTACTCCTGCCAGCGGCTCAACAAGGTCCTGGCCGACACGCAGATCCTCTACGGCCTCTACAAGAAGCACCACTGGCTGATGCGCGGCGCGACCTTCTACCAACTGCACCTGGTACTGGACAAGCACGCGGGTGAGCAGCTCGAACTCGTCGACACCATCGCCGAACGCGTCCAGTCCCTGGGCGGGGTCGCCGTGGGCGACCCCCGGCACGTCGCCGAGATCACCTCGATCCCGCGGCCTCCGGACGGCGCCGAGGAGGTCCCGGCGATGCTCTCCCGGCTGCTGGAGGCGCACGAGGCGATCCTGGTGGACGCCCACGACGCGGCGGCCCGGACCATCGAACTCGGCGACGACGGCACCAACGACCTGCTGGTCTCGCAGGTCATCCGCACCGGGGAACTGCAGGCGTGGTTCCTGGCCGAGCACCTGGTCGACACCCCGCTGGTCCGCGCCTGACGCCACCCCGGCGAGCGGTCCCTCCCACGAGGTCTTCGCCGGCACCCCGCTTTCTCTCTTCCACGACCGCCCGGCCGCACCCCCGGCCGACCGGTCGGCCCTGTCCGTACCACGGTTCACCCAGGAGTTCTCCCATGGCCCCCTCGACCGCCCCCACCGTCGTCCTGATCCACGGCGCCTTCGCCGACGCCTCCAGCTGGAGCTCGGTGATCGCACGCCTCCAGCAGGAGGGCCTTCCCGTCCTGGCACCCGCGCTGCCGCTGCGCGGACTGGCGAGCGACGCCGCCTACATCCGCAGCGTGCTGGACAGCGTCCAGGGCCCCGTCGTGCTCGTGGGCCACTCGTACGGCGGTTCGGTCATCAGCATCGCCGCCTCCGGCGCCCCGCAGGTCAAGGCCCTCGTCTACATCGCGGCCTTCGTGCCCGACATCGGTGAGAGCGCGCTGGAACTCACCGGGAAGTTCCCCGGCAGCACCCTGGGCGAGGCGACCACCACCCAGTCCTACCCGCTTCCCGACGGTGGCCAGGGTGAGGAGCTGATCATTCAACAGCACCTTTTCGAAGGGCAGTTCGCGGCCGGAGTGCCTGCCGAGACCGCCCGGGTGATGGCGGTGGGCCAGCGCCCGATCGCCCTCGCCGCGCTCCAGGGCGAGGCCACCGCCGCCGCCTGGAAGGAGATCCCCAGCTGGTACCTCGTGGCCACCGAGGACCGCAACATCCCGCCGGCCGCCGAGGAATGGATGGCCGAGCGGGCCGGCGCCCACACGGTCAGCGTCAGCGCACCCCACGCGGTCTCCGTGAGCGACCCCGGCCCCGTGGCCGACCTGATCCTGCGCGCCGTCCGCGCGACCGGCTGACCGGCTGACGGGCTCACGGGCTGTGCCCGGCTGACGGGCTCACGGGCTGTGGGGCTGATGGAATGTCAGCTCGATGGTTCGTCAGCCCTCTGGGCCGCCCGGCGGGTGCCGTGCCCGGGTGGTGTCCGGCCGTGTTCCGCCCGGACACGGGTGCCGCCCGGGACGCGGGCTCTTCCGGGTGGCCGTGGCCCGGCCGTTCACGGTGTGCCGTACGGCGTCCGGGGCCTCCGGTCCGGGCTGCGGGGCGTGCGACCGGGCGGCTTCGGCGTACAGGAACTCCCTGCGCGACGGGGCCATCTCCGCCAGGACCGCGCGCCTCAACAGCCCGGCCGGAAAGACGTAACCGCCGCCCGGCCGCCGGGAGTCGGGGGCCTCGGACCAGGCCAGCAGTCCGGCGGCGACGCCCTCGTCCGCCAGTGCGCGCACCTCGCGCGACGGCAGGGCGGCCAGCCGGGCGACGAGAGCCATGTCCGGCCGGTCCCCGAGGACCGCGACGACGTCGACGATCCGGCGGGCGGCCGGCGTCAGCCCGGCCAGGCCGACCCGCGTCACACTCCGCACCGCCGGAGGTGTCCGGGCGCACACGCCCGTCCTCAAGTGTGGGGGAAGCTTCAGCAACTCCGTGAGCAGGAAGGGGTTCCCGCCGCTCAGACCGTGCAACGTGCTCGTGGAACCCGGGCACTTGGTGCCGGAGTCCCTGGCGATCAGCCTCACGGCCGCACGCGACAGAGGGGCGAGGTGCATCAGATCGGCGCCGCAGGACGCCAGATCCGCGAGAAGCCGGTCCGTCTCGCGCCCCGGGTCGTCCGAGACGGTGCACAGCACGGCGAACGCAGCTCCGCGCACCCCGCGCGCGCAGCCGGTGAGCAGCCCGCTCAGCCCGGCGTCCGCACGCTGGAGGTCGTCCACCACGTACAGGACCGGCACGTCCGCGTCCGGCCCCGCCGACGGTGCCGCCGCCCGGTCCCGGAGATCGAATGCCAGCCGGTCCACCGGGCCGTCCCGCGTCTCCCACGGGGCTCCGGGGCTGCCGGCGCACCGCGCCCACACCACGCGGAAGCCGGACGCCGCCGCCTGCCGGGCCACCTCCTCGGCGAGACGGGTCCTGCCCACGCCGGGTCCACCCGAGACGACCGCCCAGCCGGTACGCCCCCCGGCGGCCTCCCCGAGCAGTACGGAGAGCCTGGCCATCTCCTCCTCGCGCCCCCGCAACGGACGCACGGGATCACGGGGCGGCGGGGGAGCCACGGAGGAGGGGACCCCGGCGGGCAGGGACGCGGGCACGGAGGCCGGCGGGGAATCGGGTACGGGCGCGGGCTCGGGGGCCGGTACGGAAGCGAGTGCGCGGGCCGGTACGGACGCGGGTGCGGGCCGGTCGAGCGGCCGGGCCGACGGGCACAGCGACTCCGTGTCGTGCCGGAGCACCGCCACCTGCGTGGCGCGCAGCGCGGGGCCGGGGTCCAGACCGAGCTCGCGCGCCAGCAGGGCGCGTACCGTCTCGTACCGCTGGAGGGCCTCGGCGTGCCGTCCGGCGGCGTACAGGGCGCGCATCAGCAGCACCCAGGACGTCTCGCGCAGCGGGTGGCGCTCGACCAGACTCTCCGCGCCGATGATCGCCTGGGCCGTCCGGCCCTCCTCGAAGAGCAGGGTGGTCCGGAACTCCTCGGCTCCGGCCCCGAGTTCCTCCAGCCGGGTCACCTCGCCCGCGGCGAAGGGCTTGTGTGCGGCGTCGGCGAAGGGCGTGCCCCGCCACATGCGCAGCGCCCCTTCGATCTCCCGGAGGGCTTCCCCGCGCCCGGACCCGGACCCTGCGGCGAGCCCGTGCGCCCGTCGCAGCGCTCGTTCGAAGAGGACCGTGTCACGGGACTCGGGGGGTATCCGCAGCGCGTACCCGGTGGGCACCCGCCGCAGCACCCTGCCCCGGTCCTGGGGCGCGCGTTCCGGCTCCAGCACGGCCCGCAGCCTGCTGATGTGCGCTTGCACGGAGGAGACCGCGCTCGCCGGAGGGCGGCCTTCCCACAGATCGTCGCAGAGGCGCTCCACGGAGACGGCACGCCCGTTCTCCAGCAGGAGACGGAGCAGCAGCACCCGCCGGGTGGGCGGCCCCGCATCGAGGTTCTCGGCGCCCCGCCCGACTTCCAGGGGCCCCAGCAAACGAAATTCCACAGGAAGACACATCCCTACGTCCACGCCACCGTCGGGCAGGGATGTGCTCACGCACCAGGCCGAAGACCGCCCGTGCGCTGCCCATGCACCGGCCATCCGGTGCCCGTTCCGACGCGGCGAGCCGGACGGGGGACGTCGGTCCGGGCCGGGCCGGGCCCGCGGAGGCCTGATCCGGACCGACGTCCCGAGGGCCGTGCCGTCAGCACCCTTCCGGAAGGGCGGGCGAGACCGTCCAGGAACGCTTGGCCGGTGCGTCCGACGAGGCGGAAGCGGACCCCAGGCCCACCGTCCCGGTGTTCCAGACGGTGACGTAGGTGCCGAAGCGCGGGCTCGTCAGGTGGACCGAGCAGCTGCTCGCCGTCGTGGAGCGCCAGAGCTGGCCGGAGTCGGCGGTGGTGCAGGGCGAGACGTACATGGCGTCACCGCCACTGTCCAGGCACCGGTTCCCCGAGGCGTGCCGCAGGAGGAAGGAGCCGTCGTCGGTCATCATGCGCTCCCACGTGTTCGCCGGGCCGCACGTTCCCACGACGACCGCCCGCTCCGACCCGACCGCCAGGCACGTACCGGCGCGGTCGCTGGTGAGGGACCGCTTGACGCCTTCCCATCCGGTGGGCGCCTTCGCCGTCGTCCCTCCGCTGTCGCCGCTCACCACGTCGGACGAGTCCGTGCCGTCCTCGGAGACCGTGCCGTCCTCGGAGTCCGTGCCGTCCTCGGAGACCGTGCCGTCCTCGGAGTCCGTGCCGTCCTCGGAGACCGTGCCCGACGAGCGCGTGTCCTCCTGCTGTCCGTCCCCGCCCTTCTTCCGGATCTCCTGCTCCGTGCCCGATCCCTTCGCCGCCCCGCCGTCCGTGTCCGTCCGGCCTTCCTGACCGGTTTTGGTGTCGGCGCCGGGCGAAGTGGAGCTTCCCTTGCCGGACTTCGACGCGGACGGAGCCGGACCGGCCTGGAGCGGGTCACCGGCGGGCAGCTCCTCCCCGTACCCGCCGGAACTCAGCTGCGCGCTCTCGGACGCGTCGCTGGAGGAGCGGTCCGAGCCGTCCGTGTACTTCAGGGCCAGCGGCAGCGCCACGGCCACGACGGCAGCCGCCGCCGCGACAGGGACCCACCGCTGCGGCGGCCGGGCGGCCTGGACCAGCTGGGACATCCGTCCGGTACCGGCCTTCTGCGCACCGGACTTCCCCGCGCCGCCCTTCTGCCCGCCCGCGTGCTGCGTGGCGTCGTTCCGCGGACCGGGCTGCTTCGAGCCGGTCCTCTTCGGCTCGGTCTGCTTCGAGCCGGCTGGGGCGCCCGCCACGAGGGCGGCAGGACTCGTGCCGCGCTCCGGGAGCCGCCGGAGCGAGGCGTGGGGTTCTCCCCCGGCCTCGTTCTTGTCGGACATACCGCTCCTTGCTCACTGATGCCGATCCGCGGGACCACGTGGTCCGACGGCCGAGGGAGTGCGACGGCTGGGACCTGGGGCGTGGGGGCCGGGAGTGCCGGGTGCCGGGCCGCGCGAGGACCCTCGTTCTTTCCCCCTACGACCAGTTCATCGATCGGGTTCGATCGCATGGTGACCGGCGGCCGACAGCACTGCGGAACCGCGGTGGCAGTGGACGCATCCGTTCGTGAGGGCGGCCCGGAGACGGCAAGCGATCGGCAAGTTCTGGCCAAGAGCCTGCGGTCAGCCTGGGTGTGTGCATGCGCGGCCCGCGCGGACCAGCACTTCCCCGATCAGCAAGGACTGCACGCCATGAGGGGCACCCTGGACGCCGTCGGAGCCCGTGCCGAGCCGCGCCCGTCCGGGCCGGCACCAGGGACGACCGGCGGCTCTCCGGACCGGGACGCCTTCGCCCGTGAGCTGTACGACCGGCACGGAAGCGATCTCGTGCGGTACGCCTCCCGGCTCATGAGAGGTGACTGGTACCAGGCGGAGGACATCGTCCAGGAGGCCGCCGCGCGGGCGTGGCACCACGCCGACAACCTGCGCTCCTCCGAGGAGGCGCGGCCCTGGCTGTTCCGGGTGGTGCGCAATCTCGCCATCGACCACTACCGGGCGCGCCAGGTGCGCCCGCCGGAACTGCTCACGGGCGAGCACCCCGAGGCGCCCACCGTGGACCGGACCGAGGAACTCCTCACCTCGCAGATGCTGGTCCAGGCGCTGCGCGATCTGTCCCCCCAGCACGCGGAGGCCCTTCTCCTCGTCCATTACGCCCGATTCACCGTGGCCGACGCCGCGCAGCGCCTCGGTGTCCCCCCGGGCACGGTCAAGTCCCGCTGCCACTATGCCGTCAGGGCACTGAAGAGTGCCCTGAAGAACCGAGGTGTGCTCGCCCCGGACTCCTGACCGGCACCCGGTCCGCCCCGGGGCGCGTGCGCCGCGGGCCCGCCGGTCGTCCCGGCCGCGTCCCGGGCGCCACGGGACACGCCCCCGAGGCTCCCGCACCCGGGGCCGCGCCCGCGGCACCCCTACGATCCCGGGTGTGACGATCACCTACGAGTGGCGCGGCGACTTCGGCGACGCGGCCCTCGACGCACTGCACGCCGAGGCGTTCGGCGGCCCGCCCGCCGGGATCGACTGGCGGGCCCGCCTGGAGCGCCACAGCCTGGGCTGGGTCTGCGCGCGGGAGGACGGCTCGCTGATCGGGTTCGTCAACGTGCTCTGGGACGGCGGGGTCCACGCCTTCCTGCTGGACACGGCGGTGGCCAGGCACCACCGGTCGCGCGGGGTCGGCGCGGCGCTGGTCGCCGCCGCGGCCGAAGAGGCCCGCGCGGCGGGATGCGCCTGGCTGCACGTCGACTTCGAGGAGCATCTGCGGACGTTCTACGTCGACGTCTGCGGTTTCCGGGCGACCCCGGCGGGGCTGATCGCTCTCTGACGCCGCACGGGGTTCCGGTCGCGTGCGGGCCGCGGTACGAGCGCCGCCGGACCGGCCCCCAGGGGGACGCCCTTTCGCGTTCCGGACACGGGCCAATCGCGTGGCGGGCGGGGCGCGTGCCCGGCGCACGGTAGCTCGATCGAATCATTCGGCACGATGACGTCTGCGGGCGCGCGCGGGCGCTTCCGTGAAATGCCGGGGCCCAAATTCAGTGATACCCGCGCAAGAGGGACATGGGGTGACTGAACAGTTTCACAGGTGATCACTTGGCATATGTCCAGGGCGAGATGGGCCGCCTCGTCGGATTCGGGGTGTGCGGGGCAATGGAGCGAATGGGGACTTCGGTGGCCGTGCATCCTCTAATGTGATTGGCATGAACGGGTGAAGTCGGGGTGTGACCCTGTTCCGGCAGTGAAGGTCCATCGAAAGAGCGTGCGATACGTCGCCGATCTCTCCGGGGCCGGAGCGCCGGGCGAAGGGTCGGGGGCCGGCGGCGTCGCGGCGGGAATGGTCCGGCGCGAGGTGCCCGGGAATGTCTGACGGACAAGTCGCAGAATGCGCGAGAACAGGTGGGGGAAGGCCGTGACCAATCCTTTCGACGACGAGTCGGGACGGTTCGTGGCGCTGGTCAACGACGAGGGGCAGTACTCGCTGTGGCCCGCGCGGATCGAGATTCCGGGCGGCTGGCGTGCCGTCGGCCCGGAGGGCTCGCGCCAGGAGTGTCTGGACGCGATCGAGGCCGCCTGGACCGACATGCGGCCCGCGAGCCTGGTGAGGGCGACGGGGGCGGCTTCCGAGTAGGCCGTGTGGTGAAAGTCCCGCCTGTCGGGCGGCGCCTGGCACGCACGCTCGCCGTGTCGTCGGGATCGCCCCGGTACATCCAGTACCGGGGCGCCCCCCCCGCCGTGCGATCGCACGCACCGGACACCACCCGACCCGCCTTCCGGGCGGACGACGGCCCTTTCACCACACGACCCGGGGCCGCCCCGTACGTGCGGACTCCCCGGCGGGAGCGCGACGGATCACGGGGCGCCCCTGGTCCGTCGCCGGTGCGCGGGGCGCCCTCGCCCCGTCGGGGTGGGCGGCGTTCCGGCGCGTGGTCCGGTCCGTCATCCTGATCGATTCCTGTCCACTTCGGACCGGATGAGGTCCTTCGATGTCCCTTGCGGTCCCCTTGAGGTCTATGGGGTCCGTTGAGGTCGCGCGCCGACTCAGGGGTCTTGACGGTTTCTGTTCGTACGGAATCGGTCGGGACGTGGCCGGTATGCGATTCGTGCTCGGCTGATGTCATTCCTGTGCCGCTGCGCGGATTCTCCGATTCACTCGGAGAACACCGGCGATTCGTCGCGCGGCCCCCTTCGGCGGAAGGGGGTCACGGGGTGTGCGCCGGATGAATGCGCCCGGCGCGAGACCCCGGTGATTCCTTCTCCGTGGGTGCGCCGACTCTTCTTTCCGCTTCGGCGGTCCTCTTTGCCGACGATGTGCACACCGGTGCGGCTGGTTACTCCGCGCCTTCTCCGTCGTCCCCGAAATCTCTCCCCAAAGGTGTCGACCGGCATGCATGAAAACGACTCGATCCCGTCTCGTTCGATTCCCGCAGACCTTTTCGAACTGACCGTTGCTCAACAGGGTGTGTGGTACGGCCAACTGGTCGAACCGGAGAGCCCGAAGTTCAACATCGCCGAGTGCTTCGAGATCCGGGGCGATCTCGACGCGGAGACGTTTTCCGCCGCCGTCGCCCGTGCGGTCGCCCTCTGCGACGGCCTCAACGTCGAGTTCCTCGTCCACGACGGTGCCGTGCGCCAGCGGGTCACGCCGCCTCCCCGGGCGGACGCCGGTCGGCTCCGCCTCGTCGACCTCTCCGGCACCGACGACCCCGCCGCCGCTGCCGAGCGCTACCTGGCCGACGACATGGCCACCGTCGACCGGATCGACGCCCCGCGCCACAGCCTGGCACTGCTGCGGCTCGGACCCCGCCGGCACTACTGGTACATCCGCTTCCACCACATCGTCGTCGACGGCCTCGGCGGATCCGTCTTCGCCCGCATCGTGGCCGATCTCTACGCGCGCGCCCTGCGCGGCGAGGACATCGCCGAGGCCGAGCTGCCCCCCGCCCCGCTCGCCGACCTGCTCGCGGACGAGGCGGCCTACCTCGGCTCCGACCGGTACGAGGCCGACCGGGCCCACTGGACGGCCAGGTTCGCCGACCGCGCGGTGGACGCCACCGGCCCCGGCGGGTCCGACGGCGGGGCGGGCGCACGGGGCGGTACGCCGCTCATCCGCCGCCGTACCGACGCCCCGGTCCCGGCCGCTCCTGTCGGCGCGGACGGCGTGAACCTGCACACTGGACAGACGCTGCCCGTCACCGTCCTCGACGACCTGCGGAGGCTCGCCGCCGCCAACCGCACCACCTGGTCCGCCGTGCTGGTCAGCGCGGTCGCCGCCTACGTCGGCCGGGTCACCGGAACCCGGGACGTCGTCGTGGGCCTCGCCTCCAACGGCCGCCACGGCGGGCTGCGGCACATCGTCGGCATGACCGCCAACATCCTTCCGCTGCGGCTGGAGATCACCACCAACATGACGGTCGGCGCACACGTCCGCGCCGTCGCCGCCGAGATGCGCGGTGCCCTGCGCCACCGGCGCTTCTCGCGCGAACAGCTCGCCCGCGAACTGAACATGGCCGACGACGCGGCACGCCTGACGGACGTGGTCGTCAACATCATGGGGTACGCGTACGACCTCGACTTCGGCGGCAGCCCCGCCACTTCCCGTCTGCTCTCCATCGGCCCGGTCGACGACGTCTCGCTCTTCGTCTCCGAACGCTCGGAGGGAAGCGGCCCGTTGATCGGATTCGACGCCAACCCGGAGCTCTACCGCCCCGAGGACGTGCGGCTGAGCCAGCGCGCCGTCATCTCCTTCCTGAAGGCCCTCGCCGGAGCGGACACCGAAACCCCCCTGCGCGAGCTGCCGTTGCTCGACTCCGAGGCCGCCGCCGAACTCCTCGCCCGCGGCCGGGGCGCCGACCTGGAGGTCCTCGAACCGGCCACGGGCCTGGCCCAGGCGTTCGAAGCGCAGGTGCGCCGCACCCCGGAGGCCCCCGCGGTGGTGGACGGAGCCGTCACGCAGACCTACCGGGAGCTGGCCCACCACGCGGCGGAGATCTCCGGAGCGCTGGCGGGCTGGGGGCTCGCCGCCGAGGACGGCGTCGGCGTCCTGGTGGACCGCTCCGCCGCGGTGGTGGCCGCCACCCTCGGCGTGGTCGGCGCGGGCGCCGCGTACGTACCGATGGACGCCACCTGGCCCGAGGAGCGGCTCGGGCGCGTCGCGGGCGTCGCCGGGATCCGTGCCCTGGTGGTCGACGAGGCCGCCGCCGGGCAGCACTGGGTGAAGGTGACCGCTGCCGCTCTGCCGGTCGTCGTCATCGACTCCCTCGGCCGGGTGCTGCGCGGCGCCCCGCCGCGTCCGGGACGGCTGCCGGACGTGTCCCACACCGACCGGCTCGCCTACGTGATGTTCACCTCCGGCTCCACCGGCCTGCCCAAGGGCGTCGGCGTCAGCCATGGGGACGTCCTCGCGCTGACCGCCGACTCCGCCTGGCGGGACGGGGCGTGCGACGCGGTGCTGATGCACTCGGCGTACGTCTTCGACGCCTCCACCTTCGAGATCTGGGCTCCGCTCCTGCGCGGCGGCAGAGTCGTCGTCGCACCCCCGGGCGTCCTGGAGGCGCCGGTCCTCACGGGGCTGGTCGACCGGTACGGCGTCACCGCGCTCTTCCTCACCACCGCCCTGTTCAACGTGGTGGCCGAGGCGGACCCGGCGGCCTTCGCCGGGCTGCGCCTGGTCGCCGCCGGCGGCGAGGCCGCCACACCGGACCTCATGCGGCGGGTTGCCGCCGCCGCCCCGCGCACCCGGGTCCTGCACGTGTACGGCCCCACCGAGACCACCACCTTCGCCGCCCGCCACCGGGTCGCCGCCGACACGGGCGGGGTGCCTCCCATCGGCCGCCCGCTCGACGGGACGCGGCTCCACGTCCTCGACGGCGACCTCGGCCTGGTGCCGCCCGGCGTGGTGGGGGAGCTGTACGTGTCGGGGCGCGGCGTCGCGCGCGGCTACCTGGGCCGCCCCGCGCTGACCGCCGGCCGGTTCGTGGCCGACCCGCACGGTCCGCACGGGGCCCGCATGTACCGCACCGGAGACCTCGTCCGGTGGACCGCGCGCGGTGAGATCGAGTACGTCGGCCGCGCGGACGGCCAGGTCAAGCTGCGTGGATACCGCATCGAACCCGCCGAGATCGAGTCCACCCTGCTCGCCGACCCGGGCGTGGTGGCCGCCGGCGTCCTGGTGCGCGAGGACATACCCGGCGACCGCCGGCTCGTCGCCTACGTCGTGCCCGCCACCGGCGCCCGCCCGGACGACACCGCGCTCGCCCGCCGGGTGGGCCGCGCCCTGCCCGCGTACATGGTGCCCTCCGTGTTCGTGACGCTCGACGCGCTGCCGCTGAACGCCAACGGCAAGGTCGACCGCCGCGCCCTGCCCGCGCCCCCCGCCGCGACCACCACGGGGCGCGCCCCGCGCACCGCGTACGAGGAGGTGCTGGCCGGCCTCTTCGCCGACGTCCTGGGCGTCGCCACCGTCGGCGCCGACGACAACTTCTTCTCCCTGGGCGGTCATTCGCTGCTCGCCACCCGCCTCACCGGCCGGGTGCGCGCCGCCCTGGGCACCGAACTCGGGCTGCGTACCCTCTTCGACCACCCCACCGTCGCCTCGCTCGCCGCCGTCCTCGACACGGCGGGCTCCGCACGGCCCGCCCTCACGCCGCAGCGGCGGCCCGAGGCGGTGCCGCTCTCCTCCGCGCAGCAGCGCCTCTGGTTCCTCAACCGGGCGGAGGGCCCCGGCGACACCTACACCGTCCCGCTCGTCCTGGAGCTCGACGGCCCGCTCGACACGGCTGCCCTGCGGGGCGCGCTGGCCGACGTGGTCGCCCGGCACGAGAGCCTGCGCACCGTCTTCGCCGAGCACGACGGGGTGCCCCGTCAGGAAGTCCTCGACGCCGCCGACGCGGCGGAGCTGGTCCCGCTCGTCGTCCGGCGGCCCCCGGCCGGGGAAACCGGCGCCGGAGCGGGCGGGTCTTCCGGAGTGGTCGAAGCGGCTGGTTCGGGCGGTGCGGGTGGTTCGGGCGGTGCGGCTGGTTCGGGCGCCGGTGCGGCAGGAGGTGCCGGGGCCTGGGCGGAAGAAACGGTCCGCCGTCTGATCGCCGAGCCCTTCGACCTCACCGGCGACCTCGCCGTCCGCGCCCACCTGCTCCAGGAGGCCCCGGACCGCCACCTCCTGGTCCTCGTCCTCCACCACGTCGTCGCCGACGGCTGGTCCCTCGCCCCCCTCGTCCGTGACCTCGGTGCCGCCTACCGTGCCAGGACCGAGGGCACCGGCACCCCCGACTGGCCCGCGCTGCCGGTGCAGTACGCCGACTACACCCTCTGGCAGCGCCGTCTGCTCGGCGACGACACCGACCCGCGGAGCCTGGCCGCGATCCAGCTCGCCCACTGGCGGGAGGCCCTGCGCGGTGCACCGGACCTGCTCGGCCTGCCCCTCGACCGGCCGCGCCCCGCCGTCCCCAGCCACCGGGGCGACACCGTCCCCTTCGCACTGCCCGCGCCCGAGCACGCCGCGCTCGTCCGGCTCGCCCGCTCGGTGGGGTGCACCCCCTTCATGGTGCTCCAGGCGGCGCTGGCGGTGACGCTGCACGCCCACGGCGCCGGCACCGACATCCCGCTGGGCACGGCCACCGCGGGCCGCTCCGACGAAGCCCTCGGCGACCTCGTCGGGTTCTTCGTCAACACCGTCGTGCTGCGCACGGACCTCTCCGGCGACCCGACCTTCCGTGAACTACTCCACCGGGTAAGGGAGTTCGACATTGCCGCCTTCGGCCACGGCGACCTCCCCTTCGAACGCATCGTGGAGGCCGTCAACCCCGAGCGCTCCGGCGGCCACCACCCGCTCTTCCAGACCATGCTGGTCCTCCAGAACCAGGAGCGGACGGACCTGGACCTGCCCGGCATCACCACCCGGGACCGGTCCCGCCACACCGGGATCAGCAAGTTTGACCTGACGTTCTCGCTCACCGAACTCGACCACGGCGAAGAGGAGTTCGCCGGAATCGGCGGCTATCTGGAGTACGCCACCGACCTGTTCGACGCCGCCACCGCCCACGGCCTGAGCGCCCGGTTCGCCCGTGTGCTCGCCCTCGCCGTCGCCGATCCCGACCTCGCTGTCCTGGGCATCGACCCGCTCGAAACGGCCGAGCGGGACCGGATCCTCACCCAAGGCCGAGGCAGAACAAAGCCGTTGCCCGCCCTCAGCGCCCCCGAGGCGGTCCGCGAGCAGGCCGCGCGCACCCCTGGCGCGGTCGCCGTCCGCGACGAGCTGACCAGCCTCACCTACGCGGAGCTCGACGCCCGCGCCGACGCCCTCGCCCACACCCTGCGCGAGCGGGGCGCGGGCCGCGAGGACCGGGTGGCCGTCGCCGCGCCGGCCTCCGTCCACACCGCCGTCGCCATGCTGGCCGTCCTGCGGGCCGGGGCCGCCTACGTACCCGTCGACCCGGAGTACCCGGCGGCCCGCATCCGCCACATGCTCGACGACGCCCGGCCGGTCCTGCTGCTCACCACCGCGGGCACCCGTGCGTCGCTGCCCCCGGTCGACGTGCCCTGGCTCGCCCTCGACGCACCGGCGGACCGGACCGCCCCGCCCACCCGGCACACGCCCCACCCGGACGACCCGGCGTACGTGATCTACACCTCCGGCTCCACCGGCCGCCCCAAGGGGGTGGTCGTGACCCACGCCGCGCTCGCCAACCACATGGCGTGGATGGCGGACCACCTGGACCTCACCGGCGAGGACCGGGTCCTCGCCCGCACCTCCACCAGCTTCGACGCCTCCGTGTGGGAGCTGTGGCTCCCGCTCATGAACGGCGCCGAAGTCTGCGTCCTGCCACCCCGGGCCAACCGGGAACCCGCCGAACTCGTGGACTGTATGGGCCGGTTCGGCATCACCGTCGCCCAGTTCGTGCCCTCGCACCTGGCCCACGTCCTCGCCGAGGCGGCCCGACGGGCGCCGCTGCCCCGGCTGCGCGCCGTGCTCTGCGGCGGCGAACCCCTGCCGCGCGCCCTCGCCGACGAGATCGCCGACCGCTGGGGAGCCGAAGCACACAACCTGTACGGACCCACCGAGACGGCCATCGACGCGACCGCGCACCGAGCGAGCCGCACCCGCACCGCCTCCCCGGCCGAGACCGTCCCGATCGGCCGCCCCGTGGACACCATGCGCGCGTACGTCCTCGACGGCCGGCTGCGCCCCGTACCGCCGGGCGTCACCGGGGAGTTGTACCTCTCCGGGCCCAACCTCGCCCGGGGCTACCTGCACCGGCCCGGTCTGACCGCCGAACGCTTCGTCGCCGACCCCTTCACCGCCGACGGAACCCGCATGTACCGGACCGGCGACCTCGTGCGATGGAACGCACACGGGCTGCTCGACTACCAGTCCCGCGCCGACGACCAGGTCAAACTCCGAGGGTTCCGGATCGAGTTGGGCGAGGTGGAAGCCGCGCTCCTGGCCTGCCCCGGCGTCACCGGGGCCTGCGCGGCGATCCGCGAGGACGCTCCCGGTCGACGGCGCCTCGTCGCCTACACCGTCACCGACGACCGCGCCGTACGCCCCTGCGCTCTGCGCGACGGCCTCGCCGAGGCCCTCCCGCACCACATGGTGCCCTCCGCCGTCGTCGTGCTGGACGCCCTGCCCCTGCTGCCCAACGGCAAGGTGGACCGGCGCGCCCTGCCCGAACCCGATCCCGAGGACGGCGTACCGGACGCACCGGGGCGGCTCGGCATCCGGGAGGAACTGCTCGCCGGGATCTTCGCCGACGTGCTGGACCGGCCCCGGGTCGGCCCGCACACCAGCTTCTTCGACCTCGGCGGACACTCGCTCCTCGCCATGCGCGTGGTGAGCCGCGTCCGCGCGGTACTGGGCGCCGAGATCGCCGTACGCACCCTCTTCGAACACCCCACCGTCGCGGGCCTGGCCCGCGCCGTCGACCCGGCGGCCCGGACCCGCCCACCCGTCGTACCGGCCGGGCTGCGGCCCGATCCGCTGCCGCTCTCCTTCGCCCAGCGGCGCCTGTGGTTCCTCAACCGGCTCGAAGGACCCAGCTCCACCTACAACATCCCGCTCGTCCTCGAACTCCGCGGCACCCCGGACACGGACGCGCTCCGCGCCGCCCTCGGGGACGTCGTCGGGCGGCACGAGTCGCTGCGCACCCGCTTCCCCGAACAGCACGGCACCCCGCACCAGTCGATCGTCGGCGTGGACGAGGCCGCTCCCGCGCTTCCGGTCGTGGACGTGGACCCCGACGGCCTGGAGGAGGCCGTCTTCGACGCCGTACGCGTGCCGTTCGACGTCACCGCCGACCTGCCGCTGCGCGCCCTGCTGCTGCGCGCCGCCCCCGACCACCACGTCCTGGTGCTGGTGGTGCACCACATCGCGGGCGACGGCTGGTCCCTCGCCCCGCTCGCCCGCCACCTGGGCGAGGCCTACCGGGACCGGCTCGACGGACGGGAGCCCGCGTGGGCGACGGGCCCCGTGCTCCAGTACGCCGACTACACCCTCTGGCAGCACGCGGCCCTGGGCGACGACACCGCGCCCGAAAGCGCGCTCGGGCGGCAGCTGGAGCACTGGCACACCGCCCTCGCGGGGCTGCCCGGCCTGATCGACCTGCCGCTGGACCGGCCCCGTCCGGTCACCGCCGACCCGCGCGGAGACGTCCACGCCTTCGACGTACCACCCGCGCTCCACGCGCGACTCCTGCTCCTGGCGCGGGAGTCGGGGAGCAGCCTCTTCATGGTGCTCCAGGCGGCGGTGGCCGCCCTGCTGCACCGGCACGGCGCGGGCGACGACATCCCGCTCGGCACCCCCGTCGCCGGACGCACCGACGAGGCGCTGGAGGACCTGGTCGGGTTCTTCGTCAACACCCTGGTCCTGCGCACGGACCTGTCGGGCAACCCGAGCTTCCGGGAACTCCTCGACCGGGTGCGGGAGTTCGACCTCGCCGCGTACGGGAACCAGGACGTGCCCTTCGAACGGCTGGTGGAGAGCCTCAACCCGGTCCGGGCCCGCGACCACCACCCGCTCTTCCAGACCATGCTGGTCCTCCAGAACCAGGAGACCGTCCGCCCCGAACTCCCCGGCCTCACCGTGGAGGACCGGATCGTCCACAACGGCCTGAGCAAGTTCGACCTCACCTTCGCGTTCACCGAGGAGCGCGACGGCGGCGGTCTCCTCGCCGGGATCGAGTACGCCACCGCCCTCTTCGACCGGGACACCGTCGAAACCCTCGCCGCCCGGCTCCTGCGCCTCCTGGAGCAGGCCGCCGCCGACCCCGGCCGTCCGCTCGCCGACCACGACCTGCTGACGGCCGGCGAACACGGCCGGGTCACCCGCTGGGGCACCGGCCGCCCGCTCGGTGAGATCGCACCGGACACCACCCTGCCCGCCCTCTTCGCGGCCCAGGCGCTCCGCACCCCGGACGCCACCGCCGTCACCGACGGCGCCACCACACTCGACTACGCCGGGCTCGACGCGCTCTCCGCCACCCTCGCCGGGGCGCTCGCCGGGCTCGGCGTCGGACCCGAGTCCGGCGTCGGCGTGCTGCTCGCCCGGTCGCCCGCCGTGGTGACGGCCTCCCTCGGCGCGGTCCGCGCCGCGGGCACCTACGTCCCCATGGACGCGCGCTGGCCCGCGGAACGGCTCGAACAGGCCGCCGCGGTGGCGTCGTTGCGGGTCCTCGTCGTCGACGAGACCGCCCTCGCCTCCCCCTGGGTGACCGCGACCGCGGGCCGGCTGCCGGTCCTGGTCGTGGACCGGCTCGGCCGGATCCTGCGCGGCGGACCCGAACGGCAGGGCCGCCCGGCCGCCGTACCGGGGCCGCAAGCCCTCGCGTACACCATGTTCACCTCCGGCTCCACCGGCCTGCCCAAGGGCGTCGGCGTCACCCACGCCGACGTGGCCGCGCTCACCGAGGACTCCGCCTGGCGCGAGGGCGCCGCCGACGCGGTACTGATGCACTCGGCGTACGTCTTCGACGCCTCCACCTTCGAGATCTGGGCCCCGCTCCTGCACGGCGGCACCGTCGTCGTCGCGCCGGACGGTGTGCTGGAGGCCCGCGCCCTCGGCGACGCCGTCCGCGCGCACGGGGTGACCGCCGTCTTCCTGACGACGGCGCTCTTCAACGTGATCGCCGAGACCGCTCCGGAAGCGTTCCGGGGGCTCCGCCTCCTGTGCGCCGGAGGCGAACTCGCCTCCCCGGACGCCATGCAGCGCGTCGCCGGTACCACGCCCGGCCTGCGCGTCCTCCACGTCTACGGGCCGACCGAGACCACCACCTTCGCCACCCGCCACGACGTGACCGCCGGCCTCCCGGCCGGACCGCCGCCCATCGGCCGCCCGCTGGACGGCATGCGGCTGTACGTGCTCGACGGCTCCCTCGGCCCGGTCGCCCCCGGCGTCACGGGCGAGCTGTACCTCGCCGGGCGCGGAGTGTCCCGGGGCTACACCGGACAGCCCGCCCTGACCGCCGGCCGCTTCGTCGCGGACCCGTTCGGCCCCGCCGGAAGCCGGATGTACCGCACCGGCGACCTCGTCCGCTGGACCCGGGACGGGCACCTCGCCTACGTCACCCGCGCGGACGGACAGGTGAAACTGCGCGGCTACCGCATCGAGCTCGGCGAGATCGAATCCGTCCTGGCCCGCTGCGAGGGGGTCGCCGACACCTTCGCCGTCGTCCGCGAGGACACCCCCGGCGACCGGCGCCTCGTCGCCTACGTGGTGCCGACCGCCCGGACGCTCCCCGCGCCCGCCGACCTCGCCCGCGCCCTCGGCCGGGCCCTGCCCGCGTACATGGTGCCCTCCGCGTTCGTGCTGCTCGACGCGCTCCCGCTGACCGTCAACGGCAAGGTGGACCGGCGGGCGCTGCCCGCACCCGCCCACGGGGAGCGGACCCGGGGGACCGGCGGCGGCCCGGCCCGCAGCGCCCGCGCGGAGATCCTCTGCGGACTCTTCGCCGACGTGCTCGGGCTCGACGGGCTCGACGCCGAGGACGACTTCTTCGCCCTCGGCGGCCACTCCCTGCTCGCCACCCGCCTCGTGGCCCGCCTGAGGACCGTGCTCGGCGTGGAGATCCCCGTGAAGGCGCTCTTCGAGCACCCCACCCCGGCCGCCCTCGCCGCGGCGCTGGACGGCGCCGAGCGGGCCGCAAGACCCCTGGAGAGAGCCGGGGAACGCCCCGACCCGCTGCCGCTCTCCTACGCACAGCAGCGCCTCTGGTTCCTCGGCCGGCTGGAGGGCCCCAGCGCCACGTACAACGTGCCGCTGGTGCTCCGCCTGGACGGCCCGCTCGACACGGGAGCCCTGGAGAACGCCCTCGCGGACGTGGTCGGGCGCCACGAGAGCCTGCGCACCGTCTTCCCCGAGACCGACGGCGTCGCCCGGCAGCTGGTGCTCGACGCCGTCGGCGCCGATCTCGACCTGACACCCCGCGACACCGACCCCGACCACCTCGGCGACGCGCTCACCGCCGAGGTGACGCACCCCTTCGACGTGAGCATCGAACTCCCCGTGCGGGCCAGGCTGATGAGGCTCGCACCCGAGTCCCACGTCCTGGTGCTGGTGGTGCACCACATCGCCGGCGACGGCTGGTCCCTCGCCCCGCTCGCCCGCGACCTGGGCGACGCGTACCGGGCGCGGGCCGAGGGCCGGGAACCGCGCTGGAGCGAACTCGCCGTCCAGTACGCCGACTACACCCTCTGGCAGCGCGCCCTGCTCGGCGAGGAGGACGATCCCTCCAGCCGTGCGGCCCGCCAACTCGCCTTCTGGCGTACCGCCCTGGACGGCGCACCCGATCTGCTGGAACTGCCCTGCGACCGGCCGCGGCCCGCCGTCCCCGCCCACTGCGGCGACGCCCACCCCTTCGCCGTCGGCCCCGACACCCACCGGGCGCTCGCCGACCTCGCCCGCGCCCGGGGCAGCAGCCTCTTCATGGTCCTCCAGGCCGCCCTGTCGGTCCTCCTCTCCCGCCACGGCGCCGGGGAGGACATCCCGCTGGGCACCGCGGTCGCCGGACGCACCGACGAAGCGCTCGACGACCTGGTCGGGTTCTTCGTCAACACCCTGGTGCTGCGCACCGACCTGAGCGGCGACCCGACCTTCGGTGACGTCGTCGACCGGGTGCGCGACTTCGACCTGGCCGCCTACGCCCACCAGGACCTGCCCTTCGAGCGGCTGGTGGACGCCCTCAGTCCGGTCCGCGCCCAGAACCACCACCCGCTCTTCCAGACCATGCTCGTCCTCCAGAACCAGGGCGACGCCGCCGTCGACCTGCCCGGACTGACGGTGACCGAGCAACCCGTGCACACCGGCATCAGCAAGTTCGACCTGACCTTCACCTTCACCGAGACCCACGACGCGTCCGGCCGGCCCGCGGGGCTCCGGGGCGTCCTGGAGTTCTCCACCGAACTCTTCGTCCCCGCCACCGCCCACACCCTGGCCGCCCGGCTGACCCGCCTCCTCGCCACGCTCGCCGCCGACCCCGGACGGCGCGTCCACGCCGTCGACGTGCTGGAGCCGGAGGAGCGGCGGAGCCTGGACCGGGTCGCCCACGGCCCCGCCCGCCCGCCGGCCGCCCCCACCGCACCCGGGGCGTTCCGCGCGCAGGCCGCCCGTACCCCCGGGGCGATCGCCGTACGCGACGGCGGCGACGGGATCACCTTCGCCGAACTCGACGTGCTCTCGGACGACTTGGCCCACCACCTGCACGACCGGGGCATCGGCCGCGGCGATCTGGTCGCCCTGGCCCTGGACGGCACCGCCGACCACGTGCTCGCGATGCTGGCGGTCACCAAGGCCGGGGCCGCCTACCTGCCCGTCGACCTGGAGTACCCCGAGGCGCGTATCGCCCACATGCTCGACGACGCCCGTCCGGCGCTGCTCCTCACCCACGGCGACCGCGACGTCCGGGGCGCCCACGACCCCCGGGACGCCCGTCGCGCCCTGCCCCGGCTCGCACTCGACGACCGGGGCGCCTGGTCCACCGGGCGGCCCGCGCCGGCCGGCGCCGGGCCCGACCCGCGCGACGCCGCGTACGTCATCTACACCTCGGGCTCCACCGGCCGGCCCAAGGGCGTGGTCGTCACCCACGCCTCCCTCACCAACCACATGGCGTGGATGGCGGACCACCTCGGCCTCAGCGGCGACGACCGGGTCCTCGCCCGCACCTCGCCGAGCTTCGACGCCTCGGTCTGGGAGACCTGGCTGCCACTCCTGCACGGCGGTTCCACGTGCCCCGTGCCGCCCGCCCTCAACCACGACCCCGCCGGACTGCTCTCCCGGATGCGCGCCGAGGGCGTGACCCTCGCCCAGTTCGTACCCTCCCACCTCTCCGTCGTCCTCGCCGAGACCGGCCCGGACGCGGCGCCCGGCACCCTGCGGGCCGTCCTGTGCGGCGGTGAACCGCTGCCCCGGGCCCTGGCGGAACGGGTCGGCCGCGCGTGGCGGACCGAGGTGCACAACCTCTACGGGCCGACCGAGGCCACCATCGACGCCACCGCCCACCACCACCGGCCCGCCGGAGCCGACGGACCGGCGGGGGAGGGGAGCGTGCCGCTCGGCCACCCCGTCGACAACACCCGCGCCTACGTCCTCGACGCCGGTCTGCGCCCCGTGCCCAACGGCGTCACCGGGGAACTCCACCTCGCGGGCGACGGACTCGCCCGCGGATACCTGGGGCGGCCCGGCCTGACCGCCGCACGGTTCGTCGCCGACCCCTACGGCCCCGCCGGAAGCCGGATGTACCGCACCGGCGACCTCGTCCGCCGGGACGCCGACGGCCTGCTCACCCACGTCGGGCGCGCCGACGACCAGGTCAAGGTCAACGGATTCCGCATCGAACCGGGCGAGATCGAGGCCGCTCTCACGGCGCTCGGCACCGTCGCCACCGCCTGCGTCCTGGTCCGTGAGGACCGGCCCGGCGAGCGCCGCCTGGTCGCCTACACGGTCCCCGGCCCGCGCGGCGACTCCCCGGCCCCCGCGGAGCGCGAACTCCGCGCCCGCCTCGCGGAGTCACTGCCGCCGTACATGGTGCCCGCCGTCTTCGTGACCCTGGACGCGCTGCCGCTGCTGCCCAACGGCAAGACCGACCGGCGGGCCCTGCCCGCCCCCGTCCGGCCCGCCGACGGACGTCCGGGCGGCCGGCCGCGCACCGCGAAGGAGGAAGCGCTCTGCGCGGTGTTCGCCGCCGTCCTGCGCGTGCCCGCCGTCCGCGCCGACGACGACTTCTTCGCCCTCGGCGGCGACAGCATCCTCTCCATCCAGCTCGTCAGCCGGGTCCGCGAGGCCGGCCTGAGGGTCACCCCCCGCGACGTCTTCGTCCACCGCACCCCGGAGGCCATCGCCGCCGTGTCCACCGCGCTCTATCAGGGCGCCGGGCCCGGCCGGACCACTCCCGCGCCCACCGAGCGGGGGACCGGCACCCTGCCGGCGACCCCCATCGTCGCCTGGTTCCTGGAGCGCCCCGGACCGACGGACGGCTACAACCAGTCCGGGGTCCTGCGCACACCGTCCGGAGCCGGCACCGACACGCTGACCGCCGCCCTGCAACTCCTCGTCGACCACCACGACATGCTCCGGCTCCGGGTCGCCCGCCCGGCCGGGGGCGAGCCCGTACTCGACGTGCTGCCGACGGGCTCCGTCCTCGCCCGCGACCGGTTCACCCGGATCGACGTCACGGGCCTGCCCGCCGACGCCGTCCGGGCCGCCGTCACCGAGGCGGGCGAGGCTGCCCGGGGACGGCTCAGCCCCGCGGACGGGAACGTCGTGGAGGCCGTCTGGTGCGACGCCGGACCCGGCGCCCGAGGACGGCTGCTCCTCGTCGTCCACCATCTCGCCGTCGACGCCGTCTCCTGGCGCATCCTCGCCGCCGACCTGGCCACCGCCTGGCGGACCGTCACCGGAAGTCCCGGTGGTCCGGGTGTTCCCGGAGACACGGGTGGTCCCGAAGGCACCGCAGACACGGGTGGTCCCGGAGGGCCGGGGGCGGGGCTCCCCGCCGCGACCACCTCCTACCGGCACTGGGCGCACCTCCTCGCCGCCCAGGCGCACGACGCCGCACGCGAGGCCGAACTCCCGCTCTGGGAAGCGATGTCGAGCGCCCCCGACCCGCAGCTGGGACACCGCCCGCTCGACCCCGCCCTGGACACCGCGGGCCGCACGCGCACCCTCGTCACCCGGCTGCCCGCCGCCCGCACCGAGCCCCTCCTCACCACCGTCCCCACCGCCTTCCACGCCGGAGTCGACGACGTGCTGCTCACCGGTCTGGCCCTCGCCGTGAGCGCCTGGCGCACCGAGCGCGCCTCCGGCGCGGCCGGTCCGGTGGGAACGGGCGTCCTGGTCGACCTGGAGGGGCACGGCCGGGAACAGATCGACGAGCGCCTCGACCTGTCGCGTACCGTCGGCTGGTTCACCAGCCTCTACCCGGTCCGCCTCGACCCGGGACCGCTCGATCCCCGCGCCCCCGGGCGCTTCGACGCGGCCCTCGCCGAACGCGCCCTCAAACGGGTCAAGGAACAGCTGCGGACCGTCCCGGACCACGGAGTCGGCTACGGCATGCTCCGCCGTCTCAACGCGACCACCGGCCCCAGGCTGGCCGCCGCACCCGAACCCCAGATCGGCTTCAACTACCTGGGCAGGTACGCGGGTTCGCAAGAGGCAACCGGCCCGGACGAAGCCGCCGACTGGGAGGTGCTGCTCGACGGCGGCGGCCCCCGGGCCCAGGATCCCGCGATGCCCGTCCACCACGTGCTCGACATCAACGCGCACACCGAGGACGGCGTGGGCGGCCCGTCCCTGGTGATCCGCTGGACCTGGCCCGCCGGCCTCCTCCCGGAGGACGCCGTGGAGGCGCTGTCCGACGCTTTCGTCCGCGCCCTCGGCGCGCTCGCCGAACACGCCGAGCGGCCCGACGCGGGCGGCTGGACGCCCTCCGACCTTCCCCTGGTCTCCCTGGACCAGGCCCAGATCGACCGACTGCAGAACAAGTGGGGTGGACGCAAGTGACCGGGTTCCAGCTGGAGGACGTACTGCCGCTGACGCCGTTGCAGGCAGGCATGCTCTTCCACGCGCTGTACGACTCCCACGCCGTGGACGTCTACACCGCGCAGTTCGTCTTCGACCTCGAAGGCACCCCCGACGTCCCCGCGCTGCGCGCCGCCGTCGGTGGCCTGCTGCGGCGGCACGCCAATCTCCGGGTCGGCTTCCTCCACGAGGACCTGCCCGAGCCCGTGCAGGCCGTCGCCGCCCGGGTCTCTGTGCCGCTGGAGGAGGTGGACCTGACCGGACCCGACGGCCCGGCGGTCACCGAGGAGCGCCTCGCCGCGTTCCTCGCCGCCGACCGCACCCGGCGCTTCGACCTCACCACCCCGCCCCTGATGCGCTTCACCCTGCTGCGCACCGCGCCGCGCCGCCACCGGCTCGTGATGACGGCCCATCACATCCTGCTCGACGGCTGGTCGATGCCACTGCTGGTGCGGGAGTTGTTCGAGCTGTACGCGACCGGGGGCGACGACTCCGCGCTGCCCCGGGTCGCCCCGTACCGCACCTACCTCGCGTGGCTGGCCCAGCAGGACCGCGCGGAGGCCCTCGACGCCTGGCGCACCGCGCTGGCCGGAATCGAGGCGCCGACCCTGCTCGCCGGTCGCGCCGGTCGAAGCGGTCGCGGCGGCCACGGCGAACCGCCCTCCGGCGTACCGGCCCCCGGCGCACCGGCGTCCGGCGAGCTGCCCTCCGGCGCACCCGCGTCCGGTGAACTTCCCTCCGTCGACCAGCCCTTCGCCGAGCTTCCCGAGACGCTCGTCCTCGACCTGGACGAGGCCACCACCACCCGGCTGCGCGAAACCGCCCGCGCCCACCGGCTCACCCTCAACACCCTGGTCCAGGGCGCTTGGGGGCTGCTGCTCACCCGGCTCACCGGCCGCGCCGACATCGTGTTCGGCACCACCGTCTCCGGCCGCCCGCCCGAGATCCCCGGCGTGGAGTCGATGGTCGGGCTGTTCATCAACACCGTGCCGGTGCGGCTGCGTCCGGCGCCCGACGACACCCTGGCCACCCTCCTGACCCGGCTCCAGGAGGAGCAAGGGCGCCTCCTCGGAGCCCAGTTCGTGGGGCTGACCGAGATCCGCGAGGTCAGCGGGGTGGACGAACTCTTCGACACCCTCACGGTGTTCGAGAACTATCCGCTGGACGCGGAGGCCCTGCGCACCGCCCAGCGGGGGCTGGCCGGCCTCGCCGTCACCGGCTTCACCGGCACGGACGCCGCCCACTACCCGCTCACTCTGACCATCGCCCCGGGCGACACCCTGCGCATCACCTTCGGCCACCGGGCCGCGGTTCTCGGCCGGGACGAGGTGGTCCGTACCGCTGCCCGGATGCGCCGGCTGCTGACCGTGATGGCCCAGGGGCTCGACGTGCGCGCCGACGCGGTGTCCGTCCTCCTGGACGGCGAACGGGAGGCGCTGCTGGCGCAGGGGCAGGGTGCCGGACTCCCGCCCGGCGTGACGGGGGAGAGCGTCCCGCAGGCCGTGGCGCGCATCGCCGCCCGGCAGCCGGACCGGATCGCCGTCACCGGCGTCGGCGAGGAGCTGACGTACGGCGGACTTCTCCACCTGTCCGGTGAGCTGGCCGGGGCGCTCAGCGGACTCGGCGCCGGTGCGGAGAGGGGCGTCGGTATCCTCCTGGGCCGTTCGACCGCCCAGGTCACCGCCTCCCTCGCGGCCCTGCGCGCGGGCGCCGCCTACGTGCCCCTCGACCCGCGCTGGCCCGCCGAACGCCTCGCCCGGGTCGCGGAGGCATCCGCCCCGCGCGTCCTCCTCGTCGACGGGACCACCCGCACGCACCCCTGGGTGCGGCACCTGCCGCCCGGGACGACTGTGGTGACCGTGGACCCGGCCGGCCGGGTGCTGCACGGAGGGCCGGACGTCCCCGGCCCGCTCCCCTCCGACGCTCTCCTCTCCGCCGGTGGCGGAGCCCGTCTCGCCTACGTGATGTTCACCTCCGGCTCCACCGGACTGCCCAAGGGCGTCGGCGTCACCCACGCCGACATCGCCGCGCTGGCGGCCGACCGGACCTGGGGCGGCGGCGCCACCGACGCCGTCCTCATGCACTCGGCGTACGCCTTCGACGCCTCCACCTTCGAGATCTGGGTGCCCCTCCTCAACGGGGGCCGCGTCGTCCTCGCCCCCGACGGGGCCCTCCAGCCGGCCGCCGTCCGCGACCTGGTGGCCCGCCACGGTGTGACCGCGGCGTTCCTGACGACCGCGCTGTTCGACGTCGTCGCCGACACCGACCCCGGCGCCCTCGGGCTGCTGCGACTGGTCGCCGCCGGGGGAGAGGCCGCCACCCCCGGCGTCCTCCAGCGGCTGGCCGCCGCCCACCCCGGCACCACCGTCCTCAACGCCTACGGGCCGACCGAGGCCACCACCTTCGCCACCCTGCACCGCGTCCGCCCCGGCGACGCACCCCACGGGGCGCCCCCGATCGGCCGGCCCCTCGACGGCATGCGCGCCCACGTCCTGGACCCGGCCCTGCGCCCCGTACCACCGGGCGCCGAAGGGGAGCTGTACCTCGCGGGCCCCGGCGTCGCACGCGGTTACCTCGGCCGCCCCGGCCCCACCGCCACCCGGTTCGTCGCCGACCCCTTCGCCGGGGACGGGACGCGCATGTACCGCACCGGCGACCTCGTGCGCCGCGACCCGGGCGGTGCCGTGCACCACCTGGCGCGGGCGGACCAGCAGATCAAGCTGCGCGGCCACCGCATCGAACCCGCGGAGATCGAAGCGGTGCTGCGCGCCGATCCCTCCGTACGCGCCGCCTGCGTCATGGTCCGCGAGGACCTGCCCGGCGACCGCACGCTCACCGCCTACGTCGTCCCCGCCCCCGGCCGCACCCCGGACCCGGTCCGCCTCGCCGCGCACGTCGGCCGCCATCTGCCCGCCTCCATGGTGCCGGCCGCCATCCAGCCCCTCGACGCGCTCCCGCTCACCCCCAACGGCAAACTCGACCGCCAGGCCCTGCCCGCGCCCGCCCGACCGGCGGCGCCGGCCGGACGACCGCCGCGCGGCGCCCACGAGGAGATCCTTGCCGGGCTCTTCGCCGACGTACTGGGCGTGGACCGCGTCGCGGCCGACGACAACTTCTTCTCACTGGGCGGCCATTCACTGCTCGCCACCCGTCTCGTGGGCCGCGTCCGCACCGCTCTGGAGACCGAGGCGGACATCCGCACCCTCTTCGAGAACCCCACCGTCGCCACGCTCGCCACCGCCCTGGAGCACGCCGCCCGCCCCGCCCGCCCGGCCCTCGTCCCGCAGGAGCGCCCCGCATCGCTCCCGCTCTCCTACGCCCAGCAGCGCCTGTGGTTCCTCCACCGGCTCGAAGGCCCCTCCGCCACGTACAACATCCCCTTCGCCGTACGCCTCGACGGGCCGCTCGACACCGAAGCCCTGTGCCGGGCGCTGCGCGACGTCGTCACCCGGCACGCCTCCCTGCGCACCGTCTTCCCGGAGCGCGACGGCGGACCGTGCCAGCACATCACCGACCCCGGCGACCTGCGGCTACCGCTCGTCGTGGAGGCCGTCGACGAGGAGAAGCTCGCCGACCGCGTCCGCGCGTGCGCGACCGAGCCGATCGACATCGAACACCGCCTCCCCGTCCGGGCGACGCTGCTGCGTCTCGCCGAAGAAGCGCACGTCCTGGTCCTGGTGATCCACCACATCGCGGCCGACGGTTCCTCCCTGGCGCCGTTCGCCCGCGACCTCTCCGCCGCCTACCGCGCGCGCCTGCGCGCCGAGGCCCCCGCCTGGACGGAGCTCCGCGTGGACTACGCGGACCACGCGCTCTGGCAGCGCCGCCTCCTCGACGGCGGCAGCGGCGGGCCCGATGACCTGTTGAGCCGTCAGCTCGCCCACTGGAAACAGGCATTGGCGGGCCTGCCGGAGATCACCGAGCTGCCCTGGGACCGTCCGCGCCCGCCGGTCTCCCGGCACACCGGCGCCACCCACGCCTTCACCCTCGACCCCGCGACCGCCCGGCGGATCGGCGAACTCGCCCGCGCCACCGGCAGCACCGTCTTCATGGTGCTCCAGGCGGCCCTGTCCCTCACACTCTCCCGCCACGGCGCCGGGGACGACGTCCCGCTCGGCACGGCCGTCGCGGGCCGCACCGACGAGGCCGCCACCGACCTGGTCGGCTTCTTCGTCAACACCCTCGTGCTGCGCACGGACCTCTCCGGCGACCCGACGTTCCTCGAACTTCTCGGCCGGGTCAAGGAGTTCGACCTCGCCGCGTACGCGCACCAGGACGTCCCCTTCGAGCGGCTGGTGGAACTCCTCAACCCCGCCCGCTCGCAGAACCACCACCCGCTCTTCCAGACCATGCTCGTCCTCCAGAACCACACCCCCGCCGCCCCCGTCGACCTGCCCGGTCTCACCGTCACCCCCGTGCCCCTCGACACGGCCGTGAGCAAGTTCGACCTCTCCTTCACCTTCACCGAGACCCACGACGCGACGGGGACGCCCGACGGCATGCGGGTAACCGTCGACTACGCGACGGAACTCTTCGACGCCGCGACCGTGCACGGACTCGCCGAACGGCTCGCCCTGCTGCTCGACGCCGTCACCGCCGACCCGGACCGCCCGCTGACCACGTACGAGGTGCTCAGCGCCCCCGAGCGCGCCCGCCTCACGGCCTGGGGCACCGGCCCCGCGGACGACCTGCCCGGCTCCACCGTCCCCTCGCTCTACGAGGAGTGGGCCCGGCGCACCCCCGACGCGCCGGCCGTCCGCGACGCCCGTACCACCCTCACGTACGCCGCCCTCGACGCCCGCGCCGACGCCCTCGCCCGCCGGCTCACCGCCCTCGGCATCGGCCCCGAGGACCGGGTGGCGGTCGCCCTGCCCCGCACCCACGACCTCCTCGTCGGCCTCCTCGGCGTCCTCAAGGCGGGAGCGGCGTACGTACCGCTCGACCCCGACTACCCGGCCGACCGCCTCTCCTACATGCTCGAAGACGCCGGCCCGCGCCTGCTCCTGACCACCCCCGCCCTCCACCGGCGGCTCCCCGCCACCCCCGTGCCCCACCTGTACGCCACCGGACCCGACGGCCCCGCCGACGGTGCCGTCGGGACCGGCGACGGCCCGGCCCGCCGGCCGCTCCCGGAGCACCCCGCGTACGTCATCTACACCTCCGGCTCCACCGGCCGGCCCAAGGGCGTCGTGGTCACCCACCGGGGCGCCGGCGCCATGGCGAGGGCCCAGCGGGAACGGCTGCGCGTCACCCCGGACAGCCGGGTGCTGCACATGGCGTCCGTCAGCTTCGACGCCGCCTTCTGGGAACTCTGCATGGCCCTGCTCTCCGGGGCCTGCCTGGAGATCGACGAACGCGACGCCCTGCTGCCCGGTCCCGCCCTCGCCGCCACCGTCCGCGAACGCGGTGCCACCCATCTCACGCTGCCGCCCGCCGCGCTCGCGGTGATGCCGCCCGGCTCGCTGCCCACCGGAACCACCCTGGTCCTCGCGGGCGAGGCGTGCACCCCCGCCCTGGTGCGCGACTGGGCGGCCGGCCGCTCTCTCGTCAACGCCTACGGCCCCACCGAAACCACCGTCTGCGCGACCATGAGCGCCGCCCAGCACCCCGACGGGCCGCTCGCCCCCGACCGTACGGTGCCCATCGGCGTCCCCGTCGACGGCACCCGGGTCCACGTCCTGGACGACCGGCTGGTCCCCGTGCCGCCCGGCGTCGTCGGCGAACTCTACGTCTCCGGGGCGGGAGTCGCCCGCGGCTACCACGGCAGGCCCGGCCTCACCGCGACCCGCTTCGTGGCCGACCCCGCCGACCCCGCGGGGGGCCGGATGTACCGCACCGGCGACCTGGTCCGCTGGACCACCGGCGGCGGACCGGGCGGCGGCGACGGTGAACTCGTCTACGTCTCCCGCGTGGACGACCAGGTCAAGCTCCGCGGCTTCCGCATCGAACTCGGCGAGATCGAGGCGGTGCTCACCGCCCTGCCCGGCGTGGCGGCGGCCTGCGCCGTCGTCCGCGAGGACCGGCCCGGCGACCGGCGCCTCGTCGCGTACACCGTCCCGGCCGACGGCGCGGCCGGACCGGACGCGGCCGAGCTGCGGGCCCGCCTCGCCGCCGCCCTGCCCGCCCACATGGTTCCCGCCGCCTTCGTCCCCCTCGACGCGCTGCCACTCACCCCCAACGGCAAGACCGACCGGCGGGCCCTGCCCGCGCCCGACCGGGCGGCGCCGGCCGGCGGCCGGGCTCCGCGCACGGACCGCGAGCGGGCCCTGTGCGAGGCGTTCGCCAAGACCCTCGGCGTCGACGAGGTCGGCGTCACCGACGACTTCTTCGCCCTGGGCGGCCACTCCCTGCTCGCGGTGACCCTCGCCCAGCGGATCGAGGAGCGCTGCGGCCGGCGCCCCTCCCTGCGCGCCCTGTTCGCGGCGCCCACGGTCGAAGGGGTGGACCGCCTCCTGGGGAGCGCGGCCGGAGAGCAGAGCCCGCCGGAGACCACCGCGGAGGCGGACCTCGCCGCCGAGGTCCGCCTCGCCCCGGACATCACCGGCGCCGGCCGGAACGCCCCGGTGCCCGCACCCGCCCGCCGCCCCGCCCGGCCGTCCGCCCGCCCGTTGCTGACCGGCGCCTCCGGGTTCCTCGGCGCCTACCTCCTGCGCGACCTCATCGAGACCACCGGCGGCCCCGTCGACTGCCTGGTACGGGCCGAGGACGCACCCCGCGCCGCCGGCCGGCTGCGCACCAACCTGGAGCGCTACGGGCTCTGGCACCCCCGGTACGCCGAGCTGATCCACCCCGTACCCGGCGACCTCGCGGCCCCCGGGCTCGGCCTGTCGCCCGAGGACCGGAACGCCCTGGTGCGGCGCCTGGGACCCGTGCTGCACAACGGCGCGCACGTCAACTTCGCCGCCCCGTACGGAGACCTGCGCGCTGCCAACGTCGCCGGCACCGAGGAGCTGCTGCGGCTGCTCGCCGACTCCGCCTCACCCGGGATGCACTACGTCTCGACCACCGGCGTCCACGCCCCCGCCTCCGCCCCCGTCACCCTCACCGAGACGAGCCCGACCGGCCCGGCCGCCGCACTGCCGGACGGTTACGCGCGGAGCAAATGGGTCGCCGAGGGGCTCGTCGGCCTCGCCCGGGAACGCGGGCTCCCGGTCACCGTCCACCGCCCGGGCCGCATCAGCGGCGACACCGTGACCGGTGCCTGCCAGGACCGGGACCTGCTCTGGCAGCTGATCAAGGGGTGCCTGCAGGCGGAGGCGGTACCGGACCTGCCGCACGGCTCGACGGACTGGGTGCCGGTGGACCACGTCGGCGCGGCCGTGGTGGCGCTCGCCCTCGCCGACGAGGCGACCGGTGCGACGTACCACCACACCAACCCTGAAGCCCCCGGCCTGGACCGGGTCTTCGAGGTCGCCGCCCGCCTCGGCCACGAGGTGCGCACGCTCCCCGCCAAGGAGTGGCAGGCCCGTGTGGCGGCCCAGCCGGACAACGCGGCCCAGCTGTTCCTCGGCGACGGGGAGCGGCCGGAGGGCGGGGCAAGGGACCACCGCCGCTTCGACTCCGGCCGCACCGCCGAGGCGGTGGCCGCCCTCGGCGTCCACCTGCCACCGCTCACCGACGAGGTCCTGACCCGCTATCTGACGTACTTCCGAGGAACGGGGTTCCTCCCCGCGCCCGGTGGAGTGCCCGTGACGTCCTGACGCACGGCGGAGGGGCCGGGGAGGCGGAGGCCGCTCCCCGGCCCTTTGCCCGGTCAGCCGTTGGTGATGCGCACCACCCCGGTGACGGTCCCCTGGTACACCACACCGCCCGGGGCGATGGAGCCCACCATCTGGAGGGAGTCGAAGAGCGAACCGGTGCCGACGGACTTGGTGCGGACCGTCTTGCCGGTCTCCGGGTCGATCTCCGCGTAGGCGAAGTTGTCGAGGATGGAGGTGCTGTTGGTGCCCGGGATGAGCGGGCTGCGGACGATGGTGTGGAGCAGACCGTCGGCCGTGGAGAGCCGGGGCACGGCCGAGGAGCGGATGTTGGTGTCCCACTTCAGGTCGCAGCCGGAACCGTCCGCGCGTACGTCGACCCGGCTGAAGCCGCCCGTGAAGTCGGCGGAGGAGGGGACGCTGGTGCCGGCGTTCTCGGGGAGGGCGGGATAGGGGTAGCCGTAGGTGCTGGCGACGAAGACCGCATTGCCCACCGCGACGGGGGAGTTCTCACTGCCGCTGCCGGACTTGAGCACCGGGACCGAGCAGACCCGGGCGCCGGTGTCGGTCCGGTACACGAGGAGGTTCTCGGTGGGGGAGGCGTTGTCCACGATGGTGACGTAGCCGGTGCCGGTGTTCGGGCCGAAGAACGTCGGGGTCGAACCGGTGCCCCAGCTCAGCTGGCCGGGCTTGCGGGCGGGTCCGCGGTCGTAGGGCTGACGCCAGGTGACGGTGGGCGTGCCGTCCGCGGCGGCGTTCAGCAGGTAGGTGGCGTGGCTGGTGGCGACGGCCGTGCCCTCCGGCGCCGTCGAGATCGAGTTGTCGACACGCTCCCCGGCCGGCAGGGCCAGCGAGCGTACGGTGCCGGTGCGGTCGTCCGCGGTACCGACCACACCGCCGCCGGTGGCGAACCAGACCCGGCCCTGCCAGTCCGGCGAGACCCCGGTGACGGCGTCGCCCTCCGGGACGGCACCGGCCAGCGAGAGCGAACTCGCCACGTACAGCTCCCAGTTGCCCGAGGCGTTGCGGCGGTGGCCGATGCGCAGCAGCGTGCGGTTCCCGTCGACCGCGACGAGCCGGTCCTGGTCGTCGAGGTACGCGTACACCCCGCCCAGCAGCGAGCCCTTGGCGATGGTGAGGGTGGTCAGCGACTCCCCGGACGCGGGGTCGAGCAGATGCACGGTGGGCACCTGGCCGAAGATCGGCGTGCACAGGGCGACCGGGTACCCGTCCGACCCGACCAGGATCGTGGGGCAGGCGGACTGGAGGGCGACCCGCTTCGAGGTCAGCGACCCGGCACCCGGCCCCGGGAGCGGAGTGGCGTCGGACGAGCCGGTGTCGCCGTGCATGGTCGCGGTGCCCTGGGGTCCGCTGTACGGGTTGTGCGGCGGCAACGGGCCGAACGCCGTCGCGGCCTGGGCGGGGAACGCGGCCGTCAGGGTGAAGAGGGCGGCGGCGCCCAGCACCGCGGCACGGGGGAACAGGGACGGACGAGGCACGGGGATTCCATTCGGGAGAGGGGGAGGAGGGGGCGGAGAGGGAGAAGAGGACGGAGAAGAGGAAGCGGACGGCGAAAGGCGGCCGGCTTTGGCGGAGGACGGCTGGGGGCAGCTGGCATCCGTGGGTGACCGGTGCTCAGTGTCCGGCGCTCAGTGACCGGCGTTCAGGCGGTGAGGAGGGCGGAGCCGGGCCGCCCGCGGAGTCGGGCGCGACAGGGCGGGGCGGTGGTCGTCACTGCCAGGAGGCCGACGGGCGGAGGCCGTCGCGCGGCGGGCCGCCGGGGAATGAACCCGGGGGCGAAGCGAGCGCCGCGGGACGGCGGAAGTCCCCGTCGCGACCGGACCGGTGGGCTCAGCGACAGAGTGCGCTGGACTGCCTGCACTGGTCCACGTGGCGGCGGGCCACGAGCAGGGCGGGCGTGTACCCGAGTTCCCCGAGGGTTGTCATGGTCATGGACCTTGGCAGCCCGTGCCGTCGGGGGCAATGGGCGGTCCACATGGTGGACCCGCGGGGATGCTCCCGCGTCACGCCGATGCCCGGCAGAGGGCGGGAGCCCCTGCCGGGCATCGGTTCACGAGCGGTCGGTCCGCGGCGGCCGGAGGAGTCGGACCGCTCCGGCCGGTCGGGCCCGACCGGTCAGGCGACGGTGCAGGCGGTGCCGCTGAGGTCGAAGGCGGTCGGGGCGGTGTTCGTGGCGCCCCGGGTGCCGAGGAAGCCGAGGGTCACCGAGGTGCCCGCGGCGATGGCGGAGGTGTACGAGGCCGGGGTCACGCTCACCGCGCTTCCGCTCTGGGTGGCCGTTCCGCCCCACATGCTGCTGACGGTCTGGCCGTTGGCGAAGGAGAAGCCGAGCTTCCAGGCGTTGATGGCGGCGGTGCCGGTGTTGCGGACGGTGATCTCGCCCTGGAACCCGCTCTGCCAGTCGCCGACCACGCGGTACGCGACGGAGCAGGCGGCCCCGGATGTGCCGCCGCCGGTGGTGGTGGTCAGGCTCACCGCGGCCGAGCGGGCCGAACGGTTTCCGGCCGCGTCGCGCGCGTACACCGCGAAGGAGTAAGCGGTGCCGGACGTGAGGGAGTTGACGGTCACGCCGGTCGTGGTGGAGGAGGCGACCACCGTCTCGGTGGCGCCGCTGACGCGCACGACGTCATAGCTCTTCACGCCGACGTTGTCCGTCGAGGCGGCCCAGTTGAGGGTCGCGGAGGTGGCGGTCACCGCCGAGGCGGCCGGGGTGCCGGGAGCGGTCGGGGCCTGGGTGTCGGCCGTCGCCCCGCCGAAGACGGTCGCCTCCTTCGAGGTCTGCGCGATGCCGTTGACGCCGTGGAAGATGCGCTCGCCCCAGGAGCTGAGCCGGGTCGGGTCGAAGTCGATGACCAGGTCCAGGATCGGGTCCGTGTTGCCGCTCCACGACCAGGCCAGGTAGCCGAGCTTCAGCTGCTCGGCGGTGGCCATCATGGTGTCCTCGTCCGGGTCGCCGTACTGGTCCGCCGGTCCTCCGAACTCGCCGATGAGGATGGGCAGTCCGGCGTCCACGAAGGCGTGAAGGTAGTCGGTGACGGCCTGCGCGGTGTTGTAGACGCTGTACATGTGGATCGAGAAGATCAGGTTGCCGGTGGTGTCGGCGTCGTACACCGACTGGGCGTTGGCGCGCATGACGCCCTGCCAGTCCTGGCCCCAGTTGGGGGCGTCCACCATGATCGTGTGCTGGAAGCCGGCGTTCCTCAGCTTCTGGACGGCGCTGATGGTGGGCGCGGTCCACCCGGCGGGGTTGGTGTTGCCCCAGGGCTCGTTGCCGATGTTGACGATGATGTAGCTCTCTTCACCGGCCAGCACGTCCTTCAGGCTGATCCAGTAGTCGGCCGCGTGGTCGAGGGTGCCTGCCGCGGAGTCCTCGCCGTAACCGGTGGTGTCGTGCACCTCCAGTACGCAGATGAGCCGGTTGGCCTTGCACTGGGCGACGATCCCGGCGACCTCGGTGGGGCTGTTCTTCGTCCACCGGTATCCGTCGGAGAGCACGACGCGGACCGTGTTGGCGCCCGTCGCCTTGATGTCGGCCAACGACTGGGTCTCGCCCGGGTACCAGGTGTGCGCGTGGTTGACCCCGCGCATCACGAAGTCGTTGCCGTTGCCTTCCAGGAGGCGCCCGTTGCTGATGTGGAGTCCGGTGGCGGCCTCCGCCGACCGGGTCTGCGCCAGGGCCGTCGCCGGGGCCAGGGCGCCGACGAGGATGATCCCGAGGAGAGCGGTCAGCGCTCGCCCGAGGAGGGTGGTGGGGTGGGTTCGTGCCGTGCTTCTCGCTGTTCTCACTGCGGCTCCAGAGGGTGGACGCGTCGAGCATGGGGCGATATGGGAGCGCTCCCACAAATGGGAGCGCTCCCATGAAGCCATTCTGTCGGGGTCACGTCAAGACATCGCGCAGAGCCGGAACGATCGAGGGGCGATCCGGCTCACCGGGCCGGTGCGACCGGCGCTGCCGAGCCGGCGACGATCGTCTCCGGGGGCGGGTACGGCCCGTGCGGTGCGTCCACCCCGGGCTGTTCCAGCCCGACCAGCAGCGAACGGACGGCCTCCACCGCGTGCATGACCATCGCGGGGTCCGCGCCCGGCCGGGCGTGCGCGCTCATCCGGATCGCGGGTGCCTGCGGGAGGCCCGCGTACGCGACCAGGCCCTCCGGGGCCCGGCCCGCCGTCGCCAGCAGGGCCACCCCGAGCCCGGCGCGCGCGGCCTCCAGCACCCCCGCCAGGTAGCCGGCGTCGCAGACCACCGAGGCGGCGATGGAGTGCGAGGACAGCACGTCGAGCGCCCGGCGGCGGATCGCGCACGGTGCCGCGACCGCCACCAGGGGGAGCGGTGCCGGGGCCGGTGGCGGTGACCAGCCCGGCGCCGCGTACCAGGTCAAAGGCATGCCGCCGACCTGCATGCCCTCGGTGGAGGCCGCCTCGGTCACGTACACCGCCAGGTCCACCGACCTGCGGTCGACGGCCTCCACCAGGCGCGCGGAGCGATCGATGCGGAACCGGACTCGGCAGTGCGGGAGCGTTCCGTGGACCGCCTCGGTGATTCTGGGGAGGATCTGGTCGGCTCCGTGCTCGGTGGAGCCGATCACGATGGTGGCGGGCTCGGAGCCGAGGAGCCTGCGTGCGGCCTCGTCGTGCACGCCGAGTATCCGGCGCGCCTCTTCGAGGAGGAGATTCCCGGCGTCGGTGAACCGGGTTGCCCGGCCCGCGCGTTCGACCACCGGCCTGCCCAACGCCCGCTCCAGGCGGCGGACATGCTGACTCACTGCCGACTGACTGAGGGTCAGCGCCTCCGCGGCCCGGTGGAATCCGCCCCGGTCCGCGACAGCGACGAGACTACGCAACGCGACAATGTCGAACACTGGTCCCATGCGGGCACGCTAGCATCAATCAATAAGCATTCACGATCACTTGTGATCGTTCTTCCTTGTTGAACGTACGTGGCGGGCTCCGCCATCCTGGCCGCATGTCGCACACCACGGCCGGACCGTGAACACGGCCACCCAGTCCCTCGAACAGGCCTCGGCGGGAGCCCGGTTACTCGGCCTGCTCGCCCGGGACCTGCACCCCGACCGGCTCACCACCGACCCCGTGCGCACAGCCCCGTACGCCACGGACCGCTCGGGCGCCCCCTCAGCGGGCGAACCGCTCGCCGTCGTGCACGCCCTGCGCACCGACGAGGTGTCCACCGTGCTGCGCCACGCGAACGCCCTGCGGGTCCCCGTCGTGCCACGCGGAGCGGGTACCGGGCTCTCCGGAGGGGCGACGGCCGGCGAGGGAAGCCTGGTACTCGACCTGTCCCGGATGAACCGCATCGTCGAACTCGCCCCGGACGACCAGCTCGCCGTCGTGGAACCGGGCGTCGTCACCGCCGACCTCGACCGGGCCGCCGCCGCCCACGGACTGCGCTACGCCCCCGACCCGGCGAGCGCCGCCCTCTCCACGATCGGCGGGAACATCGCCACCAACGCAGGCGGACTGCGCTGCGCCAAGTACGGGGTCACCCGGGACAGTGTGCTGGGCCTGGAAGCCGTACTCGCCGACGGAACCGTCCTGCGGACCGGCCGGCGCACGGTGAAGGGGGTCGCCGGATACGACCTGACGGCGTTGCTGACCGGGTCCGAGGGCACACTCGCCGTCATCACCGGAGCCACCGTGCGGCTCCGTCCGGTACCCGTCGCCACCGCCACCCTGGCGGCCTGGTTCGACACCTTCGCCGACGCCGCCGACGCGGCGACCGCGATCACCGCGGCCGGAATCGAGCCCGCGACGGCCGAACTCCTGGACGGCCCGGTGCTCGGCGCGATCGACGAGGCCGAAGGCACCTCGCTGCGCGTACGGGGCGCGGCGCTGCTCATCGTCCAGTGCGACGGTGCGGGAGCGCGGGCGGAGGCCGAGCGGGTCGTCGCCGTCCTGGAGAAGCGCGCCGCCACGCTCACCGTCGCCGACGACGACGCCGGGGCCGACGCCCTGCTGGCGGCCCGGCGACTCGCCCTGCCCTCCCTCGAACGCCTCGGACGTCCGCTGATCGAGGACATCGCCGTCCCCCGCTCCCGGCTCGCCGAGGCGGTACGGGGCATCGCGGAGATCTCCGCCCGGCGCGGGGTGCCCGTCTTCACCCTGGCCCACGCGGCCGACGGCAACCTGCACCCCGTCGTCGTGGTCGACGCGGCCCTGTCCGAACTGCCCGAGGCCGCCTGGGAGGCGGCGGGCGACATCTTCGCCCTCGCGCTGCGGCTCGGCGGCACCCTCACCGGCGAGCACGGCGTCGGCACCCTCAAACGCCAGTGGATCGCCGAGGAGCTGGGAGCCGGGAACCACGCGCTGCAACGGCGCGTGAAGGCCGCCTTCGACCCGCACGGAATCCTGAACCCGGGAAAGGCGGTCTGAGCGCGAGGGGGGCGGCGGAGGCCGCGCGACGAGCCGCGTACGCCGGCCCCCGGCCGTCCCCTGGCCTCCCCGCGGCCGGCCCCCGGACGCCCCCGGCCGTTCCTGGCCGTCTCCCGGCCGTCTCCCGCCGGGAGACCGGGCACCACCGGGCGACTCGGCGCCGGGCGTCCGGAGCGGCTTGACCTTGACACGATGACAAGGTCTTCACTGCTGTCCGAGGAGGTGGTCCCCATGACCACGACACCACCGGCCACCAACGCGGCACGCGCGCTCCGGGCGCTGGAGGACAGCAGCCCGACCGTACGCCTGCGGGCCGCTCTCGCGGTCGGCACGGCGCCCGACCCGTGCTTCGTCGGCAAGCTCGTCGAGCGCTGCGCGGTCGAACCCGAGTTCTTCGTTCGCGACATGCTGACCTGGGCCCTCGTCCGCCACCCGGTGGACCTGACGCTCCCCGGGCTGCTCCGCGAAGTCCGCTCCGACCGGGCACAGGCGCGCAGCCAGGCGCTGCACACGCTCTCCAAGCTCGGGGACCGGCGGGCGTGGCCGGAGATCACCCCGGCCCTGCTTGCGGACCCCGACGACGAGGTGGCGCGAAGCGCCTGGCGGGCCGCGGCCGTACTCGTCCCGGAAGGCGAACAGCCCTCCCTGGCCGCGGTGCTGGTGACCCAGCTCGGACGCGGTGAGCGACGGACCCGGCTCAGTCTCAGCCAGGCGCTGGTCGCACTGGGCGACGCGGCCGTGCCCGCTCTGCGCGCCGCCGAGGCCGCAGCCGACCCGCGCGTGCGCGCCCACGCGCTCGCCACCACTGCTCTGTCGCGCGACCCGGACGCCGGATTCGGGCCCGCGATCGAGGAGGCCAAGCGCGTCGTGGCCCTCGACGGCGCCCCCGGGACGGACGATGAGGACCGTGCTGATCGGTGAGGTGTCGAAAAGGTCCGGGGTCAGTTCCCGCATGCTCCGGCATTACGAATCGCTCGGCCTGGTCCGGCCGTCGGGCCGTACCGGCTCCGGCTACCGGGAGTACTCCGCCGAGGACATCCGGCGGATCTTCCACATCGAGAGCCTGAGGTCGCTGGGGCTGTCGCTGCGGGAGATCGGGCGCGCGCTCGACGACCCCGGGTTCACGCCCTCGGCGCTCGTGGACGACCTCGTCCGCCGGACGGGCGAGCGCATCGCGGCCGAGACCGAACTGCTCACCCGGCTGCGCCGGATCGATGCCGCGGACCCCGCCGACTGGGAGGGTGTCCTCCAGGTCGTCGCCCTCCTCCAGGCGCTGGGGTCACCGAGCGCCGACGCCCGCCAGCGCGCCGCGCTCTCCTCGGCCGACCGGGCTCCCGTGCCGGTGGAGGCCCTGGTCGAGGCGGTCCTGGGCGAGACGGACCCGAACGTCGCCGGAGCCCTGCGCTGGGCGCTCGCCCAGTCGGGCGGGGGCGGCACGGCCCTGCTGGCGAAGGGCCTCGGCTCACCCTCGGCGGCGGTGCGGGAGCGTGCCGTGCGGTCCCTCGCCGAGATGCCCGGCGCCGAGGCGACCGCCCACCTGCGGGAGGCCCTCGCCCACCCCGACACGGCGGTGCGCCGGTACGCGGCGCTCGCGCTGGGGACACGCGGAGAGGCAGCCGCGATCCCGAGGCTCCTCGACCTGATCGTGGAGGGCGGCAACGACACCGACGCGGCCGACGCGTTGAGCGAGCTGGCGAGCGACACCGCGACCGCCGAGCGGATCGCGACCGGGCTCGTCGACCGCCTCGCCCGTGACACCACCGGCGCACCCGCACGCGGACGGCTGACCCAGGCGCTGTCGGGCATCCCCGGGCCGTCGGCGTCGCACGCCCTCGTGGAGCTCTCGCACGACGAGGACCGCGCCGTCTCGCTGACCGCCCGCTACCTGATCCACCTCCGCGAGGTGCGGGAGGCGCGCTGACGCGGTGGTCCGTTCCGCGGCACCGGCCGTCCGCTCCCCGCGACCTGTCCCGGCCCGCCGGGCCGGTTCACGGGGCGGTGAACAGGGCCGGGAACCGGGGGCCGAGCCACGGCTTGCGCCCCCGGGCGAACACCTGGCCCAGGGCCATGGCCCGCCACGGATCACGCCGCCCCAGCGCGATGAGCAGGAAGGCGACGGGGTCGATGAGGATGGTGCAGTCGGCCCGTTCCGCCGGCCCCGCCGTGACGGTCACCGCGCCGTCGGCCAGCGCGACGCCGAACGCCGGCCCACCACCGCGCAGCCGTACGGAGTACCGGGCCGAGAAGCGGGCGGTCGCGGCCGGGTCGGCGACACGGGGCATGACGGCGAGCATGAACGGCATGCACAGCCCCACCCGGGCGGCGTCGACCATGTGCGGGCGGCGCAGCGCGCGGGCGAGATCGTAACCGTGGCCCAGCATGTGCGTCAGCAGATAGGACCCGAGCACGGCCCGGTTCATGGGGCCCAGCGGAGTGATCAGTGTCGGGCCGTCGTCTTCGTCGCCCCGCTGGTCCGCCTCGCCTCCGCCGGCAGCGTCGCCCTTGTCGTCCCCATCGGCCGGGACAGACTCCGCCGCCCTGTCCACGGCGGCCAGGAACGCCTCGGCATGCTTCGTGATCATCGCCGCCAGCGGCTCCGCCCCGCGTTCCCCGAAGGCGGCGAGGGACCGCGCGTTGGCCGGGGCCAGGCTCTGCGGCGTGCCGTCCCCGTACGGGCGTTCGCGACCGGCCGCCAGGTCCGCCATCAGCTCGTTGGCCAGCGCCAGATGGGCCGCCGCCTCGCCGACCGTCCACTCCGACCCGGGTACGGAGGCGGTGGTGCCGGGCGCGCCGCGCAGCAGCGCGGCGATGTCGGCCGCGGTCTCCCGTATCGCCTCTCGGAGCGCCGTCGGCAAGGGCCCGCTCCCGTCCTGCCGCACCGAAGGTCGCACGCCGCCCGCTTCCGTCCCGCCCGCCGCGTCCGTCGCGTGGGGTGCGCGGTACCCAACCAGACCCGGGGACAAGGGACAAGTCCTTCCGCCGAATCGCCTGACGGTCGGCGGCCGGACGTACAGTGTCGGGGGCATCGCTCCCGGGGGGCGGGCGGCGGACGCAGGGCGTCCCGCAGGTCGAAGGTGGGGCATGGACAGCAGCGAGTACGACGACTACGAGGCCATCGTCAGAGTCCCGAAGGGCACACGGCTCTCGCGGTCGAGGAAGACCGAGGGCGCTCATCGCGGCATGACACGCGACCCCGACACCCATCAGGTCGGCCAGGCCGAGATCTTCCTGAAGGAGGCGAGCGAGCCGGATCCGGTGGCGGCGTACCCCCAGGACTGGCTCCACTCCGACGAGCGGGAGTCGCAGGCCCGAGCGCGGGAGCGCCAGGAGATCGCGGAGTTCGTCGCCGAGGTGGTCGTCCAGATCGGCCTCTCGCTGGCGGAGAAGGCCGCGCCGCACGTCAGGAAGTGGTGGCAGGAACAAGCGCTTCCGGCGGTGAAAGCGAAGTGGCACAGCCAGGCGCTCCCGTCCGCGAAGGCGAAGTGGCGGAAAGTGGCGCGAAGCCGCACGGGTGACGACCGGGCCGGGACCGCCGAGGACCTCGGGGAGGCCGTCGCCGTTTCGGACGACCGGCGGACGACCATGACCGGTGCCGAGGCGAGGAAACGCTTCGCCGCGGCCGTGACGGCCAGGATCTACAGCGATGGACAGCTACGGCTGCTGCGCAACGCCCGGGTCGTGGACGAGGGCGAGGACGGTCCGGTGGTACTGGAGGCGACGGACGAACTCACGCCCCAGCGCATCGGGGAGCAGGTCGCGTTGATGCTGGAGGCGAACCCCTCGCTGCTCGGCGACGACACCCTGGCCGAACTCGGGAGGCTCGTCGCGAAGATCCGAGCCGACGGCGGCCACGCGCCTCTTCCGAAAGCGGAAGGCGCGCCGCCGCACGACGACGGGAACCACTGACGAGAGGGAGGAGCCGCCGGGGTGGACGGGCCCCGGCCGGAGGAGCGCCGGGGTGGACCGGTCCCCGGCCGGAGCGGCAGGCCGCGGGGACACGGCTCAGGGACCGAAACCAGGGCTGACCGTAGGGGGCCGGAAGATAGGGGTTGGCCCCTCTTCCCGGCGGTGACACGGTGGACCGCATCCCAGGAGACGCCCCGCCCCGCACCGGACCCGACGTGCCGTCGCGGGGCGGAGCCGTCCCACCCGCCGTGCGTCGGCGCGCCCACGAACCGGCGTGCGCGAACGCGCACTTCGCAGGAGGCCCCCATGACCGACCGCCGTACCGTCCTCATCACCGGCACGTCCTCCGGCATCGGCCTGGCCACCGCGGTCGCCGCGGCCACGGCCGGCTGGAACGTCGTCGCGACCCTCCGCGACACCGGCAGGGCCGATGCCCTGCGCGCCGCCGTCGAGGAGGCCGGCGTCACCGAACGGGTCCGGATCGCACGCCTCGACGTGACGGATCCGGCCTCCGTCGCGGAGGCGGTCGCCGGGGCGGTCGCCGCGTACGGCCGGCTCGACGCCGTGATCAACAACGCCGGGGTGGGGCAGCTCGGCACCGTCGAACAGATCGGCGTCGAGCCGTTCCGCTCCGTCATGGAGACCAACTTCTTCGGGGTCGTGACGGTGACGCTCGCGGCGCTCCCGCATCTGCGCGCGAGCGGCGGCAGGGTCATCGCCGTCAGCAGCCTCGGGGGAGTGATCGGCCAGCCCTTCAACGAGGCATACTGCGCCGCGAAGTTCGCCGTCGAAGGCTTCCTGGAGTCGCTCGCGCCGGTCGCCGCCGGCACCGGCGTCCAGGTGTCCGTGGTCGAACCGGGCCCGGTGGCCAGTGAGTTCGTCGCCTCCCTCGGCCCTTCCGTGCCCGGTCTCATCGAGGCGGCAGGCCCGTACGAGGCCGCCTTCAAGGCGTACGCCGCGACCACGGAGGGCCTCTTCGACCAGGCGCAGAGCTCGGCCGAAGCGGCGGCCTCCGTGGTGGACGTACTCACCGCCGAGCGGCCCGCGTTCCGGGTACAGACCTCCGGCCTCGCCCGGGACCTCGCCGGGATCAAGCTGGCCGATGCGGACGGCTCCGCCGTCCAGGCGTTCACCACCCCCTGGCTCACCTGACCGCCTCGGTCACCCCGGGGTCACTCGACCGCCCTCGGTCACCCCTGGGGCACCTGCCCCCTCGCTCACCCCCAGGCGCTTCCCTCCCCCCCAGGGGCCTTCAGGGAAGCGCCACCACCTGGGCCGCGTGCGCCAGTCCGGCGCCGAAGCCCACCAGCAGCGCCAGGCCGCCCCGGGGCACCGCGCCCCGGGCGAGCAGCTCCTCCATGGCGAGCGGAATGGACGCCGCGGAGGTGTTGCCCGCGTGCACGATGTCCCGGGCGACCACCACATGGGGCGGCAGCCGCAGCGCCGAGGCCGCCCCGTCGATGATCCGAAGGTTCGCCTGGTGCGGTACGAAGGCGGCCAGGTCGTGCGCGGTGAGACCGGCCGCGTCGAGCGCGGCCTGCGCCGTCCTCGGTACGGTCGCGACCGCCCACCGGAAGACGGCGGGACCGTCCATCCGCAGCGTGGGCGGAAAGGCAGTCGGCTCCGTACCGACCGCCGGCCACGGCGAGGAGTGCGCGATGGCCTCTTGGCGGCCACCCTCGGAACCCCAGACCACCGGCCCGATCCCGGGCTCGGCGGCCGGGCCCACGACGACCGCGCCGGCACCGTCCCCGAAGAGGAAGGCCGTGCCGCGGTCCGTCGGGTCGACGATGTCGGACATCCGCTCCGAGCCGACCACCACGACGTATCTGCTGCTGCCGGACCTGATCAGCGCGTCGGCCGCCGCGAGCGCGTGGCAGAACCCGGCGCACGCCGCCCCCACGTCCATGGCGCCCGCCGATTCCGCGCCCATGAGGTGGGCGATCCGGGGAGCGGCCGGGGGTGACTGCTCCCGGTGCGACATCGAGGCCAGCAGGACCGTGTCGACGCTCGACGGCGCGATGCCCGCCTGGGCCAGCGCCTTCACGGAGGCGGCTGCCGCCATGCCGACGACCGTCTCGTCCGCAGCGGCGAACCGCCGGGCGGCGATGCCCGACCTGCGCCGGATCCATTCGTCGCTCGAATCGATCGGCCCCGCCACCTCGGCGTTTCCCACCACCCGGGCGGGCCGGTGGGCGCCGACCCCGAGGACACGGGAGCCCGGGACGGCTGCCGCCGCACGCAGCCTTCCGGCGGTGGTCACCGCCCGCGGCGCCTCGGTGCCCATCACGCCTCCGGGACGGACGACGGGATCGTACGCGCCCCGAACTCGCCGTCCAGATAACGGCGCCGGGTCTCGCGGCGCTGCACCTTCCCGCTCGACGTCTTCGGCAGCGACCCGCGTCGGACCAGCAGGATCTCGTCCGCCTCCAGCCGCTGCCGGTCGAGCACCGCGGCCCGGACGCGGGCGTGCAGGCCCTCGGCCCCTCCGTCGCGCTGAGCCCGGCCGTCCGCCTCGACCACCAGCACCAGCCGCTCCGCCGCACCGTCGTCGACGGAGAACGCCGCCGCGCAGTTCGGCTGGAGCGCCGGATCGGCGCTCTCCGCCGACACCTCGATGTCCTGCGGGTAGTAATTGCGTCCCTTGCGGATGATCACGTCCTTCAGCCGGCCGGTCACGAAGAGCTCGCCGTCGTGGAAGAAGCCGAGGTCGCCGGTGCGCAGCCAGCTGCCCAGCTCCTCCTCGCCCACCAGCCGCGCCCCGAAGGTGCGCAGACTCTCCTCGGGCCGCCCGTGGTAACCATCGGCCACACAGGGGCCGTTGACCAAGATCTCGCCGACCGATCCGTCCGGCAGGCCGGTCAACCGCTCCGGATCCGCGATCCGGACCGAGGTGGCGCCGACCGCGGTGCCGCTGCCGACCGCGTACACCGTGCGGGCGGAGGAGGCCGACGCGTCCGCGCCGGAGGCCTCGACCGCCGTCGCCCCGGTGACCAGCTGGGCGCGCCCCTCGCGCAGTGCCTGTGCCGACAGGACGAGGAGCGTGGGCTCCCGGTCCTCCCGGCTGCCGGTGGCCTTCAGGGTGTTCTCCGCCAGGCCGTAACCGGGGCACATGGCGCTCGACCGGAAACCGGCCGGGGCGAACGCCTCGGTGAAGGCGCGCACCGTGTCCCATCGCACGGGCTCGGCCCCGTTGGCGGCCACCCGGAGCGAGGACAGGTCGAGCCCTGCGGACAGGCCGTTCTCCGCGGCGTCCCGTACACAGAGTTCGTACGCGAAGCTCGGCGCGGCGGTGTGGCTGCCCCGGAACCGGGAGATCGCCTCCGGCCAGCGCGACGGCCGCCGGATGAACGCCTCGGGGGCCATCAGATAGGCCGGAATCCCCGCCCACAGCGGCAGGACGATCCCGAACAGCATTCCCATGTCGTGGAAGAGCGGCAGCCAGTTGACGACGGCGCTGTCCGCACGGCAGGGCCACAGCTGGTCCGTCTCGGCGACGTTGCTGCGGAAGTTGGCGTGGGTGACGCGGACGCCCTTGGGGTCACCGGTCGATCCGGACGTGTACTGGAGCAGAGCAGTGTCGTCCGGACCGGCCGGCGGTCCGGACCACTCCACGGTCTCCGGCCCGTCCGCCGCCGGCCCGTCCGCCGCCGGCCCGTCCGGCGTACCGGCGGACGGTCCGGCGGAGTCGGAGGCGTCGGTAGCGTCAGTGGCAACGAGGGTGAGTCCTGCCAACTCCTCGGTACCTCCGAAGCGTTGCTCCAGATCACTCCTGACCGCAGCCGTGGTGAGTACGGTGGTCGTGCCCGCGTCGTCCGCGATGCGCCGCAGCCGCTCCAGGCCGCGCTGCCGGGTCGGCACCTGGACGGGGGCGCCCGCGACACCCGCGTACATGCAGGCGAGAAGCGTGGAGACGAACTCCAGGCCGGACGGGTAGAGCAGCACGACGGCACTGCCGCGCAGTCCGGCCGCGTCGAGCTTCGCGGCCCGGGAGCGCGCGGCCACGTCGAGTTGACGGTACGTCAGTGTCTGGTCGGGCGTCTCGCCGTTGCGGAGGAAGACGTAGGCGAGGTCGTCGGGCCGGGTCCGGGCGCGCAGGCGCAGCACCTCGGGGAGGCTCGGAAGTTCACCCGTCGTGGTGTCCGGTGCGGCGGAGCGACGCCGGGCGGGGGCGGTGGCGGTGGAAGCGGTGGCGGTCATGGGGTGTCAGGCCTCTCGTCGCTGCGGCGTCGTGCGCCGGTGCGTTCGGCTCGGGGCAGCACGCATGGCGGTGCCGGGCGGTGCGGCGCGTGCTCGGCGCTGAGCACGCATGACAGTGGCGGGCGGTGCGGTACGTGCTCCGCGCGGCACTCTCGTCGCGCGTGTGCGGGCTGCGGGAGGCGCGCTCACCGTGCGCGTGCGAGCGCGGGCTCCGCGTGGCGTGCTCACCGTGCGCGTACGTGCTCCGCGCGGCACGCTCATCGTGCGAGCGCGGGCGCGGGCTGCGGGAGAAGGCCGGTGCGCAGCGGGCCGAGCCGCTCCTCGCCGATCCGGGCGCGCAGTTGGGGGTCGGTCACGCCGAGACCGGCCTCGGGGGCGAGGGCGAGGACGCCGACCTTGCCGGTGTGGCTGTTCGTCTGCACCAGGCGTGCCGCCTCGCCGACCTCCGCCAGCGGGTAGACCTCGGAGAGGACCGGTGAGACGCTGCCGAGCTTGAGCAGTCGCATCATCTCCGCCGCCTCGTGGAGGTTCATCCCGTGACTGCCCACGATGCGCTTGAGGTTCATCCAGAAGTACCGGTTGTCGAAGCTGTGGTCGTAGCCGGTGCTCGAACCGCAGGTGACGACCGTGCCGCCGCGCCGCGCGACGATGACCGAGATGCCGAAGGTGGCCCGGCCGACGTGGTCGAACACCACGTGCGGGTCCTCGCCGAGCTCCGCCCGGATGGCCCGGCCGAGCCGCTTGGCCAGCTCCACCGTCCCGGCTCCGGCCGCCGGCTCGCCACCGATGCCGATCTCCTCGCGGTTGATCACCACGTCGCAGCCGAGCTTCTGCAACTGCTTCGCCTTGGCTTCGGAGTTGACGACTCCGACGGGGATGCCACCGCCGTTCTTGACCAGTTGGACGGCGAACGCGCCGAGACCACCGGTCGCGCCCCAGATCAGCACGATGTCGCCCTGCTTGATGCGGGCGCCCCGGTCGCTGACCAGCATGCGGTAGGCGGTCCCGCCGCAGAGCGGCACGCAGGCGGCCTCCTCCCAGGTCAGATGGGCCGGCTTGGGCAGCAACTGGCTGGCCCGCACGACCGTGTAGTGCGCGAGGCCACCGAAGTTGGTCTCGTACCCCCAGGCCTTCTGGTCGGCGCCGAGCATGCCGTCGGAGTGCGTCACCGGGTCCTGCTCGTCCACCACCGCCGCGTTGACGGCCACGTGGTCGCCCACCTTCCAGCGCCGGACCCCGGCGCCGGTGCGCACGATCACTCCGGCCGCGTCGGAGCCGACGACCTGGAAGGGCTGGTCGTGGCGGGCGTTGTAACCGCCGGTGCGGGCGTACCGCTTGAGCGCGTTGAACGTGGAGACGGGCTGGAAGGTCGCCGACCAGACGGTGTTGTAGTTGATGGAGCTGGCCATGACCGCCACCAGCACCTCGTCCGGGGCGAGTTCGGGCATCGGTACCCGGTCCACCTTCAGCGAACGGCGCACGTCCTTGTCGGCCACGCCGTCGAAGATGCCGACGTCCTCCTGCCGGATGTGGGCGGCGGTGAATTCGGTGGGCACGGGGGCGCGTTCCAGCTCGTCCGGTGAGGCTCCACGGAGAACGGCCTCGGTCAGAGAATCCATTTCTGATCCCTCTCGAATTGATGCTGCGCGGGGCTGCCGCATTGTTTCCCGTCGACGCTACGGCGGTCCTTTTCCGGAACGGAACCCCTATTCCCCGTGCCGCTAGGGGGTGACTTCGAGGCAGGGGCCGAACCAGGGGTGTGAGGGTGAAATCCCAGGTCGGGGCGGAGTGATGGGGGTCATAGGGGGAGGCTAGGGGTAGGCGCGGCACGCCCCGGAGGTCAGGATGTGGGAGGTGGTGCCGAGGGGTCGGCCGGGCTCCGGAACAGGCCACTCGGAAACGGGTGGAATCGAAATGTTCCGGCCCCGGAAGAAATGAAGCAGGTGCGGGGAACTCGGCTTTTGATCCCCGTCCGCCCGGTGCTGAATTCCCCGGAAGCGGAGAGCGGACCCCTACCGCCGGAAACGCTCCGTGCGACGTACGAGAAGGGCTCGGCGATGACGATGACCAGTCAAGGTGCCAACCGCGCGGCCGGCTCCGGCCACGGTGGCCGGGCCGTCGCCGTGGTCGGACTGGCGTGCCGGCTGCCCGGAGCACCCGGTCCCGACGCCTTCTGGGACCTGCTGAGCAAGGGCGCCGACGCGATCCGCCCGGTGCCCGAGCACCGCCGCCCGGCTCCCGTCGCGGGGCGGCGCCGGAGCGACGGGCCGGGCGGAGGACCGGGCGGCGGTGCGGGCCGGGCCGGGGACCGGGGTGCGGGCCGGGCCGGGGACCGGAGCCGGGAAGCCCCGGTGCCCCGCGACGAGGACCTGCCCGGCGGTTTCCTGGACGAGGTCGACCACTTCGACCACGCGTTCTTCGGGATCTCCCCGCGCGAGGCCGCCGAGATGGACCCGCAGCAGCGGCTGGTCCTCGAACTCGCCTGGGAGGCGCTGGAAGAGGCCGGAATCGTCCCCGCTTCCCTCGCCGGAACGCCGGTCGGCGTCTACCTCGGGGCGATGGCGTACGACTACGCGCTGCTGCGCCACCGCGAGGACGCCGAACCCGTCACCCGGCACACCCTGACCGGCCTCAACCGGGGCCTGCTCGCCAACCGGATCTCCTACCACCTCGGCCTGCGCGGTCCCAGCCTGACCGTCGACTCCGCCCAGTCGTCCGCCCTCGTCTCCCTCCACCTCGCCCACCGGGCGGTCCGGGACGGCGACTGCGAGCTCGCGCTGGCCGGCGGGGTCAACCTCAATCTGGCGCCCGACAGCACCACCGCCGCCGCCCGCTTCGGCGGACTCTCCCCGGACGGGCGCTCGTTCACCTTCGACGCCCGCGCCAACGGATACGTACGGGGCGAGGGCGGCGGGCTCGTCCTCCTCAAGCCGCTGGACGCGGCCCTCGCGGACGGCGACCGCGTCCACGGCGTGATCCTCGCCAGCGCCGTCAACAACGACGGCGCGACCGAAGCCCTCACCGTGCCGAGCGCCGACGCCCAGCGCGAGGTGCTGCACCTGGCGGCCCGGGAGGCGGGCATCGACCCGCACGAGATCCAGTACGTCGAACTGCACGGCACCGGAACCCCGGTGGGGGACCCGGTGGAGGCCGCCGCGCTGGGCGCAGCCTACGGCGCCGGTCGCGCCGCGGACGCACCGCTCGTGGTGGGGTCGGTGAAGACCGGCATCGGCCACCTGGAGGGCGCCGCCGGGATCGCCGGCTTCCTCAAGACCGTGCTGAGTCTGAAGAACCGGCGCATCCCGGCGACCCTCAACCACGACACACCCAACCCGCGCATCCCGCTCGACGCGCTCGGCCTGCGGGTCCAGCGCGACCTCGGCCCGTGGCCCCGGCCGGACCGGCGGCTGATCGCCGGGGTGAGCGCCTTCGGCATGGGCGGGACCAACTGCCACGTCCTGCTGGCCGAACCGCCCCGGCCCGTCCGCCCGGCACCCCGCCCCGGACCCGCCGCCGACGCCGCCACCGGCACAAAGACCGTCCTGCCCTGGACCCTCTCCGCCGCCGATCCGGCCGCCCTGCGCGCCCAGGCCGGACGCCTCGCCGCACATGTGCGGGCCGACCCGGACGCGACCCCCGACGGCATCGGGCACGCCCTCGCCACCACCCGCGCCCTGTTCGACCACCGGGCGGTGGCCCTCGGCGCCGACCGCGCGAGCCTGCTGGCCGCCCTGGACGCCGTCGCGGCGGGCGACCACACGCCCGACGCGGTGACCGGCCGCGCCGCCGCGGCGGCCGGACCCGTCGCGTTCCTCTTCCCCGGCCAGGGAAGCCAGCGCCCCGGCACCGGCCTCGAACTCCACCGCACCACGCCCGCCTTCGCCCGCGCACTCGACGAGGTGTGCGCCGCTCTCGACACCCACCTCGAACGCCCCCTGCACGCAATCCTGTTCGCCGCATCCGGCACTCCGGAAGCGGCTCTGCTCGACCGCACCGAGTACACCCAGGCCGCGCTCTTCGCCCTCGGCGCCGCTCTCCACAAGGCACTCGAACGACACCTTCCGCCCCCTGACTTCGTCCTCGGCCACTCCGTCGGAGGCCTCACCGCCGCGTACGTGGCGGGGGTGCTGACGCTCGCCGACGCGGCCACCCTCGTCGCGGCGCGCGGACGCCTCATGGGCGAGGCCCGCGCGGGCGGGGCGATGGTCGCGGTGGAGGCGACGGAGGAGGAAGCGGCCCCCGTACTCGCCGACTACGCCGGTCGTCTGGCCCTTGCCGCCGTCAACGGACCACGGGCCGTGGTGCTTTCGGGAGACGCCGACGCGGCCGAGGAGGCCGCCGCACGGTTCGCCGCCCTGGGCCGCCGCACCCGCGCGCTCACGGTGAGCCACGCCTTCCACTCCCCGCACATGGACAGCGCCGTCGAAGAGTTCCGGCGGATCGCCGCCGGCCTCACCCTCCGGCCGCCGACCCTCACCGTCATCTCCGACACCACCGGACGACCCGCCCGACCCGACCAGCTGACCTCCCCGGACTACTGGGCCGAGCACATCCGGCGCCCGGTCCGGTTCCGCGACGCCGTGCGCACGCTGGCGGCCCGGGGGACCACGGGCTACGTCGAGCTGGGCCCCGGCAACGTCCTCACCGCGCTGACCCGCTCCGTCCTGGCGGCGGACGGCGACACCACCGCGACCGCGGTGCCGCTGCTGCGCCCCAGGACGCCCGAACGGCTCTCCCTGCTCACCGGAGTCGCCGGACTCCACACGACCGGCACGGACGCCGACTGGGCGGGCTTCTTCGACGGCGGCAGTCGCCGGGAGCGCGCCGCCCTGCCCACGTACGCCTTCCAGCGCCGGCCGTTCCGGTTCGCCACCACACCCCGCGCCGAGGCCGCCACGCCGGACACCGGTCGGGACGCGGAAGGGACGCTCCCGGCCCGCGCCGAGGCCGCCGACGCGGGAGCGGCGCTCCCGGCCCGCTCGGATGCCGCCACGCGGAGCCCCGGTCGGGACGCTGAGGCGGCGCCCGGCCGGGAGCTCCCGCACCGCGAAGAGACGCCGGACCCCGCCGCCCGCCCGGACTTCCTGCGGCTCGTGACCACCGCCGCCACGGAGGTGCTGGGCGCCACCTCCACGGACGGGCTCGACACGGAACGTACCTTCAAGGCCCTCGGCCTGGACTCCCTGGGCGCCGTGGAGTTCGCCGACCGGCTCTCCCGGGCGAGCGGGCTCCGGCTGACGCCCACGCTGACTTTCGACCACCCCACGCCCCTCGCGCTCGCCCGGCACCTGGAGGCCGAGTCCCACCGGGACGCGCCCCCGGAAGGCGCGGAAGCCGTACGACAGCGCCGTGAGACCTTCCGGGGCGGCGCGCACCCGGAGACGTCCACGGACCCGCACACCGACGTGCCCGCTGACCCGTACACCGGCGCGTCCACCGGCGCGGAGGACGACCCGGTGGCGATCGTCTCCACCGCCGGCCGCTGGCCCGGCGGCGCCGACACCCCCGAACAGCTCTGGGACCTGCTGATCTCGGGCACCGACGCGACCAGCGGCTTCCCCGTCAACCGGGGCTGGCCCGAGGACCTCTACCACCCGGACCCCGACCGGTCCGGCGGATCGTACGTCGGACGGGGCGGATTCCTGCACGACGCCGACCGGTTCGACGCCGACTTCTTCGGCCTGTCGCCCCGCGAGGCCGAAGCGACGGACCCCCAGCAGCGGCTGCTGCTGGAGACCTCCTGGGAACTGCTGGAACGCGCCGGAGTGGACCCCGCCACCCTGCGCGGCAGCAGTACCGGGGTCTTCGTGGGGGCGACCCAGCAGGAGTACGGTCCCCGGCTGCACGAGACCACCGGCGACGGGGCGGGCTACCGCCTGACGGGCGCTGCCGTCAGCGTCGCCTCCGGCCGGATCGCCTACGCCCTCGGCCTGGAGGGGCCCGCGCTCACGGTGGACACCGCCTGCTCCTCGTCCCTGGTCGCGCTCCACCTCGCGGCCCGCGCCCTGCGGTCCGGCGAGTGCGACCTCGCGCTGGCGGGCGGCGTCAGCGTGATGGCCACACCGGGCATGTTCACCGAGTTCAGCCGACAGCGCGGCCTGGCCCCGGACGGGCTCTGCAAGCCCTTCGCGGCGGCGGCCGACGGCACCGCCTGGTCGGAGGGGGTGGGGCTGGTCCTGCTGGAACGCCTCTCCGACGCCCGTCGGCACGGGCACCGGGTGCTCGCCCTGATCCGGGGGAGCGCGGTCAACTCGGACGGCGCCAGCAACGGACTGACCGCCCCGAACGGCCCCTCCCAGCAGCGGGTCGTCCAACAGGCACTCGCGTCGGCGGGGCTGGCCGCCGCCGACGTCGACGCGGTGGAGGCCCACGGCACCGGCACCACCCTCGGCGACCCCGTCGAGGCCCAGGCGCTGATCCACACCTACGGACAGAACCGCCCCGAGGACCGGCCGCTGCTCCTCGGCTCCCTGAAGTCCAACATCGGTCACACCCAGGCGGCGGCGGGCGTCGCGGCGGTCATCAAGATGACCCAGGCCCTCGGTCACGGTCTGCTGCCCGGGACGCTGCACGTCGACCGCCCCACTCCGCACGTCGACTGGAGCCGGGGATCCGTCGAACTCCTCACCCGCGAAACCCCGTGGCCCGCCGTCGACCGCCCGCGCCGCGCCGCCGTCTCCGCGTTCGGCATCAGCGGTACCAACGCCCACCTCATCCTCGAAGAGGCGCCCGCCGCCCCGCCGGAGCCCGCCCGCACCCCCACCGCTCCCGGCCGCCCCGTCCCCTGGGTCCTGTCCGCCCGCACCCCGCAGGCACTCCGGGACCAGGCCGCCCGACTGGCCGCACGGTGGGACGAGGACTCCGCGGCGGAGGGCGGATCCGCGCCGGCCGACCCCACCGAGGTCGCGTACGCGCTGTCCAGGAAGCCGTCCTTCGACCACCGCGCGGTGCTGGTGGGCGGGGATCTTGCCGCGTTGCTCGACGCCGTACGCGCCCTCGGCCGGGGGGAGACGGCCGAGAGCGCCGTACGCGGCCACGCCGCGGCCCCCGGCCGCACCGCCTTCCTCTTCACCGGACAGGGCAGTCAGCGGGTCGGCATGGGACGGGAGCTGTACGCGGCCCACCCCGTCTTCGCCGCCTCCTTCGACGCCAACTGCGCGGCGCTCGACGCCCACTTGGCCGGGTACGCGTCGGTCCCGCTGCGCGATGTCGTCTTCGGAGGCCCGGACGCCGACGGGACGCCCGCCGGCACCGGCGGCGAACTGGACCGCACCCTGTACACCCAGCCCGCGCTGTTCGCCCTGGAGGTGGCGCTCTTCCGGCTGCTGGAGTCCTGGGGCGTACGCCCCGACGTGGTGGCCGGGCACTCCGTCGGCGAGTTGGCCGCCGCCCACGTCGCCGGGGTCCTCGCCCTCGAAGACGCCGCCGCGCTCGTCGCCGCCCGCGCCCGCCTGATGCAGGCGCTCCCCGAGGGCGGGGCCATGGTCGCCGTGGAGGCGGACGAGGCCGAGGTGCTGGCCGAACTCGGCACGAGGGACGGCGAAGAGCACGAAGGGCGTCAAGGTGCCGTGGGCATCGCGGCCGTCAACGGCCCGTCCGCCACCGTGATGTCGGGCGAGGAGGCGGCGGTCCTCGCGATCGCCGAACGCTTCCGCGCCCGTGGGCGCCGCACCAGCCGACTGCGCACCAGCCACGCCTTCCATTCCCCGCTCATGGACCCGATGACCGGCGGACTCGGCGAGGTCGCGGAAGGACTCACCCATCTCCCGCCGCGCATACCGCTGTTGAGTGCGCTCGACGGCGAACACTTCACCCCTGAACGCCCGCTCACGCCCGGATACTGGGCGGCGCACGCCCGGGGCGCGGTGCGCTTCCTCGACGTCGCCCGCCGCCTGGAGCACGACGGGGTCACCACCTTCCTGGAGCTGGGCCCCGACGCCGTCCTCACGGCGCTGACCCAGGAGGCCCTGATCGGCGGCCGTCCCGAGGGCACACCGCCGCCCGCCCTCGCCTCCCTGCTGCGCCGGGGACGCCCCGAGCCAAAGTCCCTGCTGACCGCGCTCGGCACCGCGCACGCCCGGGGCACCGCGGTCGACTGGAGCGCCCTCCTCGGCCTTGCCGGGCCGAGCAGGGTGGAGCTGCCCACCTACCCGTTCCAGCGCAGCCGCCACTGGGCCGACGCACCCCGCCTCCGCGCCCCTTTTGCCGTGCCCGCCGGGGACGACCGGTTCTGGGAGCCCGTGGAACGCCAGGACCTCGACGCCCTCGCCGACACGCTCGGCCTCCTCGAACCGGGACACCGCGAGGCGCTCGGTGCCGTCCTGCCCCGGCTCGCCCACTGGCGGAGCGAGCGCGGACGGGCCGCCGAAGCCGACAGCCTGCGGTACCGGGTGCGCTGGCAGCCGGTGGCGGACCGGCCGACGGCCCCGGCCGGACCCGCCCGCTGGCTGCTCCTCGTACCGGCCCGGCCCACCGGCGGCGACCGCCCGTACGACGCGTGGGCGCCGCTGCTGGAGAGGGCCCTCACCGGCAGCGGTGCGCGCGTCGACCTGGTACGGGTGGCGGACGCGCGGGCGGACCGCGACACCCTCGCCGCCCTGCTCGCGGAAGCGGCCGACCGCGCCCCGGCCCAGCCGGTGACCGGAGTGCTCTCCCTGCTCTCGCTCGACCACGACACGGACCCGCGGCTGCCGGCCCTTCCGTACGGCCTGGCCGCCACCACCACGCTCCTCCAGGCCCTGGAGAGCGGCGCCGTGACCGGGGCGCCGCTCTGGGCCCTGACCCGGGGAGCGGTGACCACCGGCACGGGCGACCGGGCGGGCGGCCCGACCGGCGCGCTCGTCTGGGGGCTCGCGGGGATCGCCGCCGTGGAGAGCCCCCGGTGGGGCGGTGTCGTCGACCTGCCCGAGCGCGTGGACGCCCGCGCCGCCCGCCGGGTCCTCACCGCCCTCGCCGGAGACCACCGGGAGGCCGAACTCGCCGTGCGGCCCGAGGGGCTGCTCGCCCGCCGCCTCGTCCCCGCACCGCTGGAACCGGCCCCGGCGGGCCGTACGGGCGGCTGGACCTCCGGCGGCACGGTCCTCGTCACCGGAGGCACCGGGGCGCTCGCCCGGCACACCGCCGCCTGGCTGGCCCGCAAGGGCGCCGGCCATCTGCTGCTGGTCAGCAGGAGAGGCGGCGACGCGCCCGGCGCGGACGCCCTGCGCGCCGAACTCGCCGAACTGGGCGCCGAGGTGACCTTCGCGGCCTGCGACGTCGCCGACCGCGACGCGCTCGCCGGGGTACTGGCCGCGGTGCCCGCCGAGCAGCCGCTCACGGCCGTGGTGCACACCGCCGCCGTCCTCGACGACGCCCTGCTCGACGCCCTCACCCCCGAGCAGGCCGACCGGGTGCTGCGGGTCAAGGTGCTCGGCGCGCACCACCTGGACGAACTCACCCGCGACCGCCCCCTCACGGCCTTCGTGCTCTTCTCCTCCGTCACCGGGATCGCGGGCACCCCCGGCCAGGGCAACTACGCCCCGGGCAACGCCTACCTCGACGCCCTCGCCCATACCCGCCGCGCCGCCGGGCTCCCCGCCACCTCGATCTCCTGGGGCCAGTGGGCGGGCGACGGCATCGCGGGCGACGAGGGCGCCCACCGCAACGCGCGCGGCGGGCTGCTGCCCATGGAGCCCGGGCTCGCCCTCTCCGTACTGGAACAGGCCCTGGACCGGGACGAGACCCACCTGGTGGTCTGCCGTGCCGACTGGCGGATCCTCGCCGCCGCCCGCTCCCACCCGCTCCTGGCGGAGCTGACGACCGGATCGCCCGACACCGGGACCGCTCCGCCCGAGGAGCCCGAAAAGGGCTCGATCCTGGCGGAGTTGGCCGGGGCCGGGAGCGAACAGGAGCGTCGCAGGCTGCTGCTCCGCTTCGTGACGACCCAGGTCGGCGAGGTCCAGGGCGGACGGCCGGCCAACTCGGTCGAGACGCACCGCGGGTTCAAGGAGCAGGGCTTCGACTCCCTCACCACGGTGGAACTGCGCAACCGCCTCAATCAGCGCACCGGGCTGAACCTGCCGACCACCGCGGTGTTCGACCACCCCACCCCGTACGCGCTCGCCGGGCTGCTGTACGAACGGCTCGTCCCGAAGGACCGGGCGGGGGAGGACGCGGCGCACGAACTGACCGCCCAGCTCGACCGGTTGGAGGCCATTATCGCCGCCCTGCCACCGGGCGGACCCGAACGCGAGGGAGCGGCGACCCGGCTGGCCGCGCTGGCGGCGGACGACCGCCGAAAGCCCCGCCCGGCCGAGGGCGGCGACCAGGACGTGGCCGCCGGTCTCTCGTCCGCCACCGACGACGAACTGATGGATTTCATCGGCAAGGAACTCGGCATCTCGTAACGCGTGACCGGCCGACGGCCCTCGCGGGAACCCGATGGCCCGGCCTCCCGCCCCACCGACCGCCCGGACCCGGGCGCTCGGCCCCCTGCCTGATCCGCCCGGCCTTCCCAGCACCGGGCCCTTTGCACGAAGGGTGGATTGATGAACGACAGCCGGATGCGGTATCTCCTGGAGCGGGTCACCGCCGAACTCCACGAGACCCGCAAGAAGTTGCGCGACGCCGAGGAGGGCGGCCAGGAACCCGTCGCCATCGTGGGCATGGCCTGCCACTTCCCCGGCGGGATCGACTCCCCGGAGGACCTGTGGCGGCTGGTCTCCGAAGGCGGGGACGTGGTGGGCGACTTCCCCGACAACCGGGGCTGGGACACCGAGGCCCTCTTCGACGCGGACCCGGACCGGCCCGGCACCTCCTCCACCCGGCGCGGCGCGTTCCTCGCGTCCCCCGGCGACTTCGACACCGACTTCTTCGGCATCTCGCCGCGCGAGGCCCTGGCCACCGACCCCCAGCACCGGCTGCTGCTGGAGACGGCCTGGGAGACGTTCGAGCGGGCCGGAATCCGGCCCGACGCCCTGCGCGGAAGCAGCACCGGCGTCTTCGTGGGCAGCAACGGCAACGACTACGCGCCCCCGGCCGGAGCCGTCCCCGAGGACCTGGAGGGCTACATCGTCGTCGGCAACGCGGCGAGCGTCGCCTCCGGCCGCATCTCCTACACCTTCGGGTTCGAAGGCCCCGCCGTCACCGTCGACACGGCCTGCTCCTCCTCCTCGGTCGCCCTCCACCTGGCCGTACGGTCGCTGCGCTCCGGCGAGTGCGACCTCGCGCTGGCCGGCGGGGTCACCGTCATGACCACCCCCTCCACCTTCGTGGAGTTCTCCCGCCAGCACGGTCTCGCCGCGGACGGCCGCTGCAAGGCCTTCGCCGGTGCCGCCGACGGGACCGGCTGGTCCGAGGGCGCGGGGCTGCTGCTCGTCGAGCGGCTCTCCGACGCGCGCCGCCACGGCCACCGGGTGCTCGCCGTCGTCCGGGGCACGGCCGCCAACCAGGACGGCGCCTCGCACGGGCTGACCGCACCCAACGGCCCCGCCCAGCAGCGGGTCATCCGGCAGGCGCTCGCCGACGCGCGGCTGACCGCCGGGCAGGTCGACGCCGTCGAGGCGCACGGCACCGGCACCACCCTCGGCGATCCCATCGAAGCGCAGGCGCTGCTCGCCACCTACGGCCAGGAGCACACCGACGAGGCCCCTCTCTGGCTCGGTTCCGTGAAGTCGAACATCGCCCACACCCAGGCGGCGGCCGGGGTGGCCGGCGTCATCAAGATGGTGCAGGCCATGCGGCACGGGGTCCTTCCGAAGACGCTGCACCTGGACGAGCCGTCCCCGCACGTCGACTGGGCGTCGGGCGCCGTGGCCCTCCTCGCCGAACACCGGCCCTGGCCCGAGACCGGGGAACCGCGCCGCGCGGGCGTCTCCGCCTTCGGCATGAGCGGCACCAACACCCACATCATCCTGGAACAGGCCCCCGAACCCGAACCCGAACCCGAAGCCGAACCCCAGCCCGGAGCGGCACCCGGAGGCGAGCCGGAGCCCGGACCCGCACGCGGACCCGAACACCCCGCCGCCGTACCCCTGCTGCTCTCCGCGCGCACCCCGGCCGCCCTCGCCGCCCGCGCCGCCGAGCTCGCCGCGTACCTCCGTACCGGACCGGACACGGCCGCCGTCGCCCGTGAACTCGACGCGGGGCGCACCGCGTTCGAAGAGCGTGCGGTCGTCGTCGGCTCCGGGGACGAGGAGTTGCTCGCCGGACTCGACGCGCTCGCCTCGGGACAGTCCGCGCCCGGACTCGTGCGGGGGACCGCCGGGGGCGAGCGGCGCACCGTGTTCGTCTTCCCCGGCCAGGGCTCCCAGTGGACCGGCATGGCCCGCGAACTCCTGGACAGTTCACCCGTGTTCGCCGACAGCATCGAGGCCTGCGCCCGTGCGCTGGAGCCCTGGACCGACTGGTCCCTGACCGACGTGCTGCGCGAGGTGGAGGGCGCCCCCGGCCACGACCGGGTGGACGTCGTGCAGCCCGCGCTCTGGGCCGTCATGGTCTCCCTGGCCGAGCTCTGGACGTCGTACGGGGTACGCCCCGACGCCGTGATCGGGCACAGCCAGGGCGAGATCGCCGCCGCGTACGTCGCCGGGGCCCTGACCCTGGACGACGCGGCCCGGGTGGTCGCCCTGCGCAGCCGGGCCATCGGCGCGCTCTCGGGCGGCGGCGGCATGGTCTCCGTGGCGCTGCCCCGGCCCGAGGCCGAGGCCGCGATCGCCCCCTGGGGCGGGCGCATCTCGGTCGCGACGGTCAACGGCCCCTCCGCCGTGGTGGTCGCGGGCGAACCCGCCGCCCTCGAAGAGTTCATCGCGGCCGGTGAGCGCGACGGCGTACGCACCCGCAGGGTCCCGGTCGACTACGCCTCCCACTCGGCGCAGGTCGAGACGGTCCGCGAGGAACTGCTGACCACCCTCGCACCGGTCGCCCCGCGCGCCGCGACCGTCCCCCTCCTCTCCACGGTCACCGGCGACTGGCTCGACACCACCGTGATGGACGCGGAGTACTGGTACACCAACCTCCGGCAGACCGTCCTCTTCGAACCCGCCACCCGGAAGCTGCTCGCCGAGGGCCACGACGTGTTCGTGGAGGCCAGCCCGCACCCCGTGCTGACCTCCGCCGTGCAGGAGACGGCCGAGGCGGCCGACGCGGACGCCGTCGTCACCGGCTCGCTGCGCCGGGGCGAGGGCGGCACGGCCCGCTTCCTCACCTCGCTGGCCGAAACGCAGGTCCACGGGGTCGCCGTCGACTGGAGCCCCGTACTCGCCGGGCCGCGCCCGGACCTCTCCGACCTCGCCGGCCTGCCCACCTACCCCTTCCAGCGGCAGCGGTTCTGGCTGGAGAGCACGACCGCCCGGTCCGCCGACGCCCCCGGACTCGGCCTGCGCGCCGCCGGACACCCGCTGCTCGGCGCGTCGCTCCGCCCGGCCGAGGGGGACGGGCTGCTCCTGACCGGGCGGCTCTCCCTCCGGACCCACCCCTGGCTCGCCGACCACGCAGTGCTCGGCCGGGTCCTCGTCCCCGGCACCGCCCTGGTGGAACTGGCCGTACGGGCCGCCGACGAAGCCGGCCGCGACACGGTCGACGAACTCGTCGTCGAGGCGCCCCTCGTGCTGCCGGCCGACGACGCCCTCCAGATCCAGGTCGCCGTCGCGGCGCCCGCCCAGGACGGCCGCCGCGCCGTGACCGTCCACTCGCGCCCGCAGGACGCGGCGGACGGCGAAGGCTGGACCCGGCACGCCACCGGGCAGCTGTCGCGCACCTCCCGCCCCGCCCGGCCGCAGGACGCCACCGGCAGCTGGCCCCCGCCGGGTGCCACCGCGCTCCCGCTGGACGGCCTCTACGACCGGCTCGCGGAATCCGGTGTCGCCTACGGGCCCCGGTTCCAGGGGCTGCGCGCGGCCTGGCGACGCGGCGAGGAGATCTTCGCCGAGGTCGCGCTCGACGGTGAGGAGGAGTCGTCGGCAGGGGAGTTCGGGCTGCATCCGGCCCTGCTCGACGCCTCCTTCCACGCGGCCTCCCTCGGCACCCCGGCGCAGGCCGGACCGGACGAGGTGCTGCTGCCGTTCGCCTGGAACGGGGTACGGCTGCACGCCTCGGGCGCCACCGCCCTGCGGGTTCGGCTCGTGCCGGCCGCCGACGGCGGGCTCTCCCTGCACGCCACCGATCCGGCGGGCGCGCCCGTCGTCTCCCTCGACTCCCTGGTGTACCGCCCGGTCGCGGCGGCCCGGCTCGCCTCCGCCCCCGGGGCCGTCGCACCGCTGTACCGGCTCGCCTGGACCCCGCTGCCGCCCGCCGCCTCCGGACCCGGGCCGCTCGCGCTCCTCCTGCCCGAGGGGGCCGAGCCGCGCCACCCGGACCCGGACGCCCCGGTCCGGTTCCGAGACCCCGCCGAGGCCGCCGCAGCGGTCCGCGCGGGCCGGGCCCCGGCCGGGCCGGTCCTGTACGAGGTCCCCGCCGAAGGACGGCCGGAGGACGGTACGCCCCCGCCGGAGCACGCCCGCGCGAGCCTGGAGCGGGTGCTCGCCCTTGTCCAGGACTGGCTCTCCCACCCCGAACTGGACGCCGTCCCGCTGGCCGTGGTGACCACCGGCGCCGTCTCCGTCGACGGCGAGTCGCCGGACCTCGCCACGGCGGGCGTCTGGGGCCTGCTGCGCTCGGCCCAGTCCGAACACCCGGGCCGCTTCCTGCTCGTCGACACCGAGCCGGCCGGACCCGCCGGACAGGGCACGTCCCCCGGCCTCCGCGCGGCGACCGCGACGGCCGTCGCGGCGGGCGAGACGCAACTCGCGCTCCGCGGCGGCACCGCGTACGCCCCCCGGCTCGTCGCCGCCCGGCCCGGCTCCTCCGGCGCCGGCACCGACGCGCCTTCGGAACCGGCCCGCGGCACGTGGCGCTTCGGGCCGCCCGAGGGCACGGTCCTGGTGACCGGCGGCCTGGGACTCCTCGGCAGGCTCGTGGCCCGCCACCTCGTCACCGAACACGGTGTACGACACCTGCTGCTGACCGGCCGGCGCGGCCTCGGCACCCCGGGCGCCCCGGAGTTCGCGGCCGAACTCACCGCCTTGGGCGCCGAGGTGACCGTCGCCGCCGCCGACACGGCCGACCGGGACGCCCTGCGGACCGTGCTGGACGGCATCCCGGCGGTCCACCCGCTCACCGGCATCGTGCACGCGGCCGGGACCCTGGACGACGGCGTCGTGTCCTCGCTCACCCCCGACCGGGTGGACACCGTGCTGCGCCCCAAGGCGGACGCGGCGTGGAACCTGCACGCGCTCACCCGGGACGCCCCGCTCTCCGCCTTCGTGGTCTTCTCCTCGGCGGCGGGCGTCCTCGGCGTCCCCGGCCAGGGCAACTACGCGGCGGCCAACACCTTCCTCGACGCGCTGGTGGCCTACCGCCGCGCCCACGGCCTGGTCGGCACCTCCCTGGCCTGGGGGCTGTGGGAGGAGAGCAGCGAGCTGACCGGCCATCTCGACGACATGGCCCACCAGCGCAACGCCCGCCACGGCACCCGCGCCCTCACCACCCCCGAAGGGCTCGCGCTCCTCGACGCGGCCGGAACGACGGAGCACCCGCTCCTCGTCCCCCTCGCCCTGCGGCACGGCGCCGACCCAGGGCAGATCCCGCCGGTCCTCCGCGACGTCGTACGGACCCGCAGGCCGGCCGCCCAGCAGGCATCCACCGGTACGGGAGGCACCACCCTCGCGGCGCGGCTGCTCCCGCTCGGCGCGGCCGAACGCGAGGAACTCCTCTCCGGCCTGGTCCGCGCGGAGGCGGCGACCGTCCTCGGCCGCGCCGACCGGGACACCATCGCGTCGGGCCGGGCGTTCAAGGACCTCGGGTTCGACTCGCTGACCGCCGTGGACCTCCGCAACCGGCTGGGCGCGGCGAGCGGGCTGCGGCTGTCGCCCACGCTCGTCTTCGACCACCCGACCCCGCAGGCCCTGGCGCGCTTCCTCCTCACCGAACTGCTCGGCGCGAGCCCCGGGCCGGTGGCCCCCGCCCCCGTGGCCGCCCCCGCCCCGGACACGTACGACCCGGTCGTCATCGTCGGCATGAGCTGCCGGCTCCCGGGCGGGGTGGCCTCGCCCGACGACCTGTGGGACCTCGTCTCCCAAGGCGGCGACGCCATCACCCCGTGGCCCACCGACCGGGGCTGGGACAACGAGAATCTCTTCGACGAGGACCCCGACGAACCGGGCCGCACATACACCCAGCACGGCGGATTCCTGCACGACGCGGCCGAGTTCGACGCCGGCTTCTTCGGTATCTCGCCCCGTGAGGCGCTGGCGACCGACCCGCAGCAGCGGCTGCTGCTGGAGTCGTCCTGGGAGGCCTTCGAGCGGGCCGGGATCGCCCCGGACTCCCTGCGCGGCAGCCGTACCGGCGTCTTCGTCGGCGTGATGTACAACGACTACGCCTCCCGACTGCGCGAACTCCCCGCCGAGTTGGAGGGCTACCTGCACAACGGCAGCGCCGCCAGTGTGGCGTCGGGGCGCGTCTCCTACACGTACGGGTTCGAGGGTCCGGCCGTGACGGTGGACACCGCGTGCTCCTCCTCTTTGGTGGCGCTCCACCTCGCGGCGCAGGCGCTGCGCTCGGGGGAGTGCGACCTGGCGCTCGCGGGCGGGGTCGCCGTGATGGCCTCACCGTCCGGCATGGTCGCCACCTCCCGGCACCGGGCGTTCGCCAAGGACGGCCGCGTCAAGGCGTACGCCGCCTCGGCGGACGGCACGAGCTGGGCGGAGGGGGTCGGGCTGCTGCTGGTGGAGCGGTTGTCGGACGCGCGTCGGCTGGGGCACCCGGTGCTCGCGGTGGTGCGCGGCTCCGCGGTGAACCAGGACGGCGCCTCGAACGGGCTGACCGCGCCCAACGGCCCGGCCCAGCAGCGGGTGATCCGGCAGGCGCTGGCCACCGCAGGCCTCGCCCCGCACGACGTCGACGCGGTCGAGGGGCACGGCACCGGCACCACCCTCGGCGACCCGATCGAGGCCCAGGCGCTGGTCGCCGCGTACGGCACCGGACGGCCCGAGGACCGGCCGCTCTGGCTCGGCTCGCTCAAGTCCAACATCGGCCACACCCAGGCCGCCGCCGGGGTCGCCGGGGTCATCAAGATGGTGCAGGCCATGCGGCACGGCGTTCTGCCGAGGACGCTGCACGTCGACGCGCCCTCCCCCGACGTGGACTGGGCCTCGGGCGGGGTACGCCTCCTCACCGAGGAGCGGCCCTGGGCGGCGGACGGCCGTCCCCTGCGCGCGGGCGTCTCCTCCTTCGGCGTGAGCGGCACCAACGCGCACGTCATCCTCGAACAGCCCACCGCGCCCAGCGTCCCCGTCACGCCCGCCGCGCCCAGCGTTCCCGTCACGCCCGCGTCCCCGGCGGACCTCTCGGACCGGGAGCCCGTCCCGGCCGAGGCCGCCTCCCCGCTGCCCTGGGTGCTCTCCGGCCGGACCCCGCAGGCCGTGTCCGACCAGGCCGCGCGCCTCCTCGCGGCTCTGGACCGCCCGGACCGGGCCCCGGCCGCCGCCGGTACCGCCCACGCGCTCCTCACCGACCGCTCGCACTTCGACCACCGGGCGGTCGTGGTCGCCGCCGACCGGGACGGCCTCACGGACGGCCTGGGCGCGCTCGTCCGGGGCGAACCCGCCGGGAACCTCGTCCGGGGAACGGTGACCGAGGGCGTCCGCACGGTCTTCGTCTTCCCCGGCCACGGCTCGCAGTGGGCCGGGATGGCCCGGGGGCTGCTCGACACCGCGCCGGCCTTCGCCGCGCGCGTCGAGGAGTGCGCCCGCGCGCTGGAACCCCTGGTCGACTGGTCGCTCACCGACGTCCTGCGGGAGACCCCCGGCGCCCCCGCCCTGGACCGGGTGGACGTGGCCCAACCGGCCCTGTGGGCCGTGCTGGTGGCGCTCGCGGCCCAGTGGGAGGCGTACGGCGTGCGGCCGGACGCGGTGGTCGGGCACAGCCAGGGCGAGGTCGCCGCCGCCTGCGTGGCGGGCATCCTCTCGCTGGAGGACGCCGCGCGGATCGTCGTCGAGCGCAGCCTGATCCTGGCCGGGCTCGTCGGGAAGGGCGGCATGGCCTCCCTGGCGCTGCCGCCGGCCGAGGTCGAGCGCCGGATCGCGGCCTGGCCGGGACGGCTCTCGGTGGCGACCGTCAACGGCCCCTCGGCCGCCGTGGTCGCCGGGGACGAATCCGCCCTGGACGAACTGATCGCCGCGTGCGAGGCGCGGGGCGAGCGGGCCCGCCGGATCAGGGCGGCCACGGTCGCCGGGCACTCCCCGGTGATCGACGAGGTGAAGGACGAACTCCTCGGACGGCTCGCGTTCGTCACGCCCCGCGCGGGCGAGGTGCCGCTCTGGTCCACGGTCACCGCCGCCCTCGCCGGCCCCGGGGAGCTCGACGCGGAGTACTGGTACCGCAACATCCGCCGGACGGTGCGATTCGCCCCCGTCGTGGAGGAGCTGATCGCCGAGCGGTACACCGTCTTCATCGAGGTCAGCCCGCATCCGGTGCTCACCGGCAGCATCCAGGACGCCGTGGACGCGGCGGAGGCCGCGGACGTCGCGGTGACCGAGACGCTGCGGCGGGACCACGGCGGACTCGACAGGTTCCTCGCCTCGGCCGCGGTCGTCCACGCCCGAGGCGTGGAGGTGGACTGGTCCCCGGCGTTCCACGGCCTGCTGCCAAAGAGGCCGGAGGCGCCGGAACCGTCGGAGCGTGGGGAGCGGATCGAGCTGCCCACGTACGCCTTCCAGCGCCGGCGCTACTGGCTGGACGCCGGTACGGCCGCCTCCGGTCCGCTCGCCGGGACCGCCCCGCGGGCCGGAGCCCCGGACGGGGCTCCGGGGCCCGGCCACGGCCACGGCCAGGACCAGGACCGTGAACAGGCGGGCCCGGGGGCACGGTTCGCCGCCCTGGCGCCCGCCGCCCGCGCCGAGGCCCTGCTCGACCTGGTGGTGCGCCAGACCGCCGAGGTGCTGGGGCACGAGGACGCCGGGGAGATCGGCGCGGACCACGCCTTCAAGGGGCTCGGCCTGGAGTCGCTGACCGCCGTCGACCTGCGCAACCGGCTGGCCGCCGCCGTCGGCGTAAGGCTGCCGGCGACCCTGGTCTTCGACCACCCGACACCCGCCGCCGTCGCCGCGCACCTCGCCGGTCTGCTCCCCGACTCACCGGCCGGGGGCCAAGGTTCGGCGACCGACGCCCTCGCCCTGCTGGAGCGGGCCGTGCCCGGCGCGGACCCGCTCGCCCCGGACGCCGCCGAACTCCTCTCACGCCTGCGGGCATTGGTGGCCCGGTGGGACACCGGCGGGGCCGAGCCCCACCGGGAGGAGGGCGAGGAGATCGACCTGGACGGGGCAACCGACGAGGAGCTCTTCGAGCTGATGGACAACGAGGCGCGATGACCAGCCACCGTCGGCATGTTCTGACGCAACGTCACATCAACGCACACGTAGGAACCATGGAGGAGGTGGCCGGTCGTGGCCGATGAGGAGAAGCTGCGCAGTTACCTCAAGCGCGCGCTCGCCGAGAACCGGGAGGCGAACAAGCGCCTGCGCGAGGTCGAGTCCGGCCTCCGGGAGCCGATCGCCGTCGTCGGCATGAGCTGCCGGCTCCCGGGCGGGGTGGACTCGCCGGACGCCCTGTGGGACCTGGTGGCCACCGGCGGCGACGCCATCACCCCGTGGCCCACCGACCGGGGCTGGGACCTCGAAGCGCTCTACGACCCCGATCCCGCCCACCCCGGCACCAGCTACGCCCGGCACGGCGGATTCCTGCACGACGCGGCCGAGTTCGACGCCGAGTTCTTCGGGATGTCACCGCGCGAGGCGCTGGCGACCGACCCGCAGCAGCGGCTGCTGCTGGAGTCGTCCTGGGAGGCGTTCGAGCGGGCCGGGATCGCCCCGGACTCCCTGCGCGGCAGCCGCACCGGCGTCTTCGTCGGCCTGACCGCGCAGGACTACCACCACCGGCTCACCGAGGTACCGGCCGAACTGGAGGGGTACCTCGGCATCGGCAACCTCGCCAGTGTGGCGTCGGGACGCATCTCGTACACGTACGGGTTCGAGGGCCCGGCCGTGACGGTGGACACCGCGTGCTCCTCCTCGCTGGTGGCGCTCCACCTGGCCGTGCAGGCGCTGCGCTCGGGGGAGTGCGACCTGGCGCTCGCGGGCGGGGTGACCGTGATGTCCACCCCGGCCGGGTTCGTGGAGTTCTCCCGCCAGCGCGGGCTCTCGCCGGACGGCCGGTGCCGTGCGTACGCCGCCTCGGCGGACGGCACCGGCTGGGCGGAGGGGGTCGGGCTGCTGCTGGTGGAGCGGTTGTCGGACGCGCGTCGGCTGGGGCACCCGGTGCTCGCGGTGGTGCGCGGTTCCGCGGTGAACCAGGACGGCGCGTCGAACGGGCTGACCGCGCCGAACGGTCCGGCCCAGCAGCGGGTGATCCGGCAGGCGCTGGCCACCGCCGGTCTCGCCCCGCACGACGTCGACCTGGTGGAGGGGCACGGCACCGGCACCACCCTCGGCGACCCGATCGAGGCCCAGGCGCTCCAGGAGGTCTACGGCACCGGACGGCCCGAGGACGCCCCGCTCTGGCTCGGCTCGCTCAAGTCCAACATGGGCCACACCGCCGCCGCGGCGGGAGTGGCCGGCCTGATCAAGGCGGTGCAGTCCATCCGGCACGGAGTCCTCCCGCAGTCCCTGCACGCCAAAACCCCCACCCCGCACGTGGAGTGGGCGGGCGGCGGAGTACGGCTGCTGGACGAGGCCCGGCCCTGGCCCGGGACCGGACGCCCCCGCCGCGCCGGGGTCTCCGCCTTCGGCGTGAGCGGCACCAACGCCCACGTGATCGTCGAGGAGGCCCCGGCCGCACCCGGCCCGGACGAGGACGGGACGGGCACGGACACCCCCGAACCCCGTACCACCGGCGCGCTCCCCTGGCTGCTCTCCGCCCGGTCGGCGGCGGCGCTGCGGGACCAGGCGGCCCGGCTGGCAAAGCTGCTGGACTCCCGCCCCGGCCTCGACCCGCGCGACGTGTCCTGGTCGCTGGCCACCGCCCGGACCACCCACCCGCACCGCGCCACGGTGGTCGCCGAGGGCCGGGACGAACTCCTCGCCGGGCTGCGGGCACTGGCGGACGGGCATTCCCCGGCCGCCGTCGTCGACGCCGGGGAAGACCTTCCCCGCGCGGCGCGCACCGGACGCACCGCCTTCCTCTTCACCGGACAGGGCAGCCAGCGGGCCGCCATGGGGCGGGAGCTGCACGAGCGCTTCCCCGCCTACGCCCGCGCCTTCGACGAGGTGGCCGCCGCGCTCGACCGCCACTGCGCGGGCCACCTCGCCCACCCGGTGCGCGAGGTCGTGCTCTTTGCCGCCCACGGCGACCTGCTCGACCGCACGGAGTACGCGCAGCCCGCCCTCTTCGCCGTGGAGATCGCGCTCTTCCGGCTGCTGGACGGCTGGGGGGTGCGGCCCGACGTCGTCGCGGGGCACTCGATCGGCGGGATCGCCGCCGCGCAGGTGGCCGGGGTGCTCTCCCTTGAGGACGCCGCCGCCCTGGTCGCGGCGCGCGGCAGGCTGATGCAGGCGCTGCCGCCCGGTGGGGCGATGGCGGCGGTCGAGGCGACCGAGGAGGAAGTCGCCGAGGCGCTCGCCGGACTGGGGGAGGCGGTCGCGGTCGCCGCGGTCAACGGCCCCCGCTCGGTGGTCGTCTCCGGCGACGAGGAACCCGTCCTCGCCGTGGCGGCCGGCTTCGAGGAGCGTGGCCGCAGAACGTCCCGGCTCCGGGTGAGCCACGCCTTCCACTCGCCCCGCATGGACCCGATGCTCGACGAGTTCCACCGAACGGCCAAGGCGCTGCGGTACGAGGAGCCCGGCATCCCCGTGGTCTCCGACCTGACCGGCGCCCCCGCCGGGGCGGGGGAGCTGGGCACCGCCGACCACTGGACCGAGCACGTCCGGCGGCCGGTCCGCTTTCTGGACGTGGTGCGGGAGTTGCGCGCCTCGGGGGTGACCCGGTTCGTCGAGATCGGACCGGACGCCGTCCTCACCGGGCTGACCGCCGAGATCCTGGCGGCGCAGGACGCAGCGCAGGACGCCGTGCTGGTGCCGCTGGCCCGGGGCGGCCGGCCCGGGGCGGCGACGCTCCTGACGGGGCTGGCCCGCCTCCACGCCCACGGGGTACCCGTCGACTGGCGGGCCGTCCTCGAGGGGGAGCGGACCCGCACGGTGGACCTGCCCACCTACCCCTTCCAGCGTCGCCGCCACTGGCTCGACGCCACCGTGACCGGCCGGACGGCCACCGCACCCCCGACCGTCGAGCCCGAGCAGCCCGAGAGCGGGACGAGCTGGGCCGACCGGCACGCGGAGCTGTCCGGGCCCGCGCTCGACGCCGCGCTGCTCGCCCTCGTCACGGCGGAGGTGTCCGCCGTGCTCGGGCACACGTCCCCCGACGCGGTCGCCGCCGACCGGGCCTTCGTCGAAGTGGGCCTGGACTCCCTCTCCGCCGTCGAACTGCGCACCCGGCTCGCGGCCCGCACGGGCCTGGCTCTCGGCGGGGCCCTCACCATCCGCTACCCCGAACCGTCGTCGCTCGCCCGGCACTTGGGCGAGCTGCTGCGGGCGCGGAAACAGCCCGCCGCACCGGCCGACGGGCCCCTCACCACGCTCTATCTGCGGCTCTGCGCCGCCCAGGAGATCAAGGCGGCCACCGAAGTGGCGGTCGCGGCCTCCCGGTTGAGAGCCACCTTCGGCGTGGCGGACCGCGCCCGGCACGCGGCCGAACCGGTGGTGCTCGCGCAGGGCGACCGACGGACGGCGCTGGTCTGCTTTCCCGCCCTCACCGCCCTCTCCGGGCCGCACGAGTACGCCCGGTTCGGCCGGGCGCTGCACGGCGTACGAGACGTCCTCGCCGTCCCCGCGCCCGGTTACCCCGAGGGCAGCGCCCTGCCCGACTCGGCGGAGACCTTCGTGGCGATGCAGGCCGACGCCGTCCAACGCCTCGTGGGTGACCGGCCGTTCGCCGTGCTGGGGCGGTCGCTGGGCGGCTGCGTCGCCCACGCGGTGACCACCGAACTCGAACGGCGCGGCACCCCGCCGGCCGGCCTGGCCATGGTGGACACCTACCCGATGGACACCGCGGCCCTGCCCGGAATGGAGTGGTGGATGCCTGCCATGATCAACGCGATGGTCGACCGGTTCGACGCCTTCGGTCTCGGGCTCACCGACAACGGCATCACCACGATGGGCGGTTACCTCACCACCTTCGGCAGCTGGCAGCCCCGGGCGGTCACCACCCCCACCCTGCTGCTCCGCGCCGAGGCCCCCCTCCCCGGCACACCGGACGACCCGGCCCGGGACACCCGCGCCTTCTGGCGGTTGCCGCACGACACCACCGACGTGCCGGGCGACCACTTCTCCGTACTGGAGGAGCACTCGGCGACCACCGCGACCGCCGTCGAGACGTGGCTGAGCCCGCGGGACTGAACCCGCGCGCCGCGACCGGACCGACGGCTCTCACCGGCCTCCCCGCGCTGCCCCGGCCCGCGACGGCCCGCGACGGCCCGCGACGGCCCGCGACGGCCCCGCGCGGCTCCACAGCTCCATCGCACCGCACCACCGCTCCACCGCACCACCGCATCCGCACCCCGGAAGACACGAGAGAGAAGAACACGATGACCGCACCGCAGCCGCTGCACCTCGCCGTGGCCCTGGACAACGTCGGCTGGCACCCGGCGTCCGGCGCCGGGCCCGACGCCCCGGCCGGGAACCTCTTCGGCCTGGCGCACTGGACCGCCCTCGCCCAGGAGGCTGAACGCGGACTGCTGGACTTCGTCACCGTCGAGGACCCGCCGAAGCGCCCCGCCGGACACGTCAACCACCGCCTCGACGCCGTCCTCGTCGCCTCGGCGCTGGCCGCCCGTACCGAGCGCATCGGGCTGATACCGAGCATCGTGACCGACCACGCCCAGCCGACGAACGTCGCGAAGGCGATCGCCACCCTCGACCACCTCAGCGACGGCCGGGCCGGCTGGCGCACCCCGGTCACCCCGGCGCGGCCGATCGTGATCGCCGACATCTTCACCCCCGAGGTGCAGACGCCGATGGCCGAACTCTTCGAACGCGCCGCCGACCTGGTACGCGTCGTACGCGCCCTCTGGGACGGCGTGGACGACGAGAAGGCGCTGCGGGACGTCGCCGCGCCCGGCCGCTTCGCCCCCGCCGACCCGGACCCGCACGGCAGCTTCACCGAGATCGAGCCCCTCGGCGGCGCGGCCGGCGACTGGATCACCATCGACTCGCCGTCGCTCGCCCCCCGCGCCCCGCAGGGGCACCCGGTCGTCTTCACCGTCGCCCACATCACCCTGCCGTACCGCTACGGGGCACGCTCGGCCGATGTCGTCTCGGTGACCCCGCACAGCGCCGAGGAGGCGCGGGCGACCGTCGAGGAGATCCGGGCCGAGCAGGCGGCGGCCGGGCGCGCGGACCAGAAGGTGCACGTCTTCGGGGAGTTCGTGGTCTTCCTCGACAGCGTCCCCGGCCGTGCGGCCGAGCGCCTGGCCCGCCTGGACGAGGCGCACGGCAGCACCTACGCCTCCGACGCCGAGATCATCACCGGGACCCCCGCGGAGGTCGCCGACCTGCTGCTGGAATGGCAGGAGGCAGGGCTGTCCGGGTACCGCCTGCGTCCCGGCGCCCTGCCCCACGACCTCCACGCCATCACCCGGGAACTGGTGCCCGAACTCCAGGCCCGGGGCGCGTTCCGGACCGCCTACGAGGCGGACACGCTGCGCGGGCTGCTCGGACTGCCGGTGCCCCCCGCCGCGCCCTGACCCCCGGCCGGGCGCGTGTGCTCACGCGCCCGGTCCCCGGCGGGCTGCCCGGACCGGCCGTGCTCCCGCAGTGAACTCGGAAGGTCGGCCCGGCCCTTGACCCGGAGCTTGCGGTAGGCGTGCGTCAGATGCTGCTCCACCGTGCTGACGGTGATGAACAGCTTCTCGGCTATCTCCCGGTTCGAGTGTCCGGCCACCGCGAGCGCCGCCACCTGCGACTCCGAACCGCTGAGCAGAGTGACCCCGGTGTCCCGGTCGTCCTTCACCGCCCGGGACTCCTCCGCGGCGAGCCGGCGCGACAGCGGGGCGAAGCCCTGCGCCTCCGCGATCTCCCGGGCCTGCCGGGCGACCATCCTGGCCCTGCCGCTCTGCCCCGCCCGGGTGTGGACCGCGCTCAGATCGGCGAGGGCGCGCGCCAGTTCCAGCCGGTCACCGGCCACGCCCAGCAGGTCCACCGCCTCCCGCAGGAGCACCGCGCGCCGCCTCGGGTCCGCCACGGAGGCGGCCGTCCGCAGCGCCGTTCCCCGGGCCCGGGGCTGCGCGGGCGACACCAGGGTCAGCTGCTCGGACGCCAGACGGCGTGCCTCGTCGGTCCTGCCGAGCCGCAGCAGCACCGTCACCGCGTCGCTCCGCCACGGTACGAACGCGGGCTGGTCGATGTCCCACTCCCGCAACAGCCGTCCGCACCGCGTCAGATCGTCCAGCGCGGCGTGCAGCAGATCGAGCGAGAGCCGCTGCCGGCCGCGCGCGTGGAGGTACTGGACACCGAACCGCGTCTGGAACAACTGCTCGGGCAGGTTCCACGTGCGCGGGACCCCGGTCTCCGGCACGGTGCCCGTCGCGGTGGCTGAGAGCAGCAGGCTGGAGAGCGGAGAGCCGATCAGTACGCCCCAACTCCCGGCCGACACGAGGGATATCGCCTGACGAGCGGTGCGCTCCGCGAGCCGGGCGTCGCCTTGGCGGACGGCGATCTCCGCCCGCACCGCCGCGAACTGCGCCTGCCACGCGGGGGCGTCCCGTTCGGCGGACTCGCGCAGCAGCGCGTCGCACCAGCCCACCGCCAGGTCCGAGCGGTCCGCGTAGACCAGCACGGACAGCGCGAGATGGAGCGTGTCGAACCCCTCGTCGTCCAACGCGGTCGACTGGAGGGCGAGTTCGGCGCTCCGCACGCCGTCCTGGTCCGGTCCCGAACGCAGCAGCGCGTTCAGCACGGCAGCCATCCGCTTCGGCGCGCCGTCCGACGCCCGGGCTGCCTCGGACCTCCCGGTACGCGCGCTCCGGACGTTCCGGGCGGCCGGCCGCGCGGCACGGAACCGGAGGTCGGTCTCCCGCAGCAGCGCCGGGTGGGAGGCGCGCAGCCACTCCCGCGCGGCGAGGTACTCGGCCGCGGAATCCGCGTCCAGCGTGTCCGAGAACCGTTCGAGCCGCCGCAGCGCCAGAGCGATCTCCTCCCCACTGCCGTTCCGCAGCAGCCGCCCGAGCAGCGAGACGGTCTGGCACCCCGTCAGACGGCCCTCCCGCAGCGCGTCCACCAGCGGTCGCAGCCTCCGGCAGGCCGTGTCCGGGTCGCTCCGGGAGTCGACGAGGCTCCGCTGCACGGTGACCGTCACCCGCTGCTCCTCGTCCGCGCAGACCTCCGCCGCCCTGTCGAGGCACGCCTCCGCGAACCCCGTGTCGTCCCGGCGCAGGGCCTCGCGGGCCGCTTCCAGCAGCACCGGGAAGGCGAAGGGCTCGTCGGCGCGGCCGGCCGCCAGCAGATGGACGGCGACGACGGACGCGGGATCCCCCGCCCCGTGCAGCAGCCGGGCCGCGTCCCGGTGCAGCGCCGCACGGTCGGCGGCCCCCATGCCGGCCAGTACGGCGCCGCCCGCGGCGGGATGCCGGAAGCGGCCCTCGTCCAGGACGCCGATGGCGTCCATCGCGGCAAGCGTCTCGTCCACCTCGGGCTGCGGCAGGCCCAGCAGCCGCGCCAGGCGGTGGTGCGAGCCGGAGGCGTCCAGTGCGGCGAGCGCGCGGGCCGCGTCACAGAACCGGCGCCCCGCCCTGCGGACGCACGCGTCCACCGCCCGGCCGAACTCCGCTCCCGCACGGGGTTCTGGCGCGGACACCGGGCTGCCGGGCCGTTCGTACCAGTCCTCCGCGAGCGCGCGCAGCAGCAGCGGGTTCCCGCCACTGAGCCGGTGCCAGGCGTCGGCCGCGGCACCGGGGGCGAGGACGCCTCCCGGCAGCGCGGCGAGCATCCGCCCGGTGGCCCCGACGGAGAGCGGACGGACCCGTAGGCGGGTGAAGTGCCGTTGCCGGAGCAGCGGGGTGCGCCACGCGCGCTCCGTCGCGTCTCCGTCGGTCGGCGGATCGGACTCGGTCACCACGATCAGCACCCGGGAGGCGCGGAGCAGACCGCCCATGTGGATCAGGGAGTTCAGCGACGCGGGGTCGGCGAAGTGCAGATCGTCGACCGCCACCACCACCGGGGCGCGCTCCGACAGCGCGCGGATCAACTCCCAGTGGATCTGGCCGACACGCGTCGGCGTCGGGCCCGGGGACAGCAGGTCCGCGTCGCAGGACGCCGCCCCGCCGCATCCCCGGGGCAGGTGCAGCGCCCGGTCCCGCTCCGCGGGTGCGAAGTGCTCCCGCCCGAAGAGCTGTCCGACGACGCCCAGCGGCACGTCCTGCTCCGAGCACCTGGCCGACGCGTGCAGCACCACCGCGCCCGCACGAGCGGCGATCTCGCCGAAGACGTGGAGCAGTTCCGTCTTTCCGGCGGCCACCGGGCCGCTCACGGCGACGACGCTCCCTCTCCCGCCGAGACAGTCGGCCAGCAGCTCTCGAAGTCGCGCCACCTGGTTCTCACGCTCGACAAAAACCACAATCAGCTCCACATCTCGACGACGCAGCCGCGTCGCGCGTTTCGGACATCTGCTCTCGGGCGGGGACCGGCGAGGACGTCAGGGCCGGGGCCGCGGCGGTGCGGCACCCGGCAGCAGGCGTTCCTGGATCAGCGCCGCGATCCGGTCCTGGTGCAGGAGGGGGAAGAAATGGCCTCCGGCGAAGGTCAGCACCTCGGTGGCGCCGATGGTGTGGTCCTGCCAGGCCCGCGCCTCCTCCGCCGTCACCTTGGGGTCCTCGCTGCCGGTCAGCACGGTGACCGGGGTGTCCAGCACGGTGCCGGGCCGGTACCGGTACCGCTCGATCGCCCGGTAGTCGCCACGCAGCGCGGGCAGGATCATCTCCACCAGCTCCGGCTCCTCCAGCAGGGCGGCCGGAGTGCCGCCCTGCCGCACGATCTCCGCCAGCAACGCGCCGTCGTCGGCGAGATGGAGCGTCTCCTCGCGGTGGGTGGACGGGGCGCGGCGCCCCGAGGCGAAGAGCGCGGCGGGCCCCGCCCCGGTGGCCGCGGAGAGCCTGCGGGCCGTCTCGTACGCCACCACCGCGCCCATGCTGTGCCCGAGGAACGCGGGCGGCTCGCCCCACCAAGGCACGAGGACCCCGGCGAGGGCGTCGGCCAGGCTCCCGATGTCCTCGGCCGGCGGCTCCGCCCGGCGCTCCTGGCGCCCCGGGTACTGCACGGCCAGCACCTCCACCCGGGGGTGGAGCAGTGCGGAGAGCGCGTACCAGAAGCCCGCCGACCCGCCGGCGTGCGGGAAGCACACCAGACGGGCGGCGGCCCCGGGGGAGGGGTGGAAGCGCCGGATCCAGAGGTCGGCGTCGATCCCGGTCGTCACGCGCGTACCCCTTCCTGGTCGTGCCCGGGTGCCCGGTCCCGGTCGGGCCGGGGCAGCGCGGCGAGCAGCTCGCGGGTGTACGGATGGGCGGGCCGGTCGAAGATCTGCTCCACGCGCCCCGACTCGACCAGCTCTCCGTCCTTCATCACGATCACCCGGTCGCTCACGTGGTGGACGACACCGAGATCGTGCGAGATGAAGAGCAACGCCATTCCCAACTCCCGCTGGAGTTCGGCCAGCAGGTCGAGCACCTGCGCCTGGATCGACACGTCGAGCGCCGAGACCGGCTCGTCGCAGACGATCAGCCGCGGCTCGGTGGCCAACGCCCGTGCGATGGCGACCCGTTGGCGCTGACCGCCGGAGAGCTGCAGCGGTCGCCGGTCGGCGAGCGCCGCCGACAGGCCGACCTGGTCCAGGAGTTCGGCGACCCGAGCCGCCCGGGCCCGACCGCGTGGAATCCCGGCCCTGGCCGCCGCTTCGGCGACGATCCGGCGCACCGTGTGCCGGGGGTCGAAGGAGCCGAGCGGGTCCTGATGGACCACCTGGAGACGGCGGCGCCGGTCGCGCCGGGCCCGCTCGGGCACGCCGCTCCACGCCTCCCCCTCGAACCGTACGGAGCCCTCGTCCGGCTCCACCAGCCCCAGCACGATGCGCGCCGTCGTCGTCTTGCCGGAGCCGGACTCGCCGACGAGCCCGAGGGTCTCGCCGGCACCGACGCGGAACGACACGTCGCGCACCGCCGTCCAGGACCCCCCGCCCGGCGCCCGGAAACTCTTGGAGACGCCCGCCACCTCCAGCAGCGCCGGACCCGCGCCCCGAGCCGCCGCGTCCCGGGGCAGCGGGACCGCAGACGCGGCCCTCGCTTCTGCCCGGGGCCGGGAGGCCTCCGGGGCAGCGGGCGGGAGCGCCCCACCGGGGTGCCAGCAGAGCGTCAGGTGCCCCTCCGCCCCGGCGTCCGCCGCCGGGAGTTCCGTACGGCACCGCTCGTCGGCCAGCGGGCAGCGCGCCGCGTACGGGCAGCCGTCCGGACCGGCGGCGGGCCGGCGCGCGGCGGCCACGGAGAGCGCGCGCCCCTTCGAACCGATCGTCGGCACGGCCGCCAGCAGGGCCCGGGTGTACGGGTGCCGGGGCTCCTCCAGCACGTCGGCGGCGCGCCCCCGCTCGACGACCAGACCGCCGTACATCACCGCGACCCGGTCCGCGAGCCTGGCCACCACCGACAGGTCGTGGCTGATCAGCAGGAGCGCCGTGCCCTCGCCGACCAGCCGGCCCAGCAGCTCCAGCACCTGGGCCTGGACCGTCACGTCCAGCGCCGTCGTCGGCTCGTCCGCCACCAGCAGCTCCGGGGCCCCGGAGAGCGCGGAGGCGATCAGCGCGCGCTGGCGCAGCCCGCCGGACAGCTGGTGCGGATACTCCGCCGCCCGCCGCTCCGGATCGGGGATGCCCGCCTCGGACAGCAGCGCGAGCGTCCGCTCCCGCGCCTGGGGACCGGCGGCGAGGGAGTGCTCGCGCAGCGTCTCGCGGATCTCGGCGCCCACCGTGCGCAGCGGGTCGAGCGAGACCAGCGCGTCCTGGAGCACCAGGCCGATGCGGCGCCCCCGCACGGCACGCCACTGCCGCTCGGAGAGGGCCGAGAGGTCGGTGCCGTCGAACGAGAGCCTGCGGGCGGAGACCGCGGCGTGGTTCCCGGTCAGCCCGAGCAGGGTGCGGGCGGTCACGCTCTTGCCCGAACCCGACTCCCCGACCACGGCGAGGCATTCGCCCCGGTCCAGCGAGAAGGAGACGTTCCGCACGGCGCGGACCTCCCCATGGCGGCGGAAGGTGACGTCCAGCCCTTCGACGGTCAGCAGCGGGGACACGGTGGGGTTCATCGGTCGGACCTCCGGGTGAAGCGCTGCTGGGCGTGGCGGCCGACCACGTTGACGGCGATCACCGTCGTCGTGACGGCCGCGCCGGGGAACACACCGATCCACCAGGCCGTCTGGAGGAAGTCGCGTCCCGCGGAGAGCAGCGCCCCCCATTCGGGCGAGGGCGCGGCGGGACCGAGACCGAGGAAGCTGAGCCCGGAGGCGGAGATCAGCGCGGTGCCGAACCCCACCGTCGCCAGGGTCAGCAGCGGAGCCAGGGCGTTCGGCAGGACGTGGAGCAGCACGATCCGGTGGCGCGGCAGACCGAGGGCGACCGCGGACTCGACGTAGCCGGAGCGGCGCACCACCAGGGCCTCCGCGCGGACGAGCCGGGCGTAGCCGGGGACGAAGGCGATGCCGATGGCGAGCATGACGTTGACCGTGCCGGTGCCCAGCACGGTCACCACCAGGAGTGCCAGGAGGAGTCCGGGCAGCGCCAGCAGGATGTCGGCCAGCCGCATCAGGACGCCGTCGGCCGCCCGGCCGCCCAGCGCCGCCGCGAGGCCGACGACGGCCCCTCCGGCGACCGCGACGACCGTCGAGCCGAAGCCCAGCAGCAGGGACGGCCGGGCACCGTGGAGGATGCGCGAGAACAGGTCCCGGCCCAGCTGGTCGGTGCCGAGCCAGTGTGCGGAACTCGGCCCCTTCAGCGCGTCCAGCGGATGGATCGCGGCGGGCGGGACGTCGGTGAACAGGCCGGGAGCCACCGCGACCAGCACGACGAGCAGCAGCAGGGCGCCCGCCACCACCACGGTCGGCGGGACGGACGTGAACGCTCCGGCCCGCCGCCGTGCCCGCGGCGGCGCGGACACGGCGGCGGCAGGACCGCCGGTGACGGGTTCGGGGACGAGGGTACGTGCCATGGGTCAGGTGCTCCTGAGCCGCGGGTCGATGACGGGATGGAGCAGCTCCACCACGGTGGAGATCACGACGAAGACGAAGGCCGAGAGCAGCACCACACCGATCACCACCGGCATGTCCTTGGCGCTCACCGCCTGGAGGACGAGCGAGCCGATCCCGGGCCGTCCGAAGACCGTCTCCACCAGCACCGCGCCCCCGATCAGGGACCCGGTGAGCCACCCCGTCAGGGTGAGCAGGGGCACCGCGCAGTGCCGCAGGGCGTGCCGGAGCCGTACCGCCGTCCGGCCCACCCCGCGCGAGCGGGCGGTGACCACGAACGGCTGCTCCAGGGCGGCTTCGAGCCCCTCGCGCAGCACCTGTGCCAGCACCCCGGTGAGGGGGAGCGCCAGGGTGACGGCCGGGAGCACCAGCGAGGCGAAGCCCTCCGCCCCGGCCACCGGGAAGACGTGGAACCGGAAGGAGAACACCGTCAGCAGCACGATCCCGACCCAGTAGGACGGGGTGGACGCCGAGATCAGCTCCCAGACCGAGGCGACCGCGCGGAAGGCGGGGCGGCGCCCGGCCGTCGCCACCGCGGAGACCACCGCGAGGACGACGGCCAAGACCAGTGCCGCCAAAGCGAGTTGCACGGTCGGCCCCAGCTGATCACTCATCAGTGACCAGACCGAGCGCTGGAGTTGGTACGACTGCCCCAGATCGCCCTGGAGGAGCCGGCCCAGGTAGTGCAGGTACTGGTCGGCGACGGGCCGGTCGAATCCGTACTCCCGGGCGATCTCCGCCCGCACCTCGGGGGAACCGGCGTTGGAGGGGCCGAGCAGGACGGAGACGGGGTCGCCGGGGATGAGCTGGAGGGTGAGGAACGCCAGGGTCGCCGCACCCAGCAGTACGGCCACCGCCGAGCCCAGCAGCCTGGCGATCTTGCCGGCCAGGGCCGTCGCCGACGCCGTCACTTCGCTGCCAGCCAGGCGTCGTAGTACGTCAGCCAGTTGCTCGCGTTGAAGGTGAGCCCCTTCACCCGCTCGGACTGACCGACGAGGGAGACCTGCGTGTACAGGGGGACGACGACCGCGAGATCGATGCCCCGCCGCTGCACCTTCGGGTAGACGTCGGCGCGGATCTTCTCGTCCAGCGTGGAGCGGCCCTGGTCCGTCCACGTGTCGAAGGACGGGTCGGTGAGGAAGGTGGCGTTGATGCCGCCCTTGGCGGGCGCGCTGGCGGAGTTGAAGAAGAGCCACAGCACGTCCGGGTCGAACCGGGGCCAGCTGAGGTCGATGATGTTCGCCTGGCCGCCGTAGACCTTGGTGTTGTACGTACCGATGTCCAGGTTCGGGCGCTTCACCTCGACGCCGATCTTCTTCAGGTCCGCCTGCACGGCCTGCCCGAGCACGTCACGCCCCTCGCGGGTCGCCTGGATGGACAGCTGCGGCCACTGGACGGTGAGCCGCTTTCCCGCCTTGGTGCGGTACCCCTGCGCGTCCCTGCCGGTCCAGCCCGCTTCGTCGAGCAGCCGGGCCGACAGCTTCGGGTCGTAGGGCCAGCTCCCTTCGAGGGACTTGTCGTAATCCGGTGTGGTCGGGCTGATGGGGCTCCAGGCCCGGGGGTACTGGCCGAAGGTCACGGTCTTCACGTCCTGCTCGACGTCGATGCCGCGCTGGATCGCCTTGCGCACGCGGACGTCGTCCAGCGGGGCCAGCGAACCGTTGAGCCAGAGGTTGTAGTTGCCGCCCGGGTTGGCCCGGGAGATGAGCCGGAAGCCGGGGGTCGACTTGAGCGCGGTGACGTTCTGCGGCGGGATGGCCTTCGCCACCTGCACCTGACCACTCGTCAGCGCACCGGCGCGCACCGAGGCGGTGGGCAGGAAGCGGACGACCACCTTGTCCAGGTAGGCGGCGCCCGTGTGGGCCGCCGTCCCCGGGGCCCAGGCGTAGTCCGGGTTGCGGGTGAGCGTCGCCGACTGGCCCTTGGTGTAGGCGCTGAAGACGAAGGGGCCGCTGCCCACGTCCGCGGGGCCGCCCGCGGCGAGCTTGCCGGCGCCGGCCTTGAGCGCCTCGGGCGAGTAGAAGCCCAGATACGTGGTGCTGGCCGCCTGCAGGAAGGGGGCGAACGCCTTGGAGAAGTTGACCTTCACCGTCTGCGGATCGACGACCTCGGTGCCCGTGTAGGGGCCGAGCAGGTTCGCCGCGTACAGCGACTTGGTCTCCTTGGCCACGATGTGGTCGAAGTTGGCCTTGACGACCGAGGCGTCGAACTTCGATCCGTCGGTGAAGGTGACGTCGTCGCGCAGGTGGAAGGTGTAGCTCTTGAAGTCGTCCGACACCTCCCACTCGGTGGCCAGCCACGGGTGGAACTTCCCGTCGGAGTCCTGCGAGACCAGCGAGTCGAACACGCCGCGCGCGATCTCCGCGGTCACGTCCTGGGTGCTGGCGTGGATGTCCCAGGAGACGGGCTCGGTGTCGACGGCGGTGGTGAGCGTCCCGCCCGCCACCGGCTTCCCCGAGCCCGCCGCCCCGGCGGTGGTGCCACCGCCGGACGAGCAGGCGGAGAGGAGAAGGAGGCCGCTCACCCCCACCGCGAGGGTGCGGCCCAGTCCGGACAGGGTGGTGCGCATGGCGGAACTCCAGGAGTGGACGCCCCCGTGGGGGCCGGAGGAGGCGGAGGATGCGGGAGACGGGGGACGCGTCGGCTCAGGCACGCGGAGCTCCCGCCGCGAGGGCGGAGGCGCCGACGATCTGCAGGGAGGCGTCCTCGCCGGGCGCGTGCACGCCGACGGACTGGATGTCACGGAAGTGCCGCTCCAGCGGGTTGCCCTGGGCGAGCCCGGGGTTGCCGAGCAGGCGCACCGCGGTCTGGACCGCGGTGGTGACATGGCGCACGACCAGCACCTTCGAGGCCAGCGCGTCGGCGCCCGACACCGGCAGACCCCGGTCCACCCGGTCGGCCGTCGCGAAGATCAGCTGCTCGGCGGTGGAGAGCAGGGTCTCGATCTCGCCGGCGGCCTGGCGGAAGCGGTCCGTCGTGGCCAGCGGACGGCCGAGCCCGGAGGGCACGCGCTCGTGGCCCCAGGTGGTGGTGAAGCTCTGCGCGGCCCGCGCCACCCCCAGGTAGAGGGAGGACGAGAGCAGCATCGTGATGCTGCCGGGCAGCGTGCCGGGGGCCGGCGGGGTACCGGGGCGCTCCAGCTCGTGCACGTACTCCGCGGGGATCTCGACGTCCCGGAACTCCACCTCGTGGCTGCCCGTCGCGCGCATCCCCAGCTGGAACCAGGTGGGCACGATGTCGATGCCGGGTGTGTCGCCGGGGACGACGAAGTTGCCCACGCGGGGCGAGGGTTCGTCGGTGACCGCCCAGACCAGGAAGTAGCTGAGGCCCTCCGCGCCGGTGACGAACCGCTTGCGACCGCTGATCGACCAGCCGTTCGCCGTCCGCCGCGCGACGGTCGCCGGTAGGCCGTGGGTGGACGATCCCAGATCCGGTTCCGCGCGGGCGTGGTTGAGCAGCGTCGGACGTTCGGCGGACTCCGCCAGCACCCGGGCGTAGAGCTCCTCGGGCCACGGGCTCCGGGTCTGGAGCAGATGGGGGACGATCGTCATGCCGGCGATGAGCGCCGTCGACGGATCGCCGCGTCCCACCGCCAGCAGGATCTTCGCGACCTCGGTGAAGGTCGCCCCGGAGCCGCCGTAACGGGCGTCCACTCCGGCGGTCAACAGCCCTGCCTCATGCAGCAGTCGGATCGGCTCGTGGGGAAAGGCCCCGGTGCGGTCGTAGTCGGCGGCGGTGGCCGCGAGCGAGGCGGTCACCTCGTCGAGCCGGCCGAGATCGGCGGGTACCGGCCGGCTCTCGGTGGCGGAGCTCATCGGCCCTCCAGTGCGGCGGAGAAGGGGAGTTCGCAGGCCATGGGTGTGTCCTTGGTCTTGAGTCGGGCGGTTGTCCGGCCGCGTGGGGCGGCGCGGCGGGCAAGGGCATGACGGTGCTCCGGGCCGCGCGCCACCGCCGGACCGCGAAGGATCCGGGCGTGCGGCGGCCATGGGGGGCCGAAGGGGGTGGCGGGGAATGGGCGCGCGAGGGCGCGCGGCCGTGCGAGAAAGGGGTGTTCACCGGAGTCCGGCGGGACCCGCGCGTCGGCTCAGCGACAGCTGGTCGACCAGACCTTTCCGAAGTCCACGACTCGGCACTGGGTCAGACGGGGCGTCAGGCACTCGCTGAGTCCGTGGTGGCAGGTGGAGGCGTCGGCCGGGTACCGGCTGGACTCCCTCACCATCTCAGGCCTGAACATGGCACTGAGCATGCAGGAAGAGGGCACGCTGCGTCCAATGCCGAATACTGATCGGGATCGATCGCGTCTGCTGATCGGTGCGCCGCGCAGGGCGGTCGGCGGGGTCGCACGGCGATTCTCCCCCCGTGGCACCGCCCGGGAACGCCTTTTTGTGACGACGGCCGGGACGGGAGAGCGCCCGGGGAGACGTCCCGCGGGCGCTCTCCCCTCTTCTCACGGCGCCGCGTCGGTCTCCCGCTCAGGTCCCGCGGGAGTGAGGCGCCACACGGTCCCTTCCCCGTTGGCCGACACCAGCAGGGTGCCCCGGGGCCCCGTGGCGAGTCCGGCGAACGACCTCGGCATCCCGGGCATTCCGTGGGAGAAGAGCGCCCGGGGCGCCCCCGGGGCGTCCAGGGACGCGACGACCGGCAGGTCCTCGGCGTCCGTCCGGGTCTCCCCGGTCGCGAGCGAGACGGCGACCAGCCGTCGCGCACCCGTCTCGACCGTGAAGACCTCGCCCCCGAGGACCACCAGCCCCTGGGGCCGGTCGAGGCCGTCCGCGAGGACGTGCGGGCCGTCCTCGTCGACGCGGAGGACGGCTCCCGACGCCTCGTCGCTCACGTAGCAGGTGCCGTCCGCGTCCAGGGCCACGTCGACCGGCCCGGGGAGTCCTTCGGCCAGCACGCCCACGGCGTCGTTCTCGTCGATCGTGAGAATCCGGCCGCGGTCCGCCTCGACGACGTACAGCGGGCCGTCCGGGTGTGCGGCGATCCCCAGCGGCCGGGCGAGACCGGTGGCCCGGACCCGGGTGGTACCGGTCGCGGGGTCGTAGGTGGCGACCTCCCCGTACTGCGAGGTGGTGTGCAGCAGGGTTCCGTCGGACGCGATGCCGTGGGCGAACGTGCGCAGCACCGACGAGGCGTCGGCGGCCGTACGCGGTTCGGCGCCCTGCCGCGGCGGGCCCTCGGGCGCGCTCAGCCGGTAGTGGTCCGCCGTGAAGACCGTGCTCCCCAGGCCCGTCACCCCGTACGGGCCCACCAGCCCCCGCCTGACGACGTCGCGGGTCCGGCCGTCCGGGTGCAGTTCGCTGACACCGCCACCGGCGTAGCTGGAGACGAACATGCGGTTCTCCGCGTCGAACGCCGCGTTGTCGAGCCCCACCAGGCCGGAGGTGACGACCGAGCGGGACCCCGTCCCGTGGAGGTCGATACGGGTGACGAAACCGGCCACGCCCCGGGAGAGGACGTGCAGGACGCCGCCCCGGTCGAAGCGGACCGCGACCGGCTCGTGCACGTCCCGCGCGACCCTCTCCGGCACGCCTCCGTCGGGCGGAACCCGCCAGACCTCGCCGGTCATCATGTGCGGGTAGTAGAGGCAGCCGTCCGGACCGGTCTGCATCGCGTTGCCCATGGCCAGGCCCTCCGCCAGGACCACCGGTTCCCGGCCGTCCCCGAAGAGCTCGACCAGCCGGCCGCCCATCCTCATCTCGTTGACGAAGAGGCGGTCGCCGACGCAGGTGATGCCGTTGGGGAGCACCACCTGGTCCGAGACGACGGAGTACGCGCCGAGCGGGCTGCGGCGCCAGACGACGCCGGGGACCAGATCGGCGACGTACATCGATCCGTCGGCCCCGAAGGCGAGGTCGTCGGGGGACCGCACCGGGCAGTCCTTGGGTGTCACCACGTCGATGTCGCCGCTCGCGAGGTCCACCGCGCTGATCGTGCCCATCAGGTACTGGGCGACGTACAGCCGCCCGTCCGGACCGAACGCGACACCGTTCGAACCACGCAGCGGATTGGGGTCGTTGAGGCGCTCGGCCCGCTGTCGGCGCCGCTCGGACGGCTCCGGCCCGGCCGTGCGCCGCCGGTGTTCCCCGGGCGTCCCCGACCCCGCCAGGGCCGGCTCGGCACCGGTGCCGGTGCGCTGCCGCCTCACGCCCGGTCCTGCCCGGCCCCGGCCAGCACCTCGTCCAGCCCGCCGCCCTCGCGCCACTCCCGCAGCAGCGCGTGGAACGCGACCGGCCCGTCTCCGAACGACTGCCCGCGCTTCCTCGGGTCGCCCTCGTTGTTGTAATAGCCCGGGGTGCACTCCGCCTGGAAGGCGTGCAGATCCGCCGCCTTCTCCCGGATGGTGGCGACCCAGGCGCTCTCCGCCTCCGCCGTGGGCTCCACGTGCGCGGCCCGGCGGTCACGCGCGGCGGCGACGACCTCGGCCACGTGGCTCGCCTGCTCGTCCAGCACATGCGTGAAGTTGACGGAACTGGCGTTCTGCAGCGGGCCCAGCTGGAAGAGGTTCGGGAAGCCGTGGCTGTAGAACCCGTGCAGAGTCCTGGGACCCTGCTGCCAGGCCTCCTTCAGGGTGATCCCGCCCCGGCCGGTGACGGGCAGGCTGCCCGTGAGGACGCCGGAGGCGCCGACCTGGAACCCGGTGGAGAAGATGACGCAGTCGACCTCGTAGGCGGTCCCGCCGGCCACGACGGCGTTCTCGGTGATCTCCTCCACACCGTGGCTGTCCGCGGTGTCGACCAGGGTGACGTCGGGGCGGTTGAACGTCTGCAGGTAGTGGTCGCTGAAGGTGGGGCGCTTGCACATGTAGCGGTACCACGGCTTGAGCAGTTCGGCGGTCCGCGGGTCGTCCACCACCGCCTCCACGCGCGCGCGGATCTCGTCCATCTTCCGGAAGTCGGCCAGCTCGTAGGCCTGTTCGCGTTCCTCGGCCGACAGGTCCTGATAGCCGTCGCTCGGGATCAGCTTCTGCTGCAGGCGCGCGGTGCTGGTCCAGCCGTCGTCCACCAGGTCCTCGTCCACCTGGCCGCCGGTGACGAGCGTGAGGAAGTTCTCCCGGCGGCGGCGCTGCCAGCCGGGCTCCAGTGCGGCGGCCCACGCCGGGTCGGTGGGGCGGTTGCCGCGGACGTCGACGGAGGAGGGGGTGCGCTGGAACACGTACAAGTGCTGCGCGTCCGCGCCGAGATGGGGTACGCACTGGATGGCGGTGGCGCCCGTGCCGACGAGGGCGACGCGCTTGTCCGCGAGTTTGCTCAGACCGCCGTCCGCGCTGCCGCCGGTGTAGGCGTAGTCCCACCGGCTGGTGTGGAACGTGTGCCCGGCGAACTTCTCGATCCCGGGGATGCCGGGGAGTTTCGCCTCGCTCAACGTGCCTTGGGCGGTGACCACGTAACGGGCGAGCACCTGGTCTCCGCGATCGGTGCCGACGAGCCACGCGGACTCGTCCTCCAGCCAGCGCAGTCCGGTCACGCCCGTCCGGAAGAGGGCGTCGCGGTAGAGGTCGAAGGTCCGGCCGATCGCCCGTGCGTGCTGCCGGATCTCCTCGCCCGGCGCGTACCTCCAGCGAGGGACGTAGCCGACTTCCTCCAGCAGCGGCAGGTAGATGTACGACTCGATGTCGCAGTGGATCCCCGGGTAGCGGTTCCAGTACCAGGTGCCGCCGAAGTCCGCGCCGCGTTCGATCACCCGGATCGACCCGATGCCCGCCTGGCGGAGGCGCGCGCCCGCGAGGAGCCCGCCGAAGCCGCCGCCGACGATCGCCACGTCGACGGTGTCGTGGAGCGGCTGCCGTACGAAGTCCCCCTGCGCGTAGGGGTCTTCCTGGTAATAGCCGAAGCTCCCGGTGGCCGGCCGGTACTGCCGCGCGCCGTCGGGCCTGATCCGCCGTTCACGTTCGGCCCGGTAACGCGCCCGGGTCCGGCCGAGGTCGGGGCCGGGCTCGGGCGGCCTCGCGTCGGAGGGGCTGGAGGAGGGGCCGGACGAGGGCGTCGCGGGGGAGTGGGGGGAGGGCATGCGTTCTCCTTGCGTTGTTCGGACGGTTGTCGGCAGGACGCCGCGCCCCGGCCGGTGCCGAGCTGCTTCCACCGGGCGCCGGTACGACTCCGGTGGGCGGATTACGCGCGTCGCCGCTGGTCCGGGCGGCTGCCGCCCGGACCGGTGGGAGGGGAGGGCCGACGGGTCTCTCGTCGGCCCCCCGCGCCTTCTGCCGGGCTCCGCAGGGCGTCCTCTCCGCGCTCCGGCGCCGACGCGCCCCCCCGGGCGGAACCCGGCGGCAGGGCGGACCCGCGATCGTCGCGAGGACCGGGGTCGTCCATGGCGGGACTCCTCGCGGGGGTGGGGGGAGCGACGGAGTGGTGCGATGCGGCACTATGCATAATACATGCAATGTGCTTGATGCATGTGGGTGGTCGGCCCTTCAACTTCCTTGCGGAGCAGGCGAACCGGGAGGTGATGGGCCGATCAGGGGCGGTGTGCGCGCATGTGGATCAAGGCCGCCATCCGTTCAGGTGCATACCCTCCCCCACGGCTTTCGGGCGTGTTCGAAAAGGGTGATTATGCGGTGAAAGCACCACTCGTTACGACCCACAAAGGGAGTACACATGCTTCGCCGTATCGCGATCACGGTGGCCACCGTCGCCGCTGCCGGGCTGATGGCCGCAGGTCCCGCCGCAGCTCACGACAACGACAAGGGCGGCGAGTCCGTCGAGGTCGCCGCGGGCTACTTCCAGGCCGAGGCCTCTCGCGAGAACGCTCAGTTCCTCAACCTCGGTGGCCCGTACGGAATCACGTACGCCTCGGAGGAGCGCGAGTCCGCCGCGGTCGAGGCGGGCTTCCTCTGGGCCCAGTACCTGAACGACAACTGACCGGTTCCGCCCGGTGCGGGGCCCGCCTCCCTTACGGAGGCGGGCCCCGTCCGCGTTCACGGCGCCGTCGTGACCGGGCGCCGGCCCCGACCGGGCGGCCCGGACGGGGCGGCCCGGCGGGCGGAGGGAGAGCCGGGGGTTGATCGTTCGCCGTGGCCGCCGGTCGCACCCCGGGGGCGGGAGCGGCTGGAGCGGCGGGACGGCCGGGACCGACGCGCCCGTGCCCGGCCGGGTGCGTGCCCCGGCCGGGCGGGAGTCCGGCCCGTGTCGTGCTGTTCGGCCTACTTCGTGGTGCGCTTGGCGTTCGCCGTCTTGCGCGCCGAGGCGCGCTTGGTCGCGGCGGTGCCGCGGGCCGCCTGCTTCTCGGTGGACGCGCCGCCGGTGCTGAGGGCGCCGGAGCTGGTCTCCAGGTGGGCGCGGACGAACCACTGGAACTGCTCCAGCCCGCGCAGATGCTCGATCAGGAGGTCCTCGGTGACCGGGTCGACGGCACCCACCCGTTCCACCGCCTTCCGGTGGCTCTCGATGACGCCGGTGTAGACGAGGTCCAGGGCGCGGAGGTGGGCGATCGCGTCGGCCCGGCCGATGCTGTAGTCGTCCCAGGTGCGCTCGGCCACGAGGACGCCCGGTGTGCCCTGCGGCTCACCGCCGAGGGCCGAGATGCGCTCGGCCGCCGAGTCCGCCATCTCGCGTACGGCGACGGTCTGCGGGTCGAGCATCTCGTGGACCGCGATGAAGTGCGGGCCCACCACGTTCCAGTGGATGTGCTTGAGGGTGAGGGCCAGGTCGTTGAGCGCGTGCAGACGCAGCTTCAGCGCGTCGATCACCGCGGCCCCCTCCTTGGTGGAGAGGCCGGGGACGGTGTACCGGGGGGTGGGGGTTTTGGGGGACATGTCGCTCCTGATCGTGGGAATGGCCGGACACGGCCTACGCCTGCCCCCGCCCGGCCCCCCTCCACTCCCGTGACGGCGCGGTGCCACTGGACTGGTCCCGAAGTGAGGTGCCGGTCGGCCCACCGGACCCCGCGCCGACCGGGGCGCGGGGTCGCCAAGGTGCCGGAGCGCCCGGGCCGGCCGGGTGCCCCTCAACGCCGGCGGGCGGACCAGCCGGCGCCTATCCCCGCCACGTGCAGGGCGAGGGCGAGCAGGCCGAGCAGCATGACGTTGCCGGACGAGAAGACATCGTTCGTGGTGATGTCCGCGGCGTTGATCAGGAAGGAGATGAAGAACAGGACCGCTGCGACGATGGCGAGCATGGAAGGGTTCCTCTCGGAAGGGGGCGGCCGTCGGGGGCCGCGTCCGCGGAATCCCGCCGCAGCCGGGCGGGACACGACCTCCAGTACCCCCGAACGCCGCTCTCAGACGGGCTGCTTCGCCCTTCGCCGGAGTGGGCGGCGGAGTGGTGCCCGGCCGGTCGGGGCGTCACGGGCCGTGCCGGGCGCCGGGACCGGCCTCGAATCGGCCGGACGTCACCCGGCCCCCGCCCCGCGCCCCGGACGCCCGCCCGCGCCGCGCGCACCGGATCGTGTGCCGCCGGTCGGTGCGAGGGGGGAACCTTGTGCAGTACGTTCGCCTGGTGACCGATTTCAACTGGTTCATTCGCCGATGAGTGATTCCTCCCTGGTGCTGCTGGTACTGGCGGCCGTGATCGTGCTGTTCTCGCTCAACCGCCTGCCCGTCGAGGCGGTCGCCCTCGGCTCCGCGCTGGCCCTCCTGGGCATCGGGGTGCTGACGCCCGCCCAGGTCTTCTCCGGCTTCGGAGATCCGGTGGTGGGTTTCGTGGCGGCGCTGTTCGTGGTCAGCGCGGGCCTCGAAGTGACCGGGGTGACGGCCAGGGCGGGCCAGATCCTCGCGGCCCGCACCGGGAAGAGCCGCTGGCGGCTCGTCGCGCTGACCCTGGTCTCCGTCGCCGCGCTGTCGGCGCTCATCACGATGAACGGGGCGGTCGCCGCGCTGCTGCCGGTGGTGGTGATGCTGGCGGTCCGGGTGGGCATGCCACCGTCCAAACTGGTGATGCCGCTGGCGTTCGCCGCGCACGCCGGGTCGATGCTGGTACTGACCGGCACCCCGATCAACGTGCTGGTCTCCGACGCGGCGAAGGAGGTGACCGGCCGGGGCTTCGGCTTCTTCTCCTTCCTCTGGGTGGGCGTCCCACTGGTCGCGGGGACGGTCGCGGCGGCCGTCTTCCTCGGCGACCGGCTGCTGCCCTCCCGCAGCCCGGCCGCACTGCCGCCGGACCTGAGCAACCACACCCTCACCCTCGTCGCGCACTACGGACTCGGCGACAACCTCGGCGGTCTCGCGGTGCCCCCGGGGGCACCGTGCGTCGGCTCGACGTACCCCTCGCTCGAATCCGGGGACGGCGGGCTCGTCGTGCTCGGGGCGCTGCGCGGGGACTCGGACGACCACGAGCTGCGCAGAACCGACGAGCTCGCCCCCGGGGACCAGGTCGTGGTGCGGGGAACGCCCGAGGAGCTGAACGCCTTCGCGGAGCTCCACGGTCTGGTCCCGCTGCGGGCACGGCTGGGCGAGCAGCGGGCCGGTGCGCTCGTCAACCGGGAGGTGGGGCTGGCGGAGGTGCTGATCTCCCCGCGCTCGTCACTGGTCGGCGCGCGGGTCTTCCCCGGCCTGCTGACGGAGGCCCGGGACATCGTGGTGCTCGCCGTGCACCGGGACGGACAGAACGCGGACCCCGGCACCGTCACGCTGCGCGCGGGCGACACCCTTCTGCTGCACGGGTCCTGGCCCGCGCTCAGCGGTACCGCGTCGGTCTACTCCGACGATCTGCTGCTGGTCGACTCCCCGGCGGCCGTCCGACGCCAGAACACCCCCGTGGGACCCGCCGGACGGCGGGCTCTCGCCGTGATGACCGCGATGGTGGTGCTGCTCGCCTCCGGGCTGGTCTCCCCGGCCGTCGCCGCCCTGATCGCCGCCGTGGCGATGATCCTCCTCAAGGTCGTCTCGGTGCACGAGGCGTACGGGGGCGTCTCCTGGCCGACCGTGGTGATGGTCGGGGCGATGTTCCCGCTCTCCACCGCGATCATGAAGTCGGGCGCCGCCGACTCCGTCGCCCGCCTCATCGTGGACCTCGCGGGCAGCAGCCAGTACGCCCTGCTGACCGGTCTCTTCCTCGTCACGGTCGTGCTCGGACAGTTCGTCAGCAACACCGCCACCGCGCTGATCGTCATCCCGATCGCGACCGTCGCCGCCCGTGACGTGGGGGTCTCCGTCCTTCCCGTCCTGATGGTGGTCGCGGTGGCCGCCGCCGCCGCGATGCTGACACCGGTGGCCACGGCGGCCAACCTCATGGTGTACGAACCCGGGGGCTACCGCTTCGGCGACTACTGGCGCTTCGGCCTGCCCGTCGTCCTGTGGTTCCTGGTGGTGGCGCTGACGGTGGTGCCGCGGGTGTGGCCGCTGTGAGACGTACCGGGCCGACGGCTGCCGGCCGGGCGATGAGGAGAAGCGCGCCGACCGGTCCGCCGACGCCCCGGCCCGGACGGCCCCGGACCGGCGGCCGGGGTATCGGCGGCCGGGGCGGACCCGGCCGCGTCATCCCCGGGCGGAGTCCCGGCGGTCCTCGGCGGCCGAGACCTGGTGCAGGGTGCGCCCGGTCCGGGCGGAGCGCGCGTGGTACGGGTCGGGGGTGCCCGGACGGTCCCGTACCGCCTGCTCGTCCTTGGCCTTGATCAGCAGCCACGCCTCCTGGCCGTGCCCGCCCGGCTCCTCGCCCGTACGGAACCTGATCAGCGCGAACTCGCCCCGCAGTTTCTCGCCGACGAGCCGGAACGTGGCGTGGCCGCGCTCCAGGGACTCCGCGAACGGCACCCGGACCCCGTGCTCGTCGTGGCCGAGCGGTACGTAGGTGCCCTGGTCCCAGACGATGACGGTCCCGCTGCCGTACTCTCCCGGCGGGATCACCCCTTCGAACTCGCGGTACTCCAGCGCGTGGTCCTCGGTGGGGACCGCCAGCCGCCGGTCACTGGGGTTGTCCGAGGGGCCCTGCGGGACCGCCCAGGAGCGCAGTACGCCGTCCACCTCCAGCCGGAAGTCGAAGTGCATGCGCCGTGCCGCGTGGATCTGCACGACGAAGCGTGGCAGCGGGGGTACGGATTCGTCCTGCATGCCGGGCTCCCTCCGTCGTCCCCGAGGCGGGCCGTTCCGCTCCTCCCTCCACTGTGCGGCCCCGCCCGCACGGCCGCATGGCGGGCGGTAACCCCGGTGCCGGACCGGGCGTGCGGGGCGGCGCAATAACATGATCTCCATGGAACAGCGCACTCTCGGCAGGACCGGCCGTGACGTATCGGTCGTCGGACAGGGAACATGGCAGCTCGGAGCGGACTGGGGCGAGGTGGGCGAGAAGGAGGCCTTCGGCGTGCTCGACGCGGCCGTCGAATCGGGCGTCACCTTCTTCGACACCGCGGACGTCTACGGCGACGGCCGCAGCGAACAGCTCATCGGCCGCTATCTCAAGGACCGGCCCGACGCCGGCGTCTTCGTCGCCACCAAGATGGGGCGCCGCGAGGCCCAGGTCCCGGAGAACTACGTACTGGACAACTTCCGCGCCTGGAACGACCGGTCGCGCGCCAATCTGGGCGTCGACACCCTGGACCTGGTCCAGCTCCACTGCCCGCCCACCAGCGTCTACGCGACCGACGCCGTCTTCGACGCGCTCGACACCCTCGTCGCCGAGCAGCGGATCGCCGCCTACGGGGTCAGCGTCGAGACCTGCGAGGAGGCGCTCACCGCCATCGCCCGCCCCGGCGTGGCGAGCGTGCAGATCATCCTGAACCCGTTCCGGCTGAAGCCGCTGGAGAAGGTCCTGCCGGCCGCCCTCGCCGCCGGTGTGGGCATCGTCGCCCGGGTTCCGCTCGCCTCCGGCCTGCTCTCCGGCCGGTACACGGCCGACACCGTCTTCGCCCCCGAGGACCACCGGACGTTCAACCGCCACGGCGAGGCGTTCGACCAGGGCGAGACCTTCTCGGGCATCGACTACACGACGGGGATCGAGGCCGCCGCCGAGTTCTCCGGCTTCGCCCCCGAGGGTGCCACCCCCGCCCAGACCGCGCTGCGCTGGATCATCCAGCAGCCCGGCGTCACCACCGTCATCCCCGGAGCGCGCTCCGTGGACCAGGCCCGCGCCAACGCCGCCGCAGCCGCGCTCGCCCCGCTGCCGCAGCCGACCCTGGACGCCGTGCGCGACCTCTACGACCGCCGCATCCGCGCGAGCGTGCACGACCGCTGGTAGTCCACGCGCAGCGGTGCGGAACGGGGACGACGCTCAGTCGTCGTCCCCGTCCCTGCCGTCCTGCCCGTCTCCGTCGCCCTGCCCGTCCTCGCCGCCGGAGTCCTGCTGCCCGCCACGACGGGCGTCGGACGCGGTGGGGGCGGGGGAGCCTTCGCCCTGCGGGGTGACGCCCTGCGAGGCGCCGGGCCCCGGGGGCACGGCGGAACCGGAGTCGGGCGCGAAGATCACCGTGCCCAGATAGACGGCCACCACGAACGCGATCGAGCCGGCCACCGCGCTGGCCACCCGGGGGCGCCGCCGGATGGCCTCGCTCGCTGCGAGCCTGCGACCGCCGGATCTCGCCGCACCCCGGCCCGCCGCCCGGCTGCCCGAGCGGGTCCCCGTCCGGGGTGCCGCCCGGGTCACCGGCGGCGCGGCCCGTCGCCGTCCCCCGGACGCCCCGGTCCGGTGCCCCGGACCGCCCGCGTCGGTGGCGGCGACCGCCGACGCGGCGGAACGCGATCCGCCTGCGGCCCTCGGCGGCTCGTGGCTCCCGCGCCACGCCGCCGTACGGAACCAGTCGGCCGCCTCCTGTGCGGTCGGCCGCTCCTCGGGCTTCTTGGCGAGCAGGCTCAGCAGGTACGCGTCGAAGGCCGGCGAGATGTCGACGCCCTGGTCCCGCAGCGGCACGGGCGGAGTGTCGACATGCTGGTACAGCGTGGCCGCGGCGGTGTCCGAGCGGAACGGCGGGCGGCCCAGCAGCAGGTGGTAGATGACGCAGCCCAGCGAGTACATGTCGGAGTCGGCGCCCGCCGTCCGGCCGAGCGCCCGCTCCGGTGCCAGATACAGGCTCGTCCCCACGATCTGGCCGGCCGTCGTGAGGGCCGTCGACGGGTCGTCGACGAACTGGGCTATCCCGAAGTCGCCGATCTTCACGGATCCTTCGGCGTCCAGCATGAGGTTGCCCGGCTTGATGTCGCGGTGCACCACACCCTGCCGATGGGCGGCGGCGAGCCCGGCCGCGGCGTCGCCCGCGATCCGCGCCACCTGCTCGGGGTGGACGCTCTCCTGTGCCGAAAGCAGGTCGCCGAGACTGCGCCCCTCGACCAGCTCCATCACGAGATAGAGGCGGTCCTCCCAGGTACCGAAGTCGAAGACCGCCACCAGGTGAGGGTGGCTCAGCCGGGCGGCCGTCTGCGCCTCCAGCCGGAAACGTGCGGTGGAAGAGGAGTCGGCCCGGTCCCCCAGCAGCAGCTTGACGGCGACGGCGCGGCCGAGGACCTCGTCCGTCGCCCGCCACACCTCGCCCATGCCACCACGACCGATGGGGGACACCAACCGGTACCGATCAGCTACCAGCACCTGTACACCTATCTCGAATTGTGGCCCGTTGCGTCAGCCGGGGCGACGCACGGGTCGTGCTCACGAGGAGCGGGACGGGGCGGGGCTCGCGGCGATGATCAGGATATCTGTCCGGTGGACCCGATGTTACGGCCGGTCAGTTCCGGTACCTCTCCGGGCACCGGGGCGACGGCCCGGCGTCCCGGACACGACACCCTGCTGGCATGTCCGGCGGCAAGTCACCGGCGCGCGGCGTACGTTCGCCGCGCGCGGGCGGCCCAACGGCAGCCGCGCCGCCGGGCGGTCCGGGGCCGCGCACGCCTGGGCGGACGCTCAACCGCGTACCGCGGCCGTCCGGCCCAGCGCCTCCACCAGCGGCAGCACCCGGTGCGGCACCCGCTCGCGCAGCGCCACCTCGGTCCGCGTCCGCACCACGCCGGGCAGCTGGATGAGCCGCTGGATCACGTCTTCCAGATGTCCGTTGTCGCGCGCCACGACCCGGGTCAGCAGATCTCCGCCGCCGGTGGTCGAGAACGCCTCGATGATCTCCGGAACCTCCGCCAGCGCGTCCCCCACCTCGTCCAGGTGCCCCTGGGTCACCTCCAGGTGGACGAAGGCGAGCACGGGATGGCCCAGCGCGGCGGGGGAGAGGACGGGGCCGGTACCGGTGATCACGCCGTCCCGCTCCAGCCGGTCCATCCGGGCCTGGAGCGTGCCCCGGGCCACGCCCAGGATGCGGGCGTGCTCCCGCGCGCTGGTACGCGGCTGCTCGATGAGGAGCCGCAGGATACGGGTGTCGAGAGCGTCCACCGCCATGGTGCGCCTGCCTTCTCGGAGGAGGGGTACGGTGCCCCGAGCCTATCCCGGTCCACCCGGCAGGCCTGAGCCGTACGGCGCGGAAAACCGCGAAGCGCTGAGCCGATGGCACAGCGCTTCGCGGCGGGTCCGGGTCCGTGGATCAGGCGAGAGTGGCGGTGTCGATGACGAAGCGGTAGCGGACGTCGGAGGCGAGGAGACCGCGCCCAGGCACTGTCGACCTGGTTGGCGGAGATCACCTCGATCGCGCCGCCGGATTGCCCTGCTGGCACAGCTCAGGTGATGTGACCGAGTAGGGCGTCGGCGAGCGTGAGGTGCCGGCCGGTGAACCGCCTCTGCCTCTGCCCGGACCTCGGCCGTCGAGACCGAGGGTCAGGTCGTGACGGGAGCCGGGCCGAGTGACCCAGGGCCGGGGGAGTGACCGATAGGGCCAGGTCGGGCAGGCCGGGCCGTCCCGCGCCGGAGCCTGCCGGTCGGCGCGCTCCGTCCGTACGCGGGAGGCGGCGACGGGCGGGCCATGGTGCTGCGGGCGCGGCCCGTGGCCGATCAGAAAGTGGCCTGTCGCCGGAACGCCATGGCTCCCCCGTGGCACTGCGACAGACCGGACGCCGCAAACTCGTTGAAGTGATGACGTATGGAACCCGGGCCCGCGCACGGCTCAGCGACTGGTTGACTGCGTTCTCGACGTCATCAACCCCGCGACGCCGGACAGCGGGACTTCGCATCGCACCAGTTTGGTCATCAGGCGTTCGAACCCCCGGAGAAACGGTTCAACAGCCTCGTCAGGGATCCGGTAGGTGTCGACCAGCACTCTCAGCTGGACTGACTCCGGTCGTCCCTCCACGTTGAGGTACATGACCATGTCAAGGTCGTCCTTGTCATAACACTCACTCCACCGGAAGGTCGTCCGTGCGAAGGTCGTGCAGGACTCGCCATCCGTCTCCCGCGCCGAGTCGGGCTCGTCGTGTTCGACCGAACCACTCCAGGTGTCGTTGAAGCGGTAGGGGATACCGAGACTCGGGTCGTGGTTGTTGAGCAGTTCGGCGACCTGCCGCGTGTCGTACTGGGCACGAGCGTAAGGACGCAGCACGACTTTGCTGGTCGCTGCGATGACGTGAGACATGGTTTCGAAGTCTGCGTCCAGGGTGGTGACGGCGCGCTGCGCGAGATTCCCGACGGTCGATCGGAGCTCTGGATGGAAACGGTTGTGACATACCAGGCCGACGGTGTGTTGCTTCGATCCCGTGACGGCGTTCAGCAGCGCGGCCATCGCAGCCAGGAAGACAACCGATGATGATGTCGAATAGCGTCGTCCGAGAATTCGGGCCGAACGGGCGATGGCGTCGGAACGCAGAAATGCGGCCCGATAACGCGGGGACTCATGGGGAGTTTCCATCGGCACACCTCGCATTCCGGCCGAAAGGTGCGTGCTCACGTGCGCGAGCGAGTTTGCATTGATCCGTTGACCGGCAGTGGTTCTCTCGTGCAGCGCCTGGTCCATGGGCTCTCGCGCAGGAAGCGGATCCGGCATCTCTCCGTTATCCGCATGAGAGGCGAGCATTGCAGCGAGGTCTGCGCCGGCTACGTTCGCACCGGCGTTATCCACCAGCACATGCGAGATGCATGCGATGACGTCTGTCGGTGCGTTGTCGATCGATACAACAGTTACCCGCACTGGCAGATCGGTCGCGCTGTGGACAAAGGTGTTACGCAATTGCTGGACTTCTGATTCAGCCACTTCCGCCGAGGCTTTTCCCGGATGATTCACCACCTCCACTTCGAGTGTCCCTGACTGGGCTACTTCCTGGGTTGTATTGCCATCCTCGTCCGCGTGGATACGCGTGTGCAGAGCCTCGTGCCGACCGATCCACTTACCGATCAGTGCAAGCACTTCATCGCGCGACGGATTGCTGGGAATTGGGATTCTCCGGAGGATGAACATCCACGGTTGATTACCCGGAAGATATCGGCTGATCTCGTCGAAGGTGCCCTGTTGGGCCCAGGTGAGCGGGCCGCTCATGGAACGTCTTCCGACGAATTGGACCGGTACGCGATCTCGATCACCCTGGTGTGACATGTCCCGGCACTCCATTCCGCGGAAATCGCATCCGCACTGAGAAAACGACGCATCGGTTCGCGAACCGTGCGAAACCTATATGATTTTTCCCTGCATGTGATCGGGGCATGTGCGGCCGTGCCCGGTGATTACGCGCTGCCTGGCTGCGACTTTAGAGAGTTCTGTGCCGAATCGTCGACCGGTGACGGCTCTTTTTGCGGCTGACGGGCAGGCCGCCCCCGCAGCCACGTGGATGCCGGTCACATTGTTCGAGGAGGAAGAAGGGAGAGACTTGTGTCCGCGTTGCCGACCTGGGAGTATTGACACTCCGATCGATATCGCGTGCGTCGAGGTGACACATGTTCCAGCGTCATGTCGGTTCTGTAGTGGACAAGGTGCTTCTCGTGCCCGACGAGCACCGTTCCTTTTCCACTGGAATCGATGAAGCAACACGCTTGTACGGCATCGATGCAGAAACCATGGAAAATCTGCTGGATGTCGGGCTTCCCTGTATCGGCACTGGTCCCGATCTCCTCTTCGACGCACTTGACTTGCAGAACATTGGACTCGATCTGCGTCTCCCCTCTTCGCAGTGGGCGGGTATGCGCCTGTGGAGCAGATCCTTGAGGAGCTCCCGACACTTCGCGACGAATATTCGTGAGGTCGGTATGGATTGCAAGTGCCCGGAGCCAGGTCACGAAGGCTCCTGCGACTTCAAGCTGAGCTCCCGGATGGCAGATCATGCGCTCACGACGAAGGGGGCGCCCAAGGATGGAAAGATACTCCTTGAGGCGCACCTGTCCGATCGATCCTACGATTTCGGAGCAGCTTTCGACCCTGTCGTCGGGTGCGCCCAGGAGCTCCGATTTCACAAGCTTACGGAGAATCTGGCCGGAGACCCTGGATTTCTCCGCGAGACGAAACTGGCGGATTGCAGGTCGGCCAGCCGTCACCTCGTCCGCCTTGCCACGGAAGCAGGCTTTGTTGCTCGGCCGGCATCGGGAATATTCATCGGGGTGCCGTATCCCATCCTGCACGTCTGGTTTGAAGTGGAGATCGATTCCAGTTGGATTGCCGCAGATCCCTTCTTTCTGCATAACCTTCAGCAGTGGGGGATACTGAGAGTCGAGGATTGGCCTCTGTCGCATTCGCCGCGCAATGTACTCTGGCGGCTTAACTCCACGTACGAGATGAACTTTCCGCTTGCTTTCCACCGTGGCCAGGGAATTCCCGTTGGCATGACAGCCCGAGTGGCCGCTTGATTTTGCTCAGAATGATGCTGGACCACGAGGGGTCTCGGGGCAGGTCGTTTGTTCAGTTGTTGTACCGCGCACGCCGGTGCCTGCCTCACCGCTAGGCCTTGGTTGAGCGGCGAAGCCCGTTGTTCTTGCGACCGTAACGAACTGCGTCCAGAGCGTAGTTCTCCAGCCCGGAGTATTCGCGGCCCGACGTGAGGACCATGTCATGGTTTTCGCTTTTGAGTGACGGAGTCTCACCACGGTACGCGTGAGCGAAGAAGTCCGTCAGCCGGTGGCCTAGATTTACGACGACGTCCGCCGACTCGGAAGGTGCGACGAGACTGGCCAGCTGAAACGTGATGAGGTCACTCTGCAACTCTTCAGACAGATCCAGGCCGTGGTTGGCGTTGAGTTGCGCGAGGAAGTTTTCGATCTCCGAGTAGACAACGGTCTTCGAGCGGATCAGGCGCAGAAAGAATGCCTCCTCTGGATTCCACACGATGTCGCCGAAGTCCGGCGCGATCCGCCCCATTGCTTGGCCGTTGACGCCGCCACGAGCTATCTCTTGGGCCTCCCGTCGGATATCCCGAAGTATTGTTGAATCTCCTGTCGAGGCAAACCGGATCAATTCTTCGTAGAAGACTTCGTAGGGAAGACCGCGATACGCGTTCAGAAATACGGCAATGCTCTGCGTCACGTTCAGGCAGTGAAAGCATTGAACGAACCAGGAAAATACGAGTGAGTCCCGCCACTCGTCCACGGACATGGCCGCCGTTTCGACGACTACATCGACGAACTCGGTCACATCGTCTTCGTTGGGAGTGACATAGGCCAGGAGGAGTGGCATGTGAACGCTGCGAACGCCGTGGGATTCCCGGTAGCCGGCGTTGCCCAGTTCAGAGTTCGGCAGTACCTCGCACAGATAGATGAGCAGGGCCTCGTGCTGTCCCAGTTCGAGAAGCCTGCCCACGCCGCTTCGGAAACTCTGCGCCGTCTCACCCGGCAGGCCCAGGATGATCTCAGTGTAAGTGGGAATTTGGTGCTCGCGGTAGCGGCGGATCAATTCTCCGAGATTGTCCTGTTTGATATTGCGTCGGTTGATGGCCAACAGCGTGTTGTCACTCATGCTCTGCATGCTGAGCGTAACGCCCCGCTCAAGCCCTGCGTCATGCAGAGTGCTGGCGATGGTGAAGACGGTTTCGTTGCTCTTCTTGGCGTACGCCGTTCGAAACTGTGCAGGGTAGCCGTACTGTTTCCGCGCGCTTGCCAGATTCGTAGCCAGTTCAGAATCCCTCCCCAAGATCCCAAAGTTGGCGTCACAGTTGTAGATGGTGTCGATTTCGGCTCGACCGAACCACTCGATCTCGGCGAGGAGTCGCTCGGTGGAAAATTGTCGCAACTTCGTGAATACTGCAGATCCCCAGTCGCAGAAGGCGCACGAGTATGGGCATCCCCGATTCGTTTCCTGGCTGACGCTCCATCGGTAGGGAAGGGTCAGAAGATAATCAAAAATTCCGTTGAGATAGGGGGATGGCAGCCCATCGAGGTCGACGACTCGTCCACGCTCGGCTGTCTGTATGGATTTCCTGTCCTCGCCCCGAACGCTCAACCCGGAAATGTCGAAGTAGTTTCCATCGGTCATCCGTGCCCGCAAGATTTCTGCGAAGGCCTGCTCGCCCTCGTGATGCACCAGGATGTCCACTGTCGGGTTCTCCTGGAAAAAGCTTGTTGAGTTCACCGGGACCTGCGGGCCCCCCATCACGATGAGGCAATCCGGATACATTTCGCGGACCGCACGGGCGAGCTCCCGGTTGTACTCCCAGTTCCATATGTAACAGGATAGGCCGATCACGTCCGGATGGTCCATCTGCCGGGCTACCCTCTGCACATTCTCGCGCAGGAATACGAATGGCATGAAGTTGAATGCCTCGGTTATGTCGGGCTGCGTCATGCAGTAGGCCTGAAGCATGCCAACCGAATACGGCAGGAATGCCATGTCGCCGAAGTTGTTGTTGACTTGGGCGAGGTAGACGTTACTCTTGGTCACTCGTGCTCTCCGCTCATCTGAAAATAGAGGAATGCGCGCAAGTCGGGAAATATTGTCGGAGTTGAAAATATCTCGAAACTGGTGGCGCGGCGCGCAGAGGATCGCTCCGCGCGACTGCGCTGCGTGGAGCGTCAGGAGTCCGACGGGATTCTGCCTGCACGAGCTTCGATCAGTTGGATTCCGATAGTGGAGATCCTCTGCCCGAAGCGCTCGTTCGTGAAGTTCTCCATGATCCGATCTCGGGCTCGCATCCCGCGTGCGGTCGCCTCCACTGGATGCTCGAGGGCCGCGCGGAGGCACCCCGCCAGGGCATCCGGACCTATATGTCGACTTCCGGATGGGCCGACTACCGGCACCCGGTAGCCGAATGAGTCGTCAGGTATGAGTTCGCGCAGGGAATCAACATGACTGGCCACGACAGGCCGACCGAGAGCCATCATCTCGGCGCACACGTAGCAGAACGATTCCCACAGACTTGGAACAACCGCCACATCCGCGACCGACATCCAGCCAAGGGCTTCGTGACGGGGGATGTCGCCGAGGAACGTGACGTGTCGCTCCAGCCCGAGTTTCGCGGCCCGACGTCGCAAGTGCGCTTCTTCGGGGCCGACGCCGATCAATGCCAGATGCGGCTGTGCCGGCGACGCGTGGGGTCGCTGCACCGGCCCCAGACGGGCCAGGGCCTCCAGCAGTACGGAGAAACCCTTCACCGGCACCAATCGGCCGCAGGCCACCAGGAGGGGAACCCCAGGCCCGACAACCGCTTGCAGACGTGTGCGCCGATCGATCCGCCCCAGGTCGTCTTCGACCGCGGCGATTTCGGAGCTGTCGATACCCAAGTGCACCACTTGGCTCGGGGCCCTGAGGTCCGGGTAATAGGATCCGATGGCGTCACGCAGGGCCTCGCTGATGAAGACCGTGTGGTCACTGCCGCGCAGTGCCTTCTCCTCGATGCGGAGCAGGTGCTCACGGTCGGCGGTGACGCCGTTGGTCACCTGGTGGCTGCCGCGGTCATAGGGTGTGATCGCCCGGAAGTCCTGAAGCAGAACATTCATCAGGGGCAGCGAATATTTCTGCGCGAGCCTGGCTGCCTCTGGATAGCAGAAGATGTCGGGGATCGCCAGAAGGTCGGGAACACCCACCTCTTGGGCCAGACGTTCGGCAGCAGCGTGAATCTTTCGATGAGCACGCAGACTCTGATCGCGGAGCCCGGTCCCCTGGTTGTAGACGAGACCGGTCCCGACTCTGAGGACGGAGATCCCGTCGATGTGCTCCCGGACGTCTTCGGAACCGACGTGGGCCGTCACGACATGCACGCGCCATTCGTTGGCGGTCATGCCGATGGCCAGGTTACGGGCGACCGTGCTGGTGCCGCCCACCGTGCTGGGCGGGTACTCCCGCGACAGTATGAAAATGCTGCGTGTGCCGTTCATGTCTGACATTCCTCGGCGAGGTTGGATGAGACCTGGTGCTCAAGGTCGAAGTACCGGGCGATCTGTGTCGTTGTGGCCGCGTCGGCGGACAGCCCGTCCAGGAGCATGCGATGCCATGCGACGATTTCCGCCGCGGCCTCATTGAGTCCGAGGCGATGACGCCAGCTGAGTTCGGAGGCTGCTCTGCGGCCGTCCAGACGAAGCACCTCCTCTTCGGCGAAGCCGGGATCGGGCTGGGCCCGTACAAGGGCGGCCACCGATACCGCATCGCTCTGGTCGGTTGCCGCCCAGTGCGTGGCGAGCGCTGATGCCAGCTCTCGCGAGGTCGCGCCGTCACCGGGAGGAGCGAAGTTGAGCACTCTGGCGGGCGCCACGGCACCCGTGGAAAGCGCCTGGGCGAGGAGCAGCATGCCGTGCACCACATCGAGGACGTGCTGCCAGGGGCGCACCGCCGCAGCGTTGCGCAGCTCGATGGGCGCATTGGCGGTCAGTGCTGCGAGGGTGTCCGGTACAAGCCGACGGTCGGCGTGATCACCACCGCCGATGACATTCCCGAAGCGCACGGTGGCGGCACGTGGGCCGGCTTCTTCGAAGAGGTCTGCGTAGCCTTCGAAGATGATCTCCGCCGCGGCCTTGGAGACGCTGTAAGGGCAGCCGCCGCCGATCTCATCGGTCTCCCGGTACGGCCAGGGCCATCCGTGGTTGCGATAGCACTTGTCCGACGTGACGTGGACGAGGACTGCCGGCCGGTGTTGACGAGCCGCTTCGAGAATGTTGATGGATCCGGTGACATTGGTGGTGAGAGTCCCGTGCGGGTCCTCCAGCCCGGCGCGCACCAGGGGTTGGGCGGCCAGGTGGAAGACTGCGTCATAGGGGGCACCGGCCAGGGCCTGGGATACGGCGTCGTAGTCCACGATGTTGCCGACGTGACCCGTGACGCCGTGCGCAGTGAGCCAGTCGTGGCGCTGCTTGGTGGCCGCGTCCGCGTTGAGGGCCAGCCCGTCGACTTCGGCGCCGAACCGGCGCAGCGTCAGCGCCAGCCAGGAGCCGATGAACCCGCTGTAGCCGGTGATCATGACTCGTCGGCCTTCCCAGTACTGGCTCAGACCGCGGTCAGCCATGGGCGTCCCTCCCTGGCTATGAGGCTCTCCGCCTCGGTGAAATCCTTGTATGTGTCAAAGGGCAGCCACAGGCCCTGATGAACCACGGCCCGAACGCGGCTTCGCGCCACCAGCTTCGGCAGGACATCGTCTTCGAACTCGGGCGGCACCTCCGAGTCGGCCAGTTCCGCCAGGAGTTCGGGCGCGCACAGGAAGTAGCCGGCCGACACCAGTTCGGGGCGCAATGGTTTCTCCGCGAAGGAGGTCACCAAGTCGTCCGCGCCGGCGGTCAGTTCTCCGTAGCGCGATCGGACCCGGGTGGCAGCGAGTACGACGGTCGCGTCCGTCCCCTCGTACAGAGTGACAAGGGCGCCCAGGTCGAAGTCGGAGAGCACGTCCGCGTATCCCAGGAAGAAGGGCCTGCCACCGATGTGTGGCCGGGCATCGAGCATGCGCTTGGACTTCTCCGCATGCGGCCCGCTGTCGACCAGAGTGATCCGGGCGCGGTCCGTGGTGAACCGGTGCCAATTCGCTCCCGTCTCGACGTCCTGCGGGCGTACGCCGTAATCGGCCAGTAGGACCTGCCGAATGGCGTCTGCCCCGTAACCGACGCAGAGAACGAACTCGTCGCGACCGGAGGCCTGGTAGTAGTCGAGCACGTGGAGCAGCAGGGCTCTGCCGTCCGGGAGCGCCCGCAACGGCTTGGGCGTGTCGTCCGTATTGGTGCGCTGTCTCAGCCCCAGGCCGCCGCAGAGCAGCATGACCGGGAGCGACTTGGTGGTCGGGGCTGTTTCTGGGACCGTCACGATGTGCTTCCTCTGTGATGTGTGGCTGTCGCCGCGTGGTGCTCGGCCTCCAAATGGCGAGCCAGCGCCCCGAGTGATGGATGGTCGAAGACGATGAAGGCGTCGAGGTCCACCCCGTAGGTGTCGCACACCTGCCCGATCAAACTCACCAGGGAGATCGAATCGAACCCGAGGTCCATCAACTCGGCTTCCGTGTCCACCTCGGACTCGTCAACCAAGAGGTAGGCCGATGCGATGAGGCGCAGTTCACGCTTGATGGCGTGGTGCAAGGAGGAAGCATCCGGGGGCAGCGGTGAGGCGGGAGCGGGATGGCTGGCTGCCGACGTGGCTTCCGGATCGGTTCCCCGGGGCCGTCGTGGTTCGGTCGGCGCAGGTGTGGCCGGGGCGAGCTGATCCTCGGCCGGCACCCAATAGCGTTTCCGGGTGAAAGGGTAGGGCGGAAGTCGTACGGGGACGGGCGTCGGCCCGGGCCAGAGCCGTGACCAGTCGATGCCGGCGCCTTGAACCCACAGCCGGGCCAGGGGCGTCAGACGCCTGTTCACACAGAGAGCCTCCAGGAACGCGGCGCCCTCCTCTCCCGCCAACGCGAGCCCGTCCGCACCGTCCGGTCCCACGACGCCGTGGTGGATCTCCGGCGAGGTGCTCCCGCTGACGAAGGCGCGGAGCGCGACGGCCAGGTCTTCCACGCTCCGGGCCGGCACGGCGAGCCGCGTAGGCATCTCCTTGCGACGGGTCTGGGAGGTATGGGCGAGCGAGCGCAACGACGGTGCCGGTCCCGACTCCAGCAGTTCGGCAGTCAGCTCCGCCAAGGCGCGAAGTTGAGGCTCGGTCTTCGCTGACAGCAGGAACACCTCGACCCCATGGCTCTCCGCGTCCTCCTGCGACGGGGCGGTCCGCCCGCCCGGGTACTCCTCGACGATCAGATGCACGTTGGATCCGCCCGCTCCGAACGCGCTGACCCCCGCACGCCGGGGTACACCGGGCCGGGGAGTCCAGTCCGTGAGTTCAAGAGGGAAGAAGAAGCGCCCGGATCCCGTGTCGATCTTCGGGTTGATCTCGTCCAGGTTGACGCAGGGAGCGATCTGGCCGTGCTGCAGCTGCAGCAGAACTTTGGTCAGTCCGGCGATTCCGGATGCTCCTTCGAGGTGACCGATGTTCGCCTTGACGGACCCTACGGCGCAGCGCGCCGGACTGGTGCTCCCGGCGGCGCCCGATACCGCGTCGTTGAACGCGGCGTTGATACCCGCCATTTCGATGGGGTCGCCCAGCTCCGTACCCGTTCCATGCGCCTCGATGTAGCTGATGGTGTCCGGCGAGACGCCTGCCCGTCGCACTGCTTCGGCCAGTACATCGGCCTGTGCCGCGGGATTCGGCACGGTGAAGCCGGACGTGCGTCCCGCCGTGTTCACGGCACTTGCTCTGATCACTCCCCAGATCCGATCCTGGTCGGCCACGGCCGACCGCAGCGTTTTGAGCAGCACCACGCCCACGCCCTCGCCGGGAACGAAGCCGTCCGCGCGCGCATCGAAGACCTTGCAGCGTCCATCGGCGGCGAGCATGTTCATCGCTGCCAGGCCGACCACGTGTGACGGATGCAGGATCAGGTTCGCCCCGCCCGCGATGGCCATGCGGGCCTCTCCGCGACGGAGGCTCTCGCACGCGAGATGGACCGCGGTGAGGGAGGAGGAACACGCGGAATTGACCGCGTAGCTCGGCCCCTGGAAGTCAAACTGGTAGGAGATCCGGTTGGCGAGCAGCCAGGGCTGCGCATCGGGTCCGACGAGTCGCCCCCTGGCCCACCCGGTCGCGCCCATGCGGCCGTAGGTGTCGTACATGCTCCCCATGAATACGCCGGTCGACCTCTCGTGACGGGACGGGCCCAGGTATCCCGTTTCCTCCAGCAGGTTCCACACGGTCTCCAGGAGAATGCGCTCCTGGGGATCCATCTCTTCGGCATCGCTGGGCAGGATGTTGAAGAAGTGCGCGTCGAATCCGGCGACATCGTCCAGAAACCCGCCCCATCTCCCGTAGCTCTTCTGAGCCTGTCCTCGACGTGGATCGTGATACCGGCGCCAGTCCCATCGATCCGACGGGATTTCGGTGACTCGATCCGCTCCTGAGCGCAGCGTCTCCCAGAAGGCGTCCATGTCCGGCGAACCTGGGTACCGGCCATCGACGCCGATCACTGCGATGTCCTCGTCCGAGTACTCCGTCGACGACCCGGTGGCCGCGCAGAACCCGGCCGCCGTATCCGAAACGGAATGCTGCCTGCGATCCGGCGGCGCGGGCTCCGGCGGTACGGAGGACGGGCCCAGCCGGTGGGCGAGGGTGGTGGGGTGCAGGTTGACGAGGGCTTCCGCCACCTCGGTGATGGTCCGGTGCTCGAACAACAGGGTGGGATGTACGGGACCGAGATCCTGTTCGAATTGAACGGTGACGTTCATCCGGCTCAGTGAGTCCAGTCCCAGCTGATCCAGCGCGTCGGGAAGGGCACTCGCCTCCTGGCCGGTCACCATCGCTACGACGCCGCGGACGTACCGTATGACATCAGGTGAAGGGCCGTCAGAGGAACTCAGCGGGTCTGGTGGCACCATCGGGATCCTTAAGGTCGTTGGTGGGTCACTCCCGGTAAAGCGTGGAGAGGGACCAGAGGCAAGCGAGGAGGGGGAGCCTCTGTCAGGCGGCCCCCCCTGCCGCGCGAATGTTCTGGCCGGTGATCCAGCGCGCGTCCTCGGACAACAGGAAACCCACTACGTCTGCGATGTCATCAGGCTGTCCCAGCCGGCCGAACGCGCTGGCCCGCCGCCAGCGTTCCAGCGCCGCCGGCTGAATGTCCGCGCGCAGTTCGTCCGTCTCGACCGCACCGGGGGCCACCGTGTTGACCGTGATGCCGCGTCCGGCGAGTTCCTTGGCCGCGACCCGGGTCAGCTGATCCAGCGCTGCCTTGCTCATGGAGTAGGCGGCTTGGTTCGGCTGGGCCAGCACCGTGGCAGTGGAAGAGATGTTCACGATCCGCCCGCCGTCCAGGAGCCTGCGGGCTGCCTGCTGATGCGCGAAGAAGGCGGCTTTGACGTTGAGGGACATGATCGCGTCGAACTGCTCCTCCGTCGTCTCTGCGATCTTCGAGCGGAGCATGGTGCCCGCGTTGTTGACGAAGTGGTTCAGGCCCGATCCGGCTTTCTCCGCCTCGACGAACAAGTGCTCAATCTCGACCGGCCGGGTCAGGTCGGCCCGCACGGCCAGCGCACGACCGTTTCGCTGTCGGACCCGGGCGACTGTCTCGGCTGCGGCATCCTCGCGATTCAGATAGCCGAAGACGACAAAGGCTCCGTCTGCGGCGAGGCGCTCGACTATCCCGCGGCCGATGCCGCGCGCGCCCCCGGTCACCAAGGCCGTGGTCCCCGTGAGTTGCGACATGTTGCTCCTCCGCTTCGAAAGGCCATAGCGGTCCGCTCAGCCATTGGTCGGTGAATGGACAACCTCGTCCGGACCGTCCGAAGTCGCCTCAACGGGCTCCGTGAAGCCCGCCCGGTACGCATCGGCCTGGATCTTGTAGAGCTGCGCGTAGTGCCCACCGAGGCCCATCAACTGGTGGTGCGTGCCGTATTCCACGGCACGTGCGTCGTGCAGCACGATGATCAGGTCAGCCATCCGGACGGTTGAGAAGCGATGCGACACTAGAAGCGTGACCCCGCCCGTGCCCGTCTCGGCGCCCGCCCGCGCGAGGTCGGCGTAGCGGATGAAAAGCGCGTGCTCCGTTTCGGCGTCCACCGCAGAGGTCGGTTCGTCCAGCACGGTCAGCAGAGGGCTCACCCGCATGAACCCCCGGGCCAGTGCAATGCGCTGCCATTGCCCGTGTGAGAGATCGGCTCCGTCGGGCCAAGCGGCCCCCAACTGGGTCTCGACGCCGTCGGACAGCTTTTGCGTGAACTCAGCGGCTCCGGCCTTCGCCAGGGCCGTCTGGACGGCTTCCTCGTCGTCCGAGCGCGACAGGTCGCCGATGCCGACCGAACGGCTCACCCGGAACTCGAACGAGAAGAAGTCCTGGAAGGCTCCCGTCACCCGGCGCCGCCAGGAGGAGGCATGGATGCCGGCCAGGTCACGGTCATCGAGTGTGACGCGGCCGGAGGTCGGCCTGTACAGCCCGCACAGCAGTTTCACCAGTGTGGACTTCCCCGAGCCGTTCTCACCCACCACCGCTACGACGGCCCCGGCGGGAAGCAGGAGGCTGACGTCGTCGAGGACGAGCTCCTCGGTCCCGGGGTAGCGGAAACTCAGCGCGTCGAGACGAATGCCCTCGTGCAGACGCAGAGGTGCAGGCCCGTTCACGTCCGTGGTGCGTGCCTCGGCGTAGTCCTCAAGCCAGGCCAACTTGCGCGAGCAGTCGAGCCAGATCGTGCGGAAGAAGTGCATCTGGCCGATGGTCTGCCCCAGATAGGCGGACAGCCGACTGCTTGCTGTGAGGACGAGAAGTACGGCCCCCGCTCGATTGTTGCCGTGCGTCGCCACGTAGGCCACGGCCCCGACGAAGGCAGCGCCGAAGCATGCCTGGGCGGCGGCCTGCCACAGCGCGCTGATCCAGCGCGCCCGAGCCAGCGGGCGGTAATACCGCCACCAGGCCTCGTGCCGCAGGTCGCCCACACGTACGCCGGTTTCCGCGACGCGCAGTTCCTTCCCGCTGACCGCCGACGTGGCCAGCAGGAACAGGTGCCTGGCCAGTCGGACATGAGGCGTCCCGGCTTCCTCCACACGCTTCTCCGCGGTGGCACGCCGACCCGAGACCAGCACCGCCGGAACGGCGAACAGCCCGAGCACGACGAGGAACGCGTTCACCGAGAGCAGCAGCCCGAGCGTGACGACCAGCCGGACGATTGCCCCGAGCAGATTGAACAGCTGTTGATACAAGTCGCTCAGGGCCGGAGCGTGCTCTCTCAGCACGGATATCCGGTCGAGCTGGTCCGGCCGCTCATGGTGCTCGATTGTCGAAACGCTCGCCTGCAGCTCGGCTATGTGCGACTCGATGTCGACCGATGCCCGGTCGGCGAAACGCCGGTTGATCCGGCTGCCGACCGTCCGAAGAACCCAGTTGCAGGCCGCCATCGCCGCGAGCAACGCCGAATCGAAGGCGATCTTGCCGTGGTTGCCGTCGATCACCGCTCCGGCGAACTCGGCAAGGCCCCACGCGAACAACGCGTCCGGTATCGCGCCGGCGAGCGTCGTGAGGAAGGCGACGAGGATGAGGCCGGGACTGGTGCGCCAGCCCATCCGCAGAGAACGCTGCAGTGAGGTCAGGCTGCCGGGCAGCGGCATGAGCTGCTCGCCGTTCATGCCACGTCCCCCTCAGCATCGCGTGCGCCCGCGCTGTGGGCGGCGGGAGGTGCCGCCGGGACGGGCTCGTCCGGATCGGCGTCGTCCGGTTCCTCGGAGAACCGCGAAGCCTGCAGTGTGTAGAGCTCGTGGTAGCGGTCACCGGCGGCCATGAGCTCCGTATGCGTTCCGAGCTCGACGATCCGGCCGTGTTCGAGCACACAGATCCGATCTGCGTGACGGACGGTGGAGAACCGGTGCGAGATCAGGATGGTCGTCACCCCACGAGTCGACTCCAGAATCCTTTGGAAGGCCGCGGCCTCTCCCCGGACGTCCAGTTGCGCGGTGGGCTCGTCGAGAATGACTAGCCCGGCGCCGGTCCGGACTGCCGCCACGGCACGGGCGATGGCCACGCGCTGCCACTGCCCACCGGACAGATCGGTGCCGCCCTCGTAGGCACTTGAGAGAACGGTGTCGAGCGAGGCGAGGCCTGCCGCTCCGGCATCGTGCAGCGCCGCTTCGATGACGTGGTCGGGTGCGCCGTTCGGCGCGACGTTGTCACGCAGCGGCAAGTGATAGCGCAGAAACTCCTGGAAGACCGCTGTGACGCGGTGACGCCAGGACCCCAGGTCGAACTCCCGCAGGTCGATGCCGTCCACTTCGATCGTCCCGCCGGTGGGGTCGTAGAGGCGACACAGGAGCTTCGCCAGGGTCGTCTTTCCCGCTCCGTTCACACCGACGATGGCGAGCGAGGTGCCGGACTCGATGGTCAGGTCGATCCCGTCGAGCACCTGCTGGTGACCCTCGGGATACCGGAAACTGACGTCACGGAACCTGATACGGCGCGCGGGAAGGCCGTCAGCCGGCACTGCGCCCGAGGGCAGTTCGCCAACCTTCCGCATCGAGTCATCCAGAGACAGAGCAATGGCGACAGATTCGGCGGTGGGCGGCAGAGCCCAGTTGATCCCGCCGAAGGCCACCGCCGAGGCTCCGAGCGCGGCCTGCGCGAACATGGCCGCCTCACCGACCGACAGACCACCGGAGGACGCGTGCGTGGCCAGCGACCAGAACAGCAGGCCGTTGGCGACGAGCAGGACGAGCACCGCCCACCGAAGGGGCCGACGGCGCAACCGAGTTGCCTGCCAGCGCAGTTCGACCAGTTTGCGCCGCTCAGCAGCAAACCGCGCCACGGTCCACTCGCTCAGCCCGAAGATCCGCAGTTCCTTGGCCGCCGGTGCGTCCACGGCAAGGCGATAGGCGTAATCGGCGCCGCGTTGCGCGGCGAGCACCTCGGGCTGGTCCCGGTCCCAGGAACTGCTCTCGCGCAACAGCCAGTGCGTGGAAAGCCAAGCACCCGCGATCAACGGGGCTGCCCACCAGGTGTAGCCGAGGAGAATGGCGGACTGCGTCAGTCCGGCTGCTGCCTCCACCACCCCTCCTGATATCAGGCCGATGGCGATCGTCATGGGCGGGCCGGAGATTCCGAGGTCGAAGTCCTTGGCCAAGGCGAGACGATCGGTCAGTTCTCGTGATTCGAGGTGGGCAAGGCCAGGAGGGCTGGTCGAGGCGCGAGCCAGCACCGAGTGCAGGCGGTCCGAGAGACGGTCACCCAAGTTGCTGCATACCTGTGCGTGAACGGGAGCCAGCATTTGGATCACCACGAACGTCGACCCCGCCGAGAGCAGGGGCACCACGAGTGACCGTCCATCCTGCACCGCTCCGACCAGCACGCCGGTGAGAACGGTGAACACGGCGGGCAGAACTCCCCGCGCCACGACCAGCGCCCACCAAGAGGCCCCCAGAGCGGGTTTCACCCGGGTGAGAAAGGCGAAGAAGGCCACTTCGGGACGGTGGCGTATCTGAGTGATCACCGGGGGCATCCGGTTCGGTACAGAATCATTTGACTCGAATCCTGCCTGGAGAGATCGGGGGATTGCGGTTGACGGACACTGTCACCGGAAGGCATCGCGATCACCTGGTGAGCGCGTCTTCCGGCGCGTGGCCAAGACCGAGACACGCCGCGGTGAACACCTCTCCCACGAAGATGGCCGGGCGACCGCCGGCGTGGATCCGATACGTGCGGACGGCTCCGGTGACGTGCCTGGGCTCTTCGTGTTCCGGTGCGGCGCTCGCGCATTCGTCCAGTGGGTCCGGAATCTCCCCGTCGAACAGCGGGCGCCCAGTGCGCAGTTCGCGGAAGGTCTCCACCCGATGGCGTCGCAGAAGCCTGCCGATCGGCTCGCTGGTGGCGTAGAGATCACGGTCCACGGCGGGCAGGGCACCCGGTGCGAGGACGGCACGGGCGTACACGAGGACGGTTCCGGTCGTGGCGCTGACGAGCTGGGTGGACCGGGTCAGCACGGCGCCGCACGCACCGTCTCCCATCAAGGCGTCGAGCACGTGTCGCGGTGCTGCCCCGCGATGGTTCATGGCGACAGCGTTCACGCGTTCACCCGCGAGCTCTTCGAGCATGGTGGTCACCGTGCCGTCAGTGGTCAACAGCATGCGGCCGACCACGCCGAGCTGGTCGAAGGCACATACTGATGCGGGATTGTCGTCGGCAGGCTTCACAGTGACTCCTGAGGCCCGGGCTCCGCCAGGGGCTTTCCGGTCGCCGAACGGGCGATCCATTCGACGATCTCGAATCGGCGGGGCATCTGCTGGGGTGCCAGTCGCGCCCTGCACCATGCGACGAGCTGCCGTTCCGTAACGCTCGGCCTGAGCACGACCCGGGCTGTGGGCACCTGGCCTCTGACCGGATCAGACGCTGCGGACACCTGTACGTCGAGGACGCCTTCGCACCGCGCGATCATCTCCTCGACCTCGGCCGGAGCGACTTTCTCCCCGGCCACGTTGATCACCGTGGCGGCTCGCCCCAGGAGCCGCAGCCGCCCCGAGGCGGTGGGGTCGCGCCGAGCGAGGTCACCCGTCCGGTACCAGCCGTCGGGTCCGGCCAGCGGAGCGAAGCCGGCGAGGGTGTTCGGCTCCGCACGCCCGAGCGCAAGGGAAGAGGTGTGGATCCAGAGCTCTCCGTCCTCGATACGGGCCTTTATGCCCGGCAAGGGCTCGCCGATGTCGCCCGGCTCCTGTCCGGCGGCGACCCGGGTCAGGGTCACGGCCCCGGCCTCCGAGGAGCCGTAGCAGTTGTAGAGCGGGAAGCCCAGTCCGTCCTCGGACCGGTCCAGCAGCGCCTGCGGCAGCGGGGCGCCCGCGGAGACGGCGGCGCCCAGCCGGTCGAGTCCCCGGGCCGCATGCCCCTGGCCGGAGCCGGTAGCCAGCAGGCGGTAATGTGCCGGCAACGCGATCAGGGTCCGGGCGCCGAGCTCGCGCGCGGCGGCAGCACACTGTGATGGCAGGCTGCGCCCGGGTAGCACCCTGACCGGCGCCCCGGCCAGGAGCGGAGCGACCAGGCCGTAGTTGAAGCCGTACGCATGGAAGAGTGGAGCCGCGCAGACCACTGGTGCATCCGGTGCGTAGTCAAGGGCTCGAGCGACGCGGCGCGCGTCTGCGAGCACTGCGGCTGCCCGGCGAACAACCGCGGACGGCGCGGCTGTCGAACCCGAGGTGAGGAAGATTTGTGCACCGCCGGACAACAGGTCGTCGTGTGGCGTCGACCCGTCCGTCGAGGTGGTACTGATCGCCAGGGTGACGTCCCCGGACGGTGCCGTCCACGTGACCTGGCCGGGCCCCGAAGACAGAGGGCTGTCGCGTACGACCGGCCCCGATCGCGGTGAATCCGCGGTCGCGCCCGGATCCCGGTGGACGACGAAAAGCCCCGCGCGGTCTGCGGCAAACGTCACCACCGCTGTGGCCGCCGCATCAACGAGTTCGGCGAAGACGACGCCTCCAGGGGCGTGGAGGCCGAGCCGTTCGGACAGGTCCTCCGCAGCAGCAAGCAGTTCGTCGCGCGTCCATGTGCGGTCAGCGGTGATCAGTGCGGCGGTCGGGGACGAGGCGGCCACCGCCGCGAAGATTCCCTGGGAATGCATGGATACTCCTGAGCGGTGTCGATGGCGGGGCCTGCCGAGCGCGGACCCCGCCATCACTCGGGATGGTCAGCTGTGCTCCACGACGTAGTCCGCGATCTTTCCCGGAGTGCAGAACCGGTCCACGACGAGTTCCTCGTCCGGGATGGTCAGCGAGAACTCCTCCTCGAGCCAGACCAGCACTTCGAGAACTCCCAGCGAGTCGAACTCGGGGTACTCGCGCAGGTCCTTCTCCGCGTCCGGATCGCCATCCCGCAGCGCGGGGATGACTTCACGCAGACGCACGAAGACGGTTTCCAGGACAGCCTGGCGGTCGGCCATGTGGCATCTACCTCTCTTGTCGGATGGGGCTCTGCGAGCGCGTGGTGAACAGGCGCTCGGCGGCGTCAGCGGAGATCTGCCGCGAGTTGGTGGTCGGCCTTGCGGACGGCGTCCAGGAGCTTCTCGTAGAGCACCGCCGACGGACACTCGGGCAGCAGCCCCTTCCAGGGCTTGGCCGGACTGGCGAAATGCAGCACAGCTGCTTCTTCTTCGAGCCGGTCGAGTGCGTCGAGGGGCGTCACGTCCTCTGTCGTGTACCGGACCCATGGAGTGCGCAACAGAGCCGAGACCGGGAAGACGTTCCACCGGGGATTCAGCCGGTGCCAGCGATCCTCTGCGGCCCAGTTGAGCGCGTCCTGATCCCAGAGCCGAATGTGCTCGGGGTGAGAGGCGATGAAGGCGAGAGCCCGCTCGAAGAGGCGCTCTGAGCGGCAGGCGAGGGGATCGATCATCAGGACGCCCGAGTTGAAATATTCCCGCTCGGCCGGGATGCCCAGCTTCGACCAGCCAGGCAGAGCTCTTCCTCGACCGACGAGCGGGTTCAAGGGGTCGCGTACCGCACCGATGGGGGCGCCACCGAGATCGGTGCCCAGCAGTCCTTCCAGGTCACCCCGGATGACGAGATCGGAGTCGAGATACAGCAATTTGTCGCAGTCTCTGTAGATCTCGGGAATCACCAGACGCAGATAGTTCGCGTTGGCCCCGCCGAACCCGGTCGGATACCGGATGGGCTCAAGACTCACCGGACGGAGTGTGACCTGGAGCCGCAGCAGATCCGCGTGGCGCCGCAGACGGTCTGCCGCCGTGTCGGACAGCTCCTCATACAGCACATCGATGCGCAGCCGATCGGCCAGCTCGGGGTTCGTCCTGCGCAGGGACAGCCATGCCACGGTCAAAGGCAGGCAGTACGACTCGTCGACGGCGAAGACCAGACGGCGAACCGGCTCAGCAACTTCTTGTTGCGCGTGGTTCATGTGAGATCCCCGTTCCGGCGGTCTCGCACCGCGTCGGCCACTTTCTTGAGGTGCGGCAGCCCTTCGAGCAATTGCACGGAGTCCACGCCGAAGTCAACCAGGCAGGCGATCTCGTCCACACCGCAGTCGGCAAGCCTTCGCGCGAACGCTGTGCACTTGTCGACGGAGCCGAACAAGGACGCGGTGCGGAAGTACCTCTCGAACGCCATGGCGATGACAGCGTCCTCGTCGGCGGCTGCCGTCTCGGGCCACTGCTGTCGCCAGAGCTCGAAGGAGGAGCGCAGGTAGTCCTCGAACGGCTCGCGTATCACCTCGCGCACTCTCTGGTCGTCGGCTCCCACGAGGGTGTGGGCCATGACAGTCACGGTGCCGCCCTGCGGGTCGTATCCGGCTTCTTCGCGGGCCGTGCGATATGTGCGGATGTTCTCCTTCAGCGTCGTGACGTTCTGGAACAGCAGCGCGGACAGCACATTGAGGCCGGCGGCGCCGGCCCGCTCGAACGTCGTCGAGTGTCCGGCCGCCGTGACCCACACGTTGAGCTCCGGCTGGACCGGTCGCGGGTAGGTACGCACGGCGGTCCTCGCACCCTCACCGTTGACCCGCTCGATTTCCTTTCCCGCCCAGACGCCGCGCACCACGTCGACCGCGTCGAAGGTCAGCTCACGCCGTTCGGCGTATCGCCCCGGAGCGAGTACGAAGTCATTGGCGACCCAGCCGGAGGCGAGGGCCAGATCGACCCGGCCGCTGGACAGGTTGTCCACCATCGCCCAGTTCTCCACGATCTCCAGTGGATCGTGGAGGGGAGCCACGACGCTGCCGGCACGCAAACGCACACGCCCCGTACAGCGGGCCAGAACCCCTGCCATGACCGCGGGATTCGGATACGCTCCGCCAAATGGATGGAAATGTCGCTCGGGTAGCCAGATGGCCGAGAAGTCATTCGCGTCAGCAAATTGAGCGACTTTTTCGAGCGTAGCGTACTCTGCCTCGGCGTCGCCTACCACGCGATTCGCGAAATAGATGAGACTGGTATCCATCATCACCCCCTGATCGAGCATCTCGGTTGCCCGGAGTCGTGTGCCTCCGGAATTCCAGGCTCTGTAGAAATGGCAGTACTTCGTCCCTATGGCCGCCGAATTTTCGTCGGACTCGGCGCGGGCTCTTTCTGCCTGCTCGGGTACGGGGACGCCAAGCGTAGATCTACATCGATAGAAAGCGGTTTCGTGATGAAACTATAGGCCGACCTGAGGACTGTCAAGGGTGCGGGGTCGTCCCTCGTTGCCTCGCCGGCCACTCGCCCGGAATCGGTCAAAACATTCAATATGCGCCTTGTTGGCGGCAGATCGGCGCGTTCGGAGCCGCTCGCGTCGTGACGAGTGTGACTCTTTGTGCGATTTGGGATATCGCTTGCAAATTCGGTCCGTATGTCGATCGTGGGTGATATTGGCGCGCTTGGGCTTGTAGGTGGCACTTTCAATTTCAGTTGCGCAGATGGTATTGACGGGGCTGAGTGGGCGTGATTAGGGTTTTGGAGACTCGCCGAATAGGCAAAGAGTCCTTGTCCCGTAGGGTGGCAGGTGCGAATTGGGTGGCGGTTGAAATCCGTGGCCCCGCTGATTTCGCCACCTTCTTGCGAATAACGGACTACGTCGAGAGGGTCAACCTTGCGCCCGATGCGTAGCTTGCCTGAGATGCGCTCCAGCAAACAGCCAATGTCTCTTGATATCCCGGCTATGGGCATGACTGGCGGTCATGTTGCAGAGGCTGTCGATCGTCTGCACCGGGTTCCCGGCCGTCATCGCGAATTTGTTCAGGACGCACGGCGCGCTGCCCGCGAACACGGCATCTCTCCGGCACTTCTCAACCAATTGGGTGACCTCGGCCTGCCGTCGCAGCACGTGGACGGCGCCCATCGCTACGACAGGATCGACCTTGCCAACGTCGCCCTGGCCCTGCGCCTTCCCAATGCCCGGGCCATGGCCATGCGCGGCTGGGCCAACTCGTTGAGCGTGACGGCCGGCACCGGGTCGAGCTTCTTCGAGGTGGAGGTCGAAGCGCACTGCCCCGCCCCCGGGCACCCAGGCGGCTGCGCCTACGAACTCAGTGATGCCCTGCGCTCGCTCGAAGGTTACGAACCGCGCGACGAGGTGCGCTCAGGCACACTGCGCCGGCGCATGCCGCGGCCCGAGTCCGCTGCACCGCCGCACGCGCGAGAGCTCGCCGAACTGGTGCGACCTCTGCACTACCACTTGCTGCCCGAGGCGCTACGCGCTGACCTCGGCTTCCTGGAAGAAACCGGCCTCGCGGACTGCGCCCTGGCCGCGGCCTTCCTGACCCGCGAGGCCGGGGCCAGAGGTTTGGACGCGCGCTACAGCAACGGCATTTTCCTGGCCCTCCCGTACTCGATGACCCATACCTGGATGGAAGTGCGCGACGGGGACAGCTGGACCGCACTCGATCCGCATCTGCTCCATCTCCTCACCGATTGGTCGCTGCTGAACCCGGCTGACTGGCCCCCGTACAGGTCGATCGGCGGTTGCACGGTGCGCGTCGCGGAGCGTGATGTGTGGCTGGTCACGCATCGTGGGGCCTGCGCCGTCCTGTCGCTGACCACTCGGTGCTCGCCGGCGGACCTCGGATGACCGGCTCGGCAGTGCCGCCGCACCGTGTCCTGGGACGTCCCATACGTGTCGTGCTCGTCGGCGCCGGTGCCATGGGGCAAGCGTGGGCACACGCTCTGGCCCGACATCAGCAGTGCGAGCTCGCGGGCATCGTGGACGCCGACACTCGTCGGGCGAAGGGCCTGGCCCTGCGACTCCGGCTTCCCCGCGTACCGACCGCGGCCTCGTTGGGCGAGCTGCCGAACCCCGCGGCGGACGCCATCGTGAACGCCACGCCACCGGATGTCCACCATGCGGTGATCGCTCAAGCGCTCGCCGCCGGGCTGTCGGTGCTCACGGAGAAGCCTTTTGCCACGGACCTGGCCGGAGCAGTGATGCTGACGGGTCAGGCCGGCCGACAGGGCAGAGTCTTGATGGTCAGCCAATCCCGCAGTCATCAACCCGGGATCGCGGCGTTCAAGGCCGCGATGGCCGAACTGGGCGGTCTGCACACGCTGGAGGCCCGCTTCAGCCGTGGCTACCCGGCGGAAGGATTTCGCGCCGAACTCGACCAGCCCCTGTTGCTCGACATGGCCGTGCACGCCTTCGACGCCGCTCGGCTCCTGAGCGGCAGTGAGCCGGAGGCCGTCTACTGCGATTCTGTACGACGCCCGGGCACGGGCTACCGAGGTCCGGCCGAGGCAGTAGCCCTGTTCGAAATGGCCGACCACTCGCGCTTCCATTACAGGGGTTCCTGGTGTGCTCCTGCCATGCCCACGGCATGGAGCGGCAGCTGGCGGGCGACCGGCCCCGGCGGAACCGCGACCTGGAACGGGGCCGGGCGGGTACGGCTGGCGCGTGCAGGGGCGGCGTCAATGCCGCACAGCTTGGATGCCGGCGCCGACTTGAGCAGTGACGGCCCCGTCGCCGTTGTCGCCGAGCCCGATGACGCCGGATTCGACCGTGATCCGATACGGCAGGTCTCGGTCCCTCTGGATCATTTCGTCGATGCCCTGACCGACAGCTCGGCCCACTGGGGTGATGCCGCCAACAACCTGGGAACCGTGGCGATGATCGAGGCCGCGATGATCTCCGCCCGGGAACGGACCCGGGTTGTGATCAGCCCCGCCGGGCCCGTGGTGCCAGCGATCGCATCGGTGCGGGGGAGCGCGGGAGGGCACGGCTGATGCGCATCGTTCTGGTCCAACGCCGAGCCCTGACGGGCGATCCTGGTGAGAACCTGAGGCGTGGTCTCGCCGTGTGCGCCGAGGCCGAGCAGCTTGGGGCCGACCTCCTGGTTTTTCCGGAGTTGTGGCAGACGGCATACGCGCCGTGCCCGGAGGACGAGGCCGGCGCACGCCAATGGAGCGAACTGGCGACGACAGTCACGGGCGACTGGATCGGTTCGTTCCGGGAAGCCGCCCGGCAGCACCGACTCGCCATCGTGACGACGTTCATGGAAGCGGGTCCGGACGGGATCTCCGACGCCGCCGCCCTCATCGACTCCTCGGGCCGCGTGGCCCACGTGTACCGCAAGGTCCACGTGTGCGACTTCCTCTGGGAACGGGCCTTCGTCCCCGGGGATCGTTTCGCCGCGGCAACGGTGCAAACGGCCGCGGGACCGGTACGGATGGGCGTGATCATCTGCTTCGACCGCGAGCAACCAGAATCCTGCCGGGCGCTCGCACTGGACGACGCCGAGCTCCTCGTGTGCCCGAACGCCTCCCTGCTGTGCGACGACCGCATCGGGCAGATTAGGACGCGGGCCTTCGAGAACGCGGCAGCCGTGGCCGTGGCCAACTATCCCCGCCCGAGCATGAACGGCCGGTCCTGTCTGTTCGACGGGCGCGCCATGGACCGAGGGCGGCCTCGTGACCACACGATCGTGCTGGCCGACGACAGGGAACAGCTCGTGGTCGCAGACCTGGATCTCCAGGCATTGCGCGCCTACCGCGCGCGTTCGATCTGGGGTGCGGCGTTCCGCAGGCCCCAGGCGTACTCATCGCTGCTCAAAGGAACTGATATGTCGATTCAGGCGGTGGACGACGTCCCAACGGACGCTGGGAATCTTGTGATCGGCAGTGGGGAATCCCGATGAGCGAGGGCCTCGACGTGCGGCCGTTCCGGTTCGGGGTGCTTGCCGGAGGTGCTCAGAACGTCGCTGACTGGGAGTCACTGTCCGCCCGCTGCGAGGAGGCGGGCTACAGCTCGCTGCTCGTACCCGACCACATGAATCGGGAGTGGGGCCCACTTGTCTCCCTGGCACTTGCCGCGCGGACGACCCGGACCCTGGCTCTCGGCCCGCTCATGCTCGGAGCCGGCCTGCGAAGGCCGTCCGTGCTGTACAAGGAACTCGCCACGCTCGACCTGATCGCTCCGGGCCGTCTGGAGATCGGCGTGGGGGCAGGGTGGCTGGCCTCCGACTTCACACGTGCGGGGATCGAAGTCGAGTCAGCCTCGGCGCGGATAGATCGTGCTGTCGAGGCTGTGACTCTGCTGCGTCGGCTGTGGGACGAAGGGGGAGCATCTTTCACCGGACGTTTCCATCAGGTGATTGACGCCGTTGGCGAGCCGCGTCCCCGTCCTGCGCGGTGGACCATGGGCGGCGGTGGTCCGCGCGTCCTGCGCGCGGCGGCCCTGCATGCCGACATCGTCTCGCTCTCGGCCCGCCTCGTGTCGGGCGCCAAGGACAGCAGGTTCGGACCGTCTGCACGAGCTGTCGAGTTCGATCAGCGGGTGCGTTGGGTGCGCGAGGCCGCGGCGGACCGCGCCGAACAGCCGGAGCTTCAGTGCCTTATCTTCGCGGCCTCTCTCACCAAGTCGCCCGAGCGTTATGCCGATCGCGTCCTCTCCCGCATGTTCGGCCTGCCGGCAGCTGAAGCGTTGGACTCTCCCCTGGCGCTGGTCGGGGACGTCGCAGAGGTCTGCGAACGGCTGGAAGAGCGCCGCGAGCGTTTTGGCATCTCCTACTGGGTGTTGCCGGCGGCGCAGGCGGAGGCATTCGCGCCGGTAGTGGCCAGGCTGACCGGCAAGTGACGGCGTTGGCTGACAACGCGAGACATGGAGGACCGTTGCGCGTCTTGGGACTTGGCGGATCGCATCACGATTTCTGTGCTGCTCTTGTGGAAAACGGCAAGGTCGTCTCGGCCATCGAGGAGGAGCGGCTGACGAGAGTGAAGATCGCCTTCGGTCTCGGGCCCCGTCTCCAACGCTGCCTCGCGGCCGACTATGTGCTCTCCGAGGCCGGCACATCCATGGACGAGGTGGACCTGGTCGTCGCCAACGACTTCGTCAATCCCGTCTACACGCTGCGTGTGCGGGACCGCGTGCGCTGGATGGGCCACCACCTCGCCCACGCGGCGAGCGCCTTCTACACCTCGCCCTTCGAACACGCTGCCGTGATGGTGATGGACGGCCGGGGCTCGACGGTGGTCGAGGGCGGTGAGCTCTACGGCGAGACCATCACCTGCTATCAGGCGAATCCCCGTGGGCTTGAAGTGGTGCGCGCGCAACACGGCAGGGTGACGGTGACCGACCGTCGGTCCGAGGATCCCTACGAGGACTCGGTGGGGTGGATGTACGAGGCCGTGTCCAAGGCAATCGGACTCTTCACCACAGGAGGAATGGGCGCGCCCGGCAAGACCATGGGGCTGGCCGCTTACGGCTCACCGCGCTATGTCGAAGAACTTGGCGCCTACTACCGGCTTTCCGAAGGGGAGTTCCGCCAATCCACAGCGCAGCAGATCGCCATGCGCGCCTTCATCGACGCCGAACTCGCCAAGGCCGACCATCCGGACGAACACTACGCGCGTCGTGCGGACTTCGCCTACGCCGTCCAACAGCACACCGAACGGGTCGTGATCTCATTCGCGCGCGCGCTGCACCGACGAACCGGGCTGACTGATCTGTGCCTGGCAGGCGGCGTAGCGCTCAACAGCGTGGCCAACTACAAGCTCCTGGAAGCGACGGGTTTCGAACGTATTCACGTGGTCCCCGCCGCCGGTGACGGCGGGACCGGGCTCGGGTCGGCCCTGTTCGGCTACTACGCTCTCGGCTCGCACGAGTGGAGGCCCTCCCCGGAACCGTTCTCCCCCTACCTCGGCCGTGAGTACGGCCAGGAGCGGCTCGAAGCCGCGCTCGCGGCGGAGAGTGGCCTGTTGAGGGTGCTCCGGCCGGACGACCTGTATGCCCACGTGGCCGGTGAACTCGCCGCCGGAGCGGTCGTCGGCTGGTACCAGGGGCGCTCCGAGATAGGCCCGCGGGCCCTGGGAAATCGCAGCATTCTTGCCGACCCGCGGGATCCCGGAATGAAGGATCGGATCAACGCCAAGGTCAAACACCGCGAGCACTTTCGCCCGTTCGCACCGATTGTGCTCGAAGAACGCCAGAGCGAGTACTTCACGACATCGGTTCCGGCACCGTACATGCTGATGGTGCCCGAGGTGCGGCCCGAGATGCGAACGGTGATCCCGTCGGTCACTCATGCCGACGGATCGGCCCGACTGCAGACGGTACTCGGGGCGCTCAATCCGCAACTGCGTGCTCTGCTGAACGCCTTCGACTCCGTCACCGGTGTCCCCGTGCTGCTCAACACCTCCTTCAACGACAACGAGGAGCCGATCGTCGAGACGCCGGAGGACGCGGTGCGCTGCTTCCTCAAGACCGATATGGACGTCCTGGTCCTTGGCAGCGGGCTGGTTGCCTATAAGGAGACGCGGGCGTGAGTCAGGAGCCTTCGTCGATGGCGGAACTGTGCGACCGGATCGGGCCGCCGGACCGAAGTGCGGCCCGCTTCGCGGCCGTGCGACTGCGCACCTTGGCACGGCCGCCGGGAGCGCTGGGCCGGCTGGACGAACTGGTGCCTCGGATCAGCGCGATACGCGGCGATCCCGCCCCCGGGCCGCTGCCCGCCGTCATCAGCGTCCTGGCTGCGGATCACGGACTCGCGCGGCACTCGGCTTCCGCCTTCCCCCAGCACGCCGGCGGACGGGTACTGGCGCTCGCGCTCTCGGGACGGGCACCGGTGAACATTCTCGCCGATCGCGTGTCGGCCCAGTTCGCCTGCGCGGACTTCGGGCTGACGCAGCCGGTCGGCGACCCGGAGTACCGAATGGGTCCCGGAACCGGGGACATCAGCGTGGAGGATGCCATGAGCGCCGCGCTCGCCGAGCGTGCGGTGCTCGGCGGAGCGCGGTACGCACAGAGCCGGCTCGGCGACGAGCCCCTTGTCGCAGTCGGGGAAATCGGCATCGGCAACACGACAGCCGCCGCCGCGCTGGCCGCGGTATTGCTGGACCTGCCGCCCGATGCCGTCGTCGGCGCCGGGTCGGGAGTCGACGCATCAGGGGTTGCACGCAAGCACGGTCTCGTCGCACAGGCGCTGCACCGGACAGCTCGGATCTCCCGTGACGATCCCATGGCTCTGATCGCCGCACTGGGCGGGTTCGAGATCGCCGGCAACGTAGGGGTCATCCTCGCCGCCGCCGCCGCACGCCGCGTCGTCGTACTGGACGGCTTCATAACCGGCGTCGCCGCGCTGCTCGCGGTTCGGCTGTGCCCGCAGGCGTCTGCCTACCTGGTGGCGGCCCACCGCTCGGCCGAACCAGGGCATCAGCCCGTGCTCGAAGCGATCGGCCTGGAGCCTCTGCTCGATCTCGGCATGCGCCTCGGCATGGGCAGTGGCGCCGCCATGGTTCTGGGTCTGATCAACACCACGCTGGAGCTCGCACGGAGCACACCACGGGCTCGTGACGTGGGCCTGGCCCTACAAGAGGGGGACACGTGAGGAAGATGTCGGACACGAAGACCTCTCCACCTCGTGCGGTTGTCTTCGACCTCGACGGCACGTTGCTGGACACCTGGTCGATCCACGCCCGCTGTCTCAGCGGGGCAGTGCACGAGTTGACCGGGAGCCCGGTCGGCACGCTACAGCTCTTCCGCTCTCAGCAGCCGACGGATCTTGGCACGCTCGGTCGCCTGGTTGGAGCCGATCGAGCCCCGGAGGCGCTGGGCGTCTACCGGGCGCTCCTCTCGCGGGAACTCGCGACGGCTTCTCCCCAGCCCGTAGCCGGTGTGACCGCCGTTCTTGAGGGACTGCGAAGTCACAGGATTGCGGTGGGGGTGTGCACCGGACGGTCGCGTGAGGACGCACAGTCCCTGCTGGACGCAGCCAGCCTCGATGTCAGGCTGACGGTGGCGCGGCAGGACGCGGCGCCGAAGCCGATGCCGGACGCGTTGCTGCTCACCTTGCGGCGCCTCGACACGGAGCCGTCGAAAGCACTCTTCGTCGGCGACAGCGAATGGGACCGGTCGCAGGGCGGAGCCGCGGGTGTGCGCACCCTGATCATCGGCCGCAGCGGCCTCCCTGCCGAGCTGGCCGACGCTCAATGGCCGACAGAAGACGACCAGACGTCCGCATGATGACCACTCCTTGAGGGGGATGTCCATGGCTACCAGTGCAGAGGCCGGCGCCGAAGGCGGCGCCGGGGCAGGCCCCATGGCCGACGATTGGCTCCCGGTCGTGGATCTCGCCGACGCCCGCACGGCCGACGGCCGAGCTCGTGCGGTTTCGCAGATCCGTCGGGCCTGCGAGGACGGCGGATTCTTTCTTCTTGTCGGTCACGGCATCGCCGAAGGCCTTGTACACGGGGTGCGCGCCGCGACCGCGGAACTGTTCGGCGGTCCCGAGCGGAACGATCCCGAACTGGCCGCCGACCCCGCGGACCCGCTGTTGCGTGGACTGGTCGCGGGAAACATCGAGCCGCTGGAGGCGTTCACCGTGAACAGCCTGGGCGAACCCGGAGCCTTCGCCCAGCTGCCCGACGATGTCCGGCCTTCTCTCGGGTTGCCCAACAAGTGGCCGCGGATCAGCGGCTTCGCCGAGTCGTACCGGTCCTACATGGCAGCGACCCGGGAACTTGCCGACGCCATCATGCGGTTGTTCGCGATGGCCCTCGATCTCCCCGAGGACTGGTTCGCACCACATTTCAAGCCTGACATGTCGAGCCTGACCGTCAACTTCTACCCCTCGTCCGATGCGCGGAGCGGCCCCGACGGCAAATTCCTCAAGATCGCGCATCGGGATTGGGGCACACTCACCATCCTGTACCTGGACGAGGGCGCAACAGGACTCCAGGTGCTGGGCCGTGACCAGGTCTGGCGAGAAGTCCCCGTGATCCCCGGTGCGTTCGTGATCAACGTCGGCGATCTGATGGCCCTCTGGACGGACAACCGGTGGCGCAGCGCGGTGCATCGGGTGGTCTCGCCGTCCACGGACCGCCAGGCCCGTGACCGCCTCTCCGTCGCCTACTTCCACCAGCCGAGCCCAGCCGCCCTCATCGCCTGCGTACCTGGGGGCGGCGATCCGGAGTCCGGGCCACAGCACCGCCCCCAACGTGCCGATGCCTACTTCGAGTCGAAGCGGCGTCAGGCCTACATCACCGAGCGGCTGATGAAATCCACCGGGCGGACGTCGTGACCGGCGAGGTGGTGCTGGTGACCGGTGGCGCCGGGTTCATCGGCAGCCATGTCGTCGAAGGCCTGCTGCGCCTTCACCGGGAAGCCCTTGTCGTGTCCGTCGACTCCTACTTCACCGGCCGCAAGGAGAACCATGTGGCCGATCCACGGGTCCGCTACATCGAGGGAGAGACGGCGAACCTCGACCGCGTGTGGAACGAGGCGAGCCTGCCTTCACCATCCACGGTTTTCCACCTCGGAGAGTATGCCCGCGTCGAGCGCTCCTTCCAGGAGCTCGATCGCGTATGGCACTCCAATCTTCTGGGCACGAAGTCGGTGGTCGACTTCTGTCTGAATCGTCGAGCGCGCCTGGTGTACGCGGGATCCAGTACCAGGTTCGCTGAGCCACCACACGGCGAACATGCGAGCCCCTACGCATGGGTGAAGGCGAAGAACGCGGAGTACATCCGCAACGTCGGGAACTGGTACGGGCTCGACTACGCGATCACCTACTTCCACAACGTCTATGGTCCGCGGCAGATCAGCCAGGGGCCGTACGCCACGCTGATCGGCATCTTCGAGGAGCAGAGGCGCCAGGGCTCTCCTCTGACCATCGTCGAACCGGGCACTCAGACACGTGACTTCACCCACGTCGACGACATTGTCTCCGGCCTCCTGATCTGCGCGGAGCGAGGGTCGGGCGATGGCTATCAGCTGGGCTGCGGTGTAGAGCACCGGATCATCGACGTCGCGCGCATGTTCGGTGGCGCGATGCGGATGATCCCGGCGCGTCGCGGCAACCGCGTTCGCGGAGTGGCCGACCACTCATCTGCACGGGCGCTTGGCTGGATCCCAAGAATCCACCTGCGGGACTACATCGCAGGGCTCGACACCCCCAGTTCTGCGCAGAAGCGATTCAGTGACGTCAACAGCGTTGAGGAGGAAGGGCAATGAACACCACCAGTGAAACGGGCGGGACCAAGTCGGCCGCCACTTGTCCCGTGCGGTTTCCCGCTGCTCGCGAGAACCCGTTCGCGCCCCCCGGGGCCTACCGTCCTGATGGGCATGACGGTGGCCCCCTTGAGGTCGAACTCGCCTACGGTGGCCGGGCCTGGCTTGTCACACGGAACGCTGATGTCCGGACACTCTTCAGCGACAACCGGTTGAGTTCGGACGCGACTGCCGATGATTACCCACTGGTCCCGCTGGCCTATCGAGAGCAGCGTCCTGGTGTGTTTCTGTCCATGGACCCGCCGGAGCACGAGCGGATACGCAACCTGCTCAGCCGGGAGTTCGGCGCAGCGGCTGTAGCAGCTCGCCGGCCTGCGATCGAGAAGCTTGCCACAGGGCTGATCGACCAACTCACCGCCGACGGGGGGCGTTCTGCCGACCTGGTCAAAATGTTCGCCGACCTGCTGCCCTGCTACGTGTCGGGATACCTGTACGGGGTCACCGACTACGAGGACTTCGCCCGGCAGTGCATCAACGCGCGGGCCACTCACGACGGCTCGATGGCGAAGCGGCTCGTCGCAGGCGAGAAGATGAAGCGTTTCCTCGGCGAGCTGATCGATGCCAAGGAAGCTACGCCGGGCGATGATCTGCTGACGCGGCTGCTTGCCAACGCGCGTGCTGCCGGACTCGGCCGGGACGACGTCATCGGCGCCGCCACGCTCCTGCTCGCGGCGAGTCTGGATGCCACCGCGGCCGTAACTTCCATGACCGTCCTGGCCGTGCTCCGGGACCCGTCGCTCCATCAGCGGATGCGGCAGGATCCCGCGCGGTGGGCGCCCCTGGCGGTCGAGGAGTCGCTTCGGTTCTGGACGGTTATTCAGCACGGCCCGGTACGGGTGGCGAAACAGGACATCGAGATCGCCGGCCGCACGATCCGCAAGGGTGAGTTCATCGTGCTGCACCTGCATTCCGCGAACTGGGACCCCGAGGTTTTCGATCAACCTGAAAGGTTCGACATCGACCGTACCAGGAACCCGCACCTTGCCTTCGGGCACGGAGTCCACCGCTGCCTCGGCGGGGGACTGGGAACCTTGGAGGCAGTCGTGGCACTGGAGCTGCTCTTCACCAGAATGCCCGAATTGCATCTCGATGTCCCGGAAGAGGATCTGGTCTACCGTCACGAGGACCTGGTGTACGGGGTGCGCAACCTCCCCGTGGCTTGGTGAGGGGCGGTGCCTGACCGTCAAGTCGGGCGCACGTGCGGGTCGCAGTATTTTGGCCATGCTTTCCGATTTCCATGGTCATGAATGTGTTCGCCGTCATGGATGCTCGATCGAATGTGAACGGTGGAAAGTTGATGGAAGAATCGATACGCTCGATTCTGGCCGACCCGGGAATTCTCGGCGACGCGGCTGCGTCCTTGGCGCGCGATGCGGATATCCGGCTGGCCGGAGTCAGTTCCATGCAAATAGTGCAGATATTGATGGAGGTTGAGAGTCGATTCGAGATCGAAATTCCGGAGGACATGATCAGGCCTGAGACCTTCAGGTCGATCGGGGTCATCGCCGAGGCGGTCGAAGTCGTAGTGAAGCAGCAGTCCCCCGTGGGAAAGCCCCCCAATGGGGAGCCGATGGATCGCGCGAGCACGGCAGGGACTCGGCTGCGCGCTCCGGGTGTCGAGATGACGTCCAGGGCGGACGAGAGCGTTCTTGACGGTCTCCGCGCCTCACTGGCGAGACTCTTCGCCCATGAAGTGGATGATCACTACACCGCTCCTCCCGTCATCGCCCGAAGCGTCTCGGAGCGTGCCGGATACCCGAGCTCCTTCCCGCACCTGCTCGGTGAGGTGCACGGTGCGCTGCCCGGATCAGGAACTGGCCCCTCTGATCTCGTCCTCACGTCGGCGGCCTGTCACCATCTGTATCCGCTGATTTCCGAGGAATGGCGAAAAGAACTCGGCTGTCTCAGCGTGGAGGCCGCCTGCTACCGCGGCGAGGCGACCGCCGAAACCGGCCGACTGCGCTCGTTCCGTATGTACGAGATCGTTCGCTGGGGTGCCCCGGACGACATTGCGATGTGGCGCCATCGTGCATTGAGCATCGCAGAATCATGGCTGCGTGATCTGGGTCTGAGCATCGAACGCGCCGCGGCCAACGACCCCTTCTTCGGCAGCGCCGGAAGATATCTGGCTTCTGCGCAGCAGTCCGAGCAACTCAAGTGGGAAATGCTCGCGGATGTGGACGACGGAGTCAACCAGGCCGTAGCCTCCGTCAACTATCACAAGGACCACTTCGGTGAGGCATTCGGGCTGGCAAGGCCCGACGGATCGGTCGGGCACAGTGCGTGTTTGGCCTTCGGGCTCGACAGGCTCCTGTTGGCCCTGAAACAGCGGTACGGCAGCCAGATCCCTGCTTGGCCGGAGACGATCCGCGCGCGGCTCGAACTGTGAGCGGAACGGGGGCGCGACCACTCATAGGTCAGCGGTCGGCTCATCGTTCGACACATTTCAGTTTCAAAGATGCGGAGATATAGAAGTGGCTGTCCGTACGGACCTTTTCCTCGTTCGGCACGGTGAAGCCAATTGTAATGTGGCCGGAATCGTCGGTGGGGATAAGGGCTGCACAGGGTTGACGGACCGAGGTCGCTGGCAGGCCGAACAGCTGGCGGGACGACTGAGCGCGGAACACGCGGAGCTGCCCTTCGAAGTCGTCTACGCCTCACCGCGCCGACGCGTGCGGGAGACCTCCGACATAGTCACCACGGCATTGGGAGCGCGTGCCATTGTCGAGCCGAAACTGCTCGATCTCCGTGCCGGCGAGGCCGACGGCCTGCCATGGCGGGAGGTGGAGACGGTCTTCGGCGCGCAACCACAGGAGAAGCCACACCTCCCCTATGCGCCCGGTGCGGAGTCGTGGAACTCCTACCTCGGCCGCGTCACTCGAATCCTCGAAGATCTTGTCACAAGGCACCGCGATCAGAGAGTCCTTGTGCTCGCACACGGTGAGACCGTGGAAGCTTCGTTTTCTTTGATGCTCGGACTTGCCGCAGAGTCGGTTCGCGACCTGAGGTTTGGGACCCAGCATACGGGAATCACCCATTGGCGGATACAGGAAAATCCGTACGGCCAGATCACGAAAACGCTGATGACCTGCAATGACGTAAACCACCTGGCGAACTCTGTGCCATGTGGGTGCAGCATCTGAAGAATTTCACCTTCAGGATTTTGGGAGACGTGTAATGAAAGACGACAGGATCGAACCGGAAGTGCTCGTGCCGATATCCTACTTCGGCTGCGCCACCTACTTCAGGGATTCCGTCGAAAGTGTTCTTCGGCAATCTCACCAAAATCTACGAGTGGTCATCGTGAATGATGGAGACAGCGAACCTCCGTGGTCGTTGATCGAGGACATCGAGGACCCTCGCGTGTGGCGTATCGAGCTCCCGACGAACGAAGGGGTCTACTTCGTCGTATCCGCAGTCCTGCTGGCCAACGACTCCCCGCTGATGCTGATACAGGATGCCGACGACTGGAGTCGACCCGAACGCGTATCCGTCCTGCTGGATGTTCTCCGCAGGACGGATGTCGGCGCCGCCTTCTCCGCGCAGTCGGTGCATTACGAGCATGGTCGTCATTACGGCGACGGTTCCGAGCGGGCGACCAGATTGGAGGACATGTCGGAGAATCTCTGCGCCCCGGCGGATCCGGACACGCTCCGTCAGTACTGTCAACATCATGGATTGTTTCGGACAGAACTTCTCCGTCGGCTCGGTGGGTACTACGGAGGATTTCGAGTTTCGTACGACAAGCTCATTGTCGCGGTGACGCACCTCCTGGGTGAGGCCGCGTACACGAGGGCCCCGGTGTACCACCGCCTCCGTCGGCCCGGCTCACTGTCCACCGCACCAGAAACGCGATCAGGCAGTGACTATCGCGTGGGTGTGAATACGTGGCTGCGTAAAATCTACTCATCGGTGGCATCGGACCTCGATGGCGCGGACAAGAAAAATGCCGATATCAGTGCCCTGATGCGCCAATTTATCGAACCGGCCGACTGGGCGCGACTTCAGGCGTACGCGGCGGACATAAGGGGCGTCATGCACTGCCCGTCGGACCAGGTTCACCATGTCGCCGTTCGCGGTTGACCGGGAGAAACGCGTCGAATTGCACCGTATGGCGATGACTTGAATGCGTGTTGTGTGCGGCGTCCCGAACCTTGGCGTCAAGCGTTCGACTGGAGGGAAACGTGGACTTCAGCCTCTTCTATTTCGCTGACAATGGAGAAGCAAAGGGCGATCGGTACCGGCTGTTGATGGAGGGCGCCCGGTTCGCGGACGACCACGGACTTGCCGCCGTCTGGACACCCGAGCGGCACTTCCACCGCTTCGGCGGCCTGTTTCCGAACCCGTCCGTCACCTCGGCCGCAGTGGCAGCCGTAACCTCTCGCGTGCAGGTGCGAGCAGGCAGTGTGGTGCTGCCCCTGCACCATCCGGTGCGGGTCGCCGAGGAGTGGGCCATGGTGGACAACCTGTCCCACGGTCGGGCCGGCGTGGCTCTCGCCTCCGGCTGGAATCCCCAGGACTTCCTCTTCGACCCAGATGCGTACGCCGACCGCCGGGAGCGCACGGTGGACGCGGTCGAGACGCTTCGGCGGCTCTGGCAGGGCGGGCCCCTCGACCCGGGGCAGGGGCCCCTCGATTCGAGGCAGGGGCGCCTCGTCTATCCGCCGCCTGTGCAGGAGGAGATTCCACTGTGGCTCACCAGCAGTGGAAGTCCGGCCACGTTCGAGACCGCCGGGCACGCCGGTGCCGGAGTGCTGACGAACCTGCTCACGCAGAACGTCGAGAAGCTGACGGAGAACGTCGCGGTCTATCGGCGGTCCTACGCCCGCTCGGGGCGCACCGGTCGCGGACACGTTGTCTTGATGCTGCACACCTGTCTCGGCGAGGACCGGGCGTCGGTCGAGCGCTCTGTGCGTGAGCCGCTGCGGCGCTATTTGATGTCCGCATTGGATCTGAACCTGCGCTCCACCGGTTCATCCGCGGGCAGGGACGCCACCACGAGGCGGCCGACCACCGATGAACGAGCCCGGGTCTGGGCCAGATCCCCCCTGGCTGCGGCGGCTGTCGACGGTGCCTACCAGCGCTACCTCACCTCGGACGGCCTGTTCGGGGCCGTCTCGGAGGTGCTGCCCATCGTGGAGCGCATGCGCGGGGCCGGCGTCGATGAGATCGCGTGCCTCATCGACTTCGGTGTGCCCGTCGACACGGCGCTGAGGGGTCTGGCGGGCCTTGATGCGCTGCGTACCGCGGTGGAGGAACGGGAGGCCGCCGAGGGGCGACCTGCATCCGATGGGCACGGGTGACACGATCTCGGTGAGGCCGCCGTGAGCGAGGGGTCGGAGCTGTCCTGGACAGTCGGTGAGCGCGTTCGGATCCGGCACACCCCGGGTCACGCGCTCGACCGGCGGGATCCCCTGTCCGGCATCGGTGGCGGCGGCCGAGCCGGGCGGGTGTCAGCCGGCTGCCGGGGTGGCGGTGTACTCCTCGTCGGTGACGGGGGTCAGCCAGTGCACGACGGCGTGGTCGGCGTCGCCTTCGTTGATCGCCACGTGGACCATCAGCCGGTCGGGTGCGGCGCCGTGCCAGTGCTCCTCGCCCGCCTCGAACAGTACGCGGTCGCCCGGACGGATGATCTCGACGGGTCCGCCCCGGCGCTGGCACAGGCCGACGCCCTCGGTGACGAAGACGGTCTGGCCCAGCGGGTGGCTGTGCCAGTGCGTGCGGGCGCCGGGCATGAAGTGCACCAGGTTCGCGGTGACCCGGGACGGCGCGGGCGCCGCCGCGACGGCGTCGATGTAGACGTCACCGGTGAACCATTCGGCGGGTCCCTTGGCGGTGGTGATCGAACTCCGGGTGATCTGCATGATCGTTCCCTCTTCCTTGCGGCCCGGACGTGCGGGCGGTACGGGGTGCGGTGGTCGTGTGACGGCCCCGGGGCGGGACCGCGGGCCCGTCAGGGCTTGAGGAGCGCCTTGATCGCGCGGCGTTCGTCCATCGCCCGGTAGCCCTCGGCGACCTGGTCGAGGGGGAGGGTGAGGTCGAAGACCTTGCCCGGCTCGATGCGGCCGGTCAGGACGCGGTCGATGAGGTCGGGGAGGTAGCGGCGCACGGGGGCGGGGCCGCCGCGCAGGCCCACGTGGGAGAAGAAGAGCTCCTGGCCGTCGACGGCGACGTCGTGCGGGACACCGACGAAGCCGACGCTGCCGCCGGGGCGGGCGGAGTGCAGGGCCTGCCGCATGGCCTCGGCGGTGCCGACGCACTCCAGCACGCTGTCGGCGCCGATGCCTCCGGTGAGGTCCTTGATCCGGGCGATGCCCTCGTCGCCGCGCTCGGTGACGATGTCGGTGGCGCCGAACTCCAGGGCGAGCTTCTGGCGGGAGGCGTGGCGGGACATGGCGATGATGCGCCCGGCCCCCATCTCCTTCGCGGCGATCACGGCGGAGAGGCCGACGGCGCCGTCACCGACGACCACGGCGGTGGAGCCGGGCCGGAGCTGGGCCGCCTCGGCGGCCCACCAGCCGGTGCCCATGACGTCCGAGACCGCCAGCAGGCTCGGCCAGTACGTCTCGTCGGGGATCTCCTCGGTGGCGACCAGGGTGCCCTGGGCGTTGGGGATGCGGACGTAGTCGGCCTGGCAGGTGCTCATGAACTCCCGGTGCAGGCAGTTCGACTGGAAGCCGTTGCGGCAGTTGGCACAGGTGTTGTCGGAGGTCGCGAAGGAGCCGACGACGAACTGGCCCGGCTTGACCGAGGTGACCTCGCTGCCGACCTCCTCGACGAAACCGACGTACTCGTGGCCCATCGGGTGCGGGTCGCCGACCGGCTCCAGACCGCGCCACGCCCACAGGTCGGAGCCGCACACGCACGACACGGCGGTACGGATGATCGCATCGGTGGGGTGGAGGATCTTCGGATCGGCAAGGGTCTCGAAACGGACATCGCCGGGGGCGTGAATCACTGCGCCGCGCATGAGGGGTTCCTTACATAACGTGCTGGGGGACGGGCCCGTGGTGCCCGTACGCATGGCCGGGGCGCGTTCCGCGGCGTCTTCGCCGACGCCGCCCGCGTCCTTCGCGGACAGGCCCCGGCCGCCGCGCCGTCGCGCCCCGGCCGGGAAGTGCCACGTCTTCCAGGTAACCCCTTTCCGTAGCGGCGAGCGAGTCACCAGTGAGGGGTGTACCAGCAGTACACCCCTCACCGCGTCCCGCCCGCCCGAACGGGACCGGCCGTACCTCTCCTCCCCGGGGGCACGCCGTATCGTCGTGGTGTGGACAACCGTGAAGAGGTCCGCGAGTTCCTGACCTCGCGGCGAGCGAAGATCACCCCGGAGCGCGCCGGACTGCCCGGCGGGTCGCGGCGGAGGGTGCCGGGACTGCGCAGGAGCGAGGTGGCCGCCCTGGCCGACGTGAGCGTGGAGTACTACGCGAAGCTGGAGCGGGGCAACCTCGCGGGCGTCTCCCCGGCCGTGCTGGAATCCGTCGCCCGGGCCCTGCACCTGGACGACGCCGAACGCGCCCACCTGCTCCACCTCGCTCAGGCCGCCGACGGCTCCGACGCGCTGACGCGTCCCCGGCGGCGGGCCGGCCGCCGGTGGAGTCCGCACCCGAGCCTGCAGTGGACCCTCGACGCCATCACGGCGGGGCCCGCGGTCGTGTGCAACGGCCGGGCGGACATCCTCGCCGCCAACCCGCTCGCCCGCGCCTTCTACGGCGAGCTCCTCGCCAACCCGGAGAACCAGGGAAACCTGGCCCGCTTCAACTTCCTCGACCCGGCCTCGCGCTCCTTCTACCCGGACTGGGAGCTCTTCGGCGACATGGCCGTGGCCATCCTGCGCCGCGAGGCCGGCCGCGACCCCCACGACAAGGACCTGCACGACCTCGTCGGTGAACTGTCCACCCGCAGCGAGGACTTCCGCACCCGCTGGGGCGCCCATGACGTGCGCCGCCACGGGACCGGTACCAAGAGGTTCCGCCACCCCGTGGTCGGCGAACTCACCCTCGCCTACGAAGTGCTCGAACTGGCCGCCGAGCCCGGACTCACCATGACCGTCTACACGGCCGAACCGGGCTCCTCCTCCGAGGAGGGCCTGCGTCTGCTCGCCTCCTGGGCCGCCACCCGGGAGTCCGCCGCGCCCAGGACTCCGTCCACCGGCTGACGCCGTGTGCGGCGGGCGCCGGAGCCGGCGCCCGCGACGGCGCTGAGCGCGGTCGAGACGGCCGCCGACCGGTCTGGACGCCGCGCGACAAGAGTCACAGGGCAGTGATCCGTTGGCTCTGCCCTGGCCCAGCTCCACGGCGAGAAACTGGGCCAATGGACCACCGTTTTCGATGTCGATTGAACCGTCGGCCGGGTCGATGGTGAGATGTGCGGAGCGATGGCGCTGCGGAACCCCACGGGGGCTCCGCAGCGCCTTTCTCATGCGCTCATACAGATGGACGACGGACGGAAGGGCGGGCGACTTGCTGAGGAGGGCGTTCGTGGCGCCGGATCCCGGGTGGATGCGGCTGCGGTTCGCGGGGAGGGCCGTGCTCGGTATCGGGCTGGCCGTCGCCCTGTGCGGGATCACCGGACATTCACTGGTGGCCACGGTCGCGGGCGGCCTGTCCGCGCTGCTCGCCCTGTTCACGGTGAGCGATCCCACGGTGCGCGGGCAGGCCGTGACGACCGCGCTGCTGCCCGTCGTCGGACTGCCGGTGCTGGTGCTCGCGAGCGCCCTGCACACCGTGCCCGTCGCCCGGGACCTGCTGTTCCTCGCCGCCGTCGGGGGCGGGGTGTACGCGCGGAGGTGGGGTCCGCGCGGACACTCGCTCGGGGTGTTCGCCTTCATGACCTGCTTCATGGCGCAGTTCCTGCACGCCGTGCCGGCCCGGATTCCGGAACTGTACGGAGCCGTACTGCTCTCGGTGGCCGCCGCGGCGGCCGTCCGGTTCGGCGCGTGGTGCTACGAGCGACGGCTGCCGGCACCGGCGGCGGTCCCGGCCCCGGCCGGCGGAGCCGGGCTCGCCCGGATCACCACCCGGCAGGCCGTGCAGGCGGCGGCGGGCGCCGGATTCGCCCTCGCGGTCGGACAGGTGCTGTCGGACCAGCGGTGGTACTGGGCCGTGGGCGCCACCTGGTGGGTGTTCGTGGCCACCACCTCGCGCGGGGAGACCGTGGTGCGGAGCTTCAGGCGCGTCCTGGGGACGGTCCTCGGCATCGGGATCGGCTTCGCCGTCGCCGTACCGCTGCACGAGCAGCCGGTCGCGGCAGCGGTGGTCGTCGCGCTGAGCGTCTTCGTGGTCTTCTACACCGCGGCCGTCTCGTACACCTGGATGATGCTCGGCGTGACCGTCATGGCGAGCATGCTGTACGGGCTCCTCGGCGTGCTCGACCCGGCTCTCCTCGCCCTGCGGGTGGGCGAGACGGCCGTCGGCGCGCTCGGTGCCGTCCTGGCGGTCCTGCTCGTCCTCCCGGTGACCACGCACTCCGTGACCGACGCGTGGGTGGAGCGGGCGCTGCGCTGCGTGCACGCCTGCACCGCCGAGGCCGCGGCCCGCCTCGCGGGCGGCCCGGACGCCGATCCGGCGCCCCTGGTGGCCGAACTCGAGGCCATCCTCGGCCGGGTGCGGCTCTCGCTGGCACCGCTCGTCCACCCGCTGAGCCCGATGAGGGCGCGCAAGAAGCGGGCGCGCCAGGTGCTCACCCTGCTCGACGGCTGTGCCCGCGAGGTACGCGGGCTCGCCTCGGTCGCCGCCGACCCGGAGGCCTCGCACGACGCCCGGCTCGCCGCCGCCTGCTGGCGGGTGGAGGCCGCGGTCGAGGCGCTCACCGCACCACCGGCCGTGGACCGGCGCCACCGGCACGCCGCTCCTGTCGAGCCCGCAGCGCGGGAGACCGAACCGGTCTTCGCCCACCTCCACGCGCTGGAGCAGGCCCTGCTCGAACTCGCCGTTCCGCTGCGGCGGACCGGGCCGGTGCCGACCGGCGCCTGAGCGCCCGACCGCGTCCCTGCGGTCCGGGGCGCACCGCACGGGCGCCCCGAGCGCCCCGGACCGCCGCCCCGGCACCGGGAGCTGCCCGTGCCTGGCCCTGCCGGGCGCCGGGTCCCTGCTACCGTCGGCCGGGCGGACCGCACGGCCCGCACCCAAAACACCAGGTACGGGCAAGAGGGGTAGCGCGATGAGCGGCAACAGCGCCGGGCGGGCGTTCATAGGGTCTTTCACCACCGCGGGCGGACAGGGCATCACCGTCGCGGAGGTGGACCGGGAGACCGGCGCGCTCACGGTGGTCGGCTCGACCGACACCGTCCCCGACCCGTCGTTCCTCGTGGCATCGGCCGACGGCACGATCCTCTACGCCGTCAGCGAGGCGTCCGAGGGCGCGGCTGCCGCCCTCGACATCAGCGGAGAGACGCCCCGGCTCATCGGCGGCTGCCTGCGCTCGGTGAACGGCGACGGACCGACCCACCTCACCCTGGCGGCGAACCACCTGGTCACCGCGAACTACGGCTCCGGCAGCGTCACCGTGCTGCCGCTCCGGGAGGACGGATCGCTGCGCGCCGCCGTCTTCGTCGAACAGCACCAGGGCAGCGGCCCCGACGCCGAACGGCAGTCGGAACCGCACGCCCACCAGGTGCTGCCCGACCCGTCCGGCGACTGGCTGCTCAGCGTGGACCTCGGCACCGACTCGGTGTACATCGGCTCCGTCGACCCGGTCACCGGCGAACTGCGCCCCCACGGCGAGACTGCGCTGCGCCCCGGTACCGGCCCCCGCCACCTCGCCTTCCACCCGGCGGGCGGCCACGCCTACGTACTGAACGAGCTGGAGCCGACCCTCACCGTCTGCCGCTGGGACGCGGCCTCGGGTGTCCTGGAGCCGCTCCACGAGGTTCCCGTGCTGCCCGAGGAAGCATCCGGGGCCCCGGACCGCACCTACCCGTCCGAGGTCGTCGTCTCGCTCGACGGACGGTTCGTCTGGACCGCCAACCGGGGGCACGACAGCATCTCCGTGCTCACCCTGGACGAGACCGGCGAGAAGGCGCAGCTGGTCGCGTCCGTCCCCTGCGGCGGCAACTGGCCGCGCGACCTGGCGCTCGACCCCACCGGGCAGTGGCTGTACGCGGCCAACGAGCGCTCCGGAGACGTCAGCTGGTTCGCCGTCGACCAGGAGACCGGAGTGCCGCGCCATGCGGGCTCGATCGACGCCCCGGCCGCCTCCTGCGTCGTCTTCGTCCGAGCCTGAGCCCGATCCCGGGGCCGATCCCGGGATCGCCTCGGACAGCGTCGCGCGGTGCGTACCCGCTCACAGGGGGTACGCACCGCGCGGCGCTGTCAGGGCGTGCGATCAGTGCGCCGGGACGCCCTGGGGCATCGCCGGGGAGATGCCGAGCGCCGAGGCGTACAGCGACAGCACGAGCTTGCCGATCGCCGGGTACGCGCCGAGGGGCTCGGCCGTCGCGCAGCCCGCCTCCTTCGCCGCCGCGTCCAGCAGGCCCGTGTCGACCTCGGGACCCACCAGGTAGGGCGCCAGCGCGAGCTGGACGGAGCCGGCGTTCTTCAGCTGGTCCGCGATCGAGGACACCGAGCCCTCCACGTCCAGCGCCGCCGCCATCACGGGCACGGCCAGCCGGGCGGCCAGCAGCATGCCGGTGATCCCGGCCGCCTTGACGGCCTCGTCGCCGCCCACCGTGGCCAGCACGATGCCGTCGGCGGCGGTGGCGACGGTGAACAGCCGGGCGCGGTCGGCCCGCGCCAGACCGGCCTCCGACAGCCGCACGTGCAGCGCCTCCGCCAGCAGCGGGTGCGGACCCAGCACGTCGGTCAGCTCGACCTGCGTGCCGCTCTCCATGACCGCCTGCCGTATCCGGCGGATCAGGGCGCTGTCGGGTCCCGCGAGCAGCGGAACCACCACGGCGGACGGGCCCTCGGGCGCCGGGACCTCGCGGCCCGCCGCGGTGGCCTGCTCGTACGCCGCGACGCGCTCGGTGGCCTGCTGGGCGAGCACGGAGGCGAGCGCAGGGAATTCCTCGTCGTCGCCTTCGAGATAGCCGATGACCGCGTTGAGGCCGGGCAGCTCGGAACGGGCGATGCTGATGACTTCCTCGGCCACGCTGCGGGAGGCCGGGGAAGGGGTGCCGGGAACGGCGAGAACGAGCGCGGCAGCGCCCTCGGGTGCGACCACGGGCTCCGGGCGGCGGTGCCGTCCGGACTGGCGAGGTCGCGGCATTCGTACAGGCAGGCCGGAAGCGGGCCCAGTGGGGGTGCTCATGGCGCCGCATGCTACTGGTTTTGGTTGCCCCCTCGTTCAGGGAGGGTCCAGCAGGGCGTTATCTGTCCTTTTATGTCCGATGGGTGACGTATCGGTCAACTGCCCCGCTCTGTCTGGCCTCCAGGGCTGTTCCTCAGTTGCCTCCGAGGTCGTCGCCGACGACGTGCAGGAGGGTCGGATGGCGGGGCAGCCGAAGATCCGACCTGGCCAGAGCCCGTGCGATCAGCAGCGAACCGGCGAGCGGGTCTCCGGCGGCGGGCACCAGGGAGGCGTGCGGCAACAGCAGCCCCAACTCCTCGCGCAGCGGCCCGAGCAGCGGATCACCCATCCGGAACAGGCCACCCGTAAGAGCTACTTCGGCAGCCTCGCCGCCGGAGCCCGTGGTACGTTCTCGGGTTCCGGAGTTCTCCGCCCGCGGACACACGGCAGCGGCCGACTCGGCTATGTGCCCGGCCGCGCGGCGCAGGATCGACGCGGCGACGACGTCCTCCCCGGCGCAGGCTGCGACCTCGGGCGCGAACGACGCGAGCAGCGCCGGCCGGTCGCCGCGGGGGTAGAGCAGGGCGGGCAGCCCGGCCGGCGGACCGAACACGGCCCGAAGTCGCGCCAGCAGTGCGGGTGAACCGCCGCGCCGGCCGTCGTGCGCGCGCAGCGCCGCGTCCAGACCCTCGCGGCCGATCCACGCGCCGCCCCCGCTGTCACCGAGCAGATGGCCCCAGCCGTCCGCCCGCCGCCATGTGCCGAGGTCGGTGCCGAGCGCGATCATTCCGGTGCCGCCCGCGACGACGGCGCCCGGACGCTGCCCGAGAGCGCCCGCGTACGCGGTCACCCCGTCCGCCGCGAGAGCCAGCGGCCGGACCCCGAGCGACGCGGCCAGTGCCCGCGGAAGCCGCGCGCGCAGATCGTCACCCAGGGTCGCCATCCCGGCGGCACCCACCGCGAGCGCGGCAACGCGCACGCCGCCGACGGGTGTCCGCGCACCGGTGACCTCGTGCGTCAACCGTTCGACCGCCGGGAGGAGTTGGCCCAGCAGGTGGTCGGCGTCGATGCCGTCGGGGCCGGTGCGCACGGGCTCCGGGCAGACGGTCGTGGCAGCGGGAACGGCGGCATCGGCGGTGCCCAGCGCGACCCGGAGCCCGGACCCGCCGGAGTCCACCCCGACCACGTACGCCTCGGAGCCCGGCGTCACGGCAACTGCCAGTCCACCGGCTGCGCCCCCTGGCGCTCCAGGAACTCGTTGACCCGGCTGAACGGGCGGGAGCCGAAGAAGCCGCGGTCCGCCGACATCGGGGAGGGGTGCGCGGATTCGATGGCCGGGTAGGCGCTCAGCTGCGGTCGCAGCCTGCGCGCGTCGGCGCCCCAGAGCACCGACACCAGCGGGGTGCCGCGCGCGGCGAGCGCCCGGATCGCCTGCTCGGTGACCTCTTCCCACCCCTTGCCGCGGTGGGCGCCCGGACGGCGCGGAGCCGTGGTCAGCGCCCTGTTGAGGAGAAGCACCCCTTGGCGCGTCCAGGGCGTCAGGTCGCCGTTGGACGGCCGGGGCAGTCCGAGATCGCTGTGCATCTCACGGAAGATGTTGTCGAGGCTTCCCGGTACCGGACGCACGTCGGGTGCCACCGCGAAACTCAACCCGATCGCGTGACCCGGCGTCGGATACGGATCCTGACCGACGATCAGAACCCTTACGTCGGCGAAGGGTTGCTGGAACGCCCGCAGGACGTTCGCGCCGGACGGGAGGTAGGTGCGACCCGCGGCTATCTCCGTACGGAGGAAGTCGCCCATGGCCGCGATGCGCCCGGCCACCGGTTCGAGGGCCTCGGCCCAGCCGGGTTCGATGATTTCGTTCAACGGTCGTGCTGCCACGCGCGCACTCTACTGGGCGTACGGCCGGAACGATCAACTGCCCGGTCGGTACGCGGGCCGCCCGGGGTGCCGACAGCCGGTACGCGCCGCGTGCCCACGACCACGGGGCGTGGTCAGGCATCCCCCAGGGCCGTGGCCCGGACGCAGAGCACGTCCGGCAGATGTGCGGCGAGCTGCGTCCAGGTGTCGCCGTCGTCGGCACTGGCGAACACCTCGCCGTTGCGGTTGCCGAAGTAGATCCCCGCAGGGTCGGCGCCGTCCGTGCAGAGCGCGTCGCGCAGCACCGTTCCGTAGTGGTCGCCCTCCGGCAGCCCCCGTGACAGCGGCTCCCAGCTCGCCCCGGCGTCGGTGGTGCGGAACACGCGGCAGCGGTGCTGCGCGGGCACCCGGTCGATGTCGGCGTTGATCGGGAAGATGTAGGCGGTGCCGCCCCGGTGGGGATGCGCCACCGCCGCGAACCCGAAGTCGGACGGCAGGTCCGTGCCGATGTCCGTCCACCGGTCACCCCCGTCGTCGCTGCGGAACACGCCCCAGTGGTTCTGCAGATAGAGGCGGTCCGGATCGGCCGCGTCACGGGTGACCTTGTGCACGCACTGGCCGAACTCCGGTTCGGGGTCGGGAAGATGGACCGCGGACACCCCCTTGTTCGCGGGCTCCCAGCTCTCGCCCCCGTCGCTCGTCCGGAACACACCGGCCGTGGAGACGGCGACGGTGACGGCCCGGGGGTCGCGCCGGTCGGTGAGGATGGTGTGCAGCCCCTCGCCCCCGCCGCCCGGCACCCAGCGCGAACGCGTCGGATGCTCCCAGAGCGCCCGGACCAGCTCGAAGGACTCGCCCCGGTCCTGCGAGCGGAACAGCGCGGCGGGCTCGGTCCCCGCGTAGACCACGTCCGGCGCCTCGGGTCCGGCCGGCTGCAACTGCCAGACGCGCTCCAGGGACGCCCCGGTGAACTTCGGGAACTTCACCGCGGGCCGGGTGGGCTCCACCCAGGTCGCGCCGAGGTCGTCCGAGTGGAAGACGGACGGCCCCCAGTGCGAGCTGTCCCCGCCCACCAGCAGCCGCGGCGCCGGGCCCCGGGTGTCGATGGCGATCGAGTAGATGGCTTGCGCGTTGAAATGGGGGGCGCCGAACTCCCAGGTCCCCCCGTGCCTGCGCCCGATGAAGAGCCCCTTGCGCGTGCCCACCGTGAGCAGAACGTCGGTCATGGCCGAACCTCCCGAAACGCCGTAGTTAGCGGATGTGCGCCAGTTTGCACCCGTATGGCGACGGCTGGGCGGCGGCCGGGCCGGTGAGGCGCGGGGCGGTCGGGTGCGGGGTGGCCGGGCGCGGTGAGGCGCGGGACTGTCGGGAGCGGCGAGGTGGGGGCGCCCGTCGCCGCCGCGCACCGGCCCGGACGCACCGATGTGGCGGATGCGGCGGATGTGCTGGAATGCCGGGGCGGGCCCGGTACGCAGATCGCGTGGCCCCGAAGCGGGAGCGGAGCACCAGGATGAGCAGCGGGTTCGAGGACGCCGAGGGGCGCGCGGCGGCTTGGGAGGTGGAGCCCGGCACCCCGGGAGATCCGCTCCGGGTCGGGCTGAGGATCGTGGCCCCGGACCGGCGCCTGGATCTCGGGTGCACCCCGGCGGCGGCCCGGGAACTGGCGGCGGCGCTCCTTGCCACCGCGGACCTGGTGGAGCGCTCCAGTCCGGCCGGCCCCGTCACCGTACGGGCGGACGAACTGCTCCGGGGCGACGTGCGGGACGGCCCCCGCGTGATGACCGTGGAGGGTGCCAGGGCCGACGGGGCGAGCGTCCATGTCACCTGGACGTCCGGGGGTGGCCGGAGCTGGACGCAGGTCTACGACGCCACGACCCCGATCACCCTGCGGCGACGGCTGCGGGCCGACGAGTAAGGGCCGAGGGGCAAGGGGCAAGGGCCAAGGGCAAGGGCGAAGGATCAAGGGCGGGGGAGCGGGGGCCGAGGGGGAGCGGGGCCGCCCGGGTCCCCGCGCGCTCGGCTGTGCGAGCTCGTCCGTGAACGGCTGTAGGAACGCCGTAAGGCCGTCTCCTTAGTTCGTCGATCGTCGTAGTACGGTGGATCTCGTACTAAGCCGTGTGCCGAGAGCGGCGCCGTCCGCCCGGAGGGCGGGTCCGGCGGGACTCCCGGCGCACGGCTGACGTCGTCGGCGCCTTCCGCCCGGCGGCGAAGTCGTGTGCCTGCGAAACGGAGTCCGGCGTGAGCGCCCTTTTCGAGCCCTACGTCCTGCGGTCGGTGACCGTGCCCAACCGCGTCTGGATGCCGCCGATGTGCCAGTACAGCGCCGCGCCGACCGGCCCGGACGCCGGAGTGCCCAACGACTGGCACTTCGCGCACTACGCCTCCCGTGCGGTCGGCGGCACCGGGCTCATCCTGGTGGAGGCGACCGGAGTCAGCCCCGAGGGCCGCATCAGCCCCGCCGACCTCGGCATCTGGAACGACCGTCAGGTGGAGGCGTTCCGGAAGATCACCTCCTTCCTGGCCGCCCAGGGGACGATCTCCGGGATCCAGCTCGGTCACGCCGGCCGCAAAGCCTCGACCGACGCGCCCTGGCGCGGTGGCGGCGCGCTGTCCGAGGCGGACGGCGGCTGGCAGCCGCTCGGACCCAGCCCGCTGGCGTTCGACGAAGCAAGCCCCGTCCCGGCTGAGTTGACGGTCGATCAGATCAAGGACGTGGTGCGGCAGTTCGCCGACGCCGCCCGGCGTGCGCTCGCCGCCGGCTTCCAGGTCGTCGAGATCCACGGCGCCCACGGCTACCTGATCGGGGAGTTCCTCTCCCCGCACAGCAACCACCGCACCGACGCCTACGGCGGCTCCTTCGAGAACCGCACCCGCCTCGCACTCGAAGTCGTGGACGCCGTACGGGAGGTGTGGCCCGAGGAGCTGCCGCTCTTCTTCCGCGTCTCCGCCACGGACTGGCTCACCGAGAACACGGACGACCCGCGCGAAGGCTGGACCGGCGACGACACGGTCCGCTTCGCCCGCGACCTCAAGGCACACGGCGTCGACCTGCTCGACGTCTCCACCGGCGGCAACGCGCCCCGCGCCGATATCCCCGTGGGCCCCGACTACCAGGTCCCCTTCGCCGAGCGCGTCCGGACCGAGACCGGTCTTCCGGTCGCCGCGGTCGGCCTCATCACCGAGCCCGTGCAGGCCGAGAAGATCCTCACCGACGGGCGGGCCGACGCCGTCCTCATCGGCCGGGAACTGCTGCGCGACCCCTACTTCGCCCGCAGCGCCGCGCGCGAACTGGGCGGCGAGGTCCGGGTCCCGAACCAGTACGGCCGCTCGGTCTGACCCGCACGAGGGTTCCCCGGCCCGCACCGCCGGGCCGGGGGAACCCCCTCCGCCCCTCCCGCGAGGCGCGGAGGGCGGGGGAGAAGCGCGCTCCTCGGTAGGGTGGCCGCGATGCCTACCACACAGGGCCCCACCTTCCGCGAACTCGCCGTCCAGGCGCTCTCCTCGACCGAGCGCGGGTACGACCTGCTCGCCCCGAAATTCGACCACTCGCCCTACCGCACCCCGGACCGTGTCCTCGACGCAGTGACCGGGGCGCTCCGGCCGCTCGGCCCGTTCGCCCGCGGGCTGGACGTCTGCTGCGGCACCGGCGCGGGCATCGGCGTGCTGCGCCAGGTGTGCCACGAACGGGTCACCGGCGTCGACTTCAGCGCGGGCATGCTCGCCGTCGGCCGGTCCTCGCTGCCGGATGCGGTGGCGGGTCAGGGCGGAGGGAGGGAGGCCGCGGCCGGAACGACGGAGCCCCCTGCCGCAGGGGCGGGAGGCCCGGCCGCACCGCACGGCCCCGTGGTCGACTGGGTGCGGGCCGACGCCAGGGCCCTGCCCTTCGCACCGGCCTTCGACCTCGCGCTGAGCCTCGGCGCGTTCGGCCACTTCCTGCCGCGCGAACGCCCCGCGCTCTTCGCCCAGGTCCATGCCTCGCTCCGGCCCGGCGGGCGGTTCGTCTTCCCGGTGGGCGCCCCGCCCTCCCTCGGCTCGCGCGCGTACTGGACGCTCCTCGGGTTCGACGCGGCGATGCGCGTGCGCAACGCCCTGTGGCGCCCGCGCTTCGTCATGTACTACCGCACGTTTCGGCTGCCCGACGTGCTCACCGACCTCGCGGCCACCGGATTCTCGGTGCGCCTGAGCCCCCTGACGGACCTGGGGACGCGGCCGGACGGCAGCCCGCGGGCCCGGCTCGTGGTGGCCACCGCGCGTTGACCCGCCCCGCGTGGCCACCCCCGCGGCTTTCGTACCATGGAGACCTTCGGACGAAGTGGAGCCCATCGTGACCCCCGCCAGCGACACCGTCGTCCCTGCCGCGTCCCTCACTCGGGGGCGCCTCGCGGCGACCGGCGGCGCCCGTGTGCTCGCCCATCCCGCACTGGACGAGATCCGGCTCGAACACGTGCTGCACGCGCTGTCCGATCCGATACGGCTCCGCATCGTCCGGCAGATGGCCGTCGCTTCGGCCGGGCTGGCGTGCTCGTCCTTCGCCCTCCCGGTCGCCAAGTCCACCCTGACCCACCACTTCCGCGTACTGCGGGAGAGCGGGGTCATCCACCAGATCTACCGGGGCACCGCGAAGCTGAACGAACTGCGCGGCGACGACCTGGAGCAGCTCTTCCCCGGCCTGCTCGACAGCGTCCTGCGAGCGGCCGACGAGGAAGCGGCACGAGGAACGGTGGTCCGGCCGGCACCGTAAGGGTCTGAGGGCGCAAGGTCCGGAGGCGGGCAGGTGGGCACGAGCGCTCCCTCCCGGTGCCGGGTCAGGACTGCAGCGCCCGCATCCGGTCGATCTCCGCGGTCTGCTGTGCGGCGACGTCGGTGGCCATCTCCTCCACCCGGACGTTGTTGCCGTCGGTGAGCGCCGCCGTGGCCATCGTGATGGCCCCCTGGTGGTGGGTGATCATCAGGGTGAGGAAGAGCTGGTCGAACGCCTTGCCCCGTGCGGCCTTCAGGCGCGTCAGCTGCGCCGAGGTCGCCATGCCGGGCATCGTGGCGTGATCGTGTGCCGCGCGCTCTTCGCCGTGGTTGTCTTTCAGCCAACCTCGCATGGCCTCGATCTCCGGCTTCTGCCCGGCCGAGATGCGCTCCGCGAGCCGTCGCACCGAGGGCGAAGTAGCGTGCTGCCCAGCCAGATCCGTCATCACGAGGGCCTGCTCGTGATGGTGGATCATCCTCTGCACGTACTGGAAGTCGGCGGAGTTCGGGGTGTCGGCGACCGTCTCCTTCCGCGCCTCGTCCGCCGTGAGGGTCCTCGACTTCTCGCCGGGTTTCCCGGGCGCGACGACGCTCTGACCCGTGGTCTTCCGGGACGACGTGTCCTCGTCCGCGTCGCACGAGGAGAGGGCGAGTACGGACACGGCGGCGATCGCGGCCACGGCAAGGGCCGCCGCACGCGGGCGGAACGTCTGTCGGTCGAACAGCACTGCGGCCTCCGTTGCCTAGAGGAGAGTTGATGACCAACAACCAAGGGTTGTCCCGCAATGCCTGGTGGGTGCGCGACGACAGCTACGGCACCTCGCCGCGTTGTCGGAACGTCCGCACACATCCCGTATGCGAACGCCCTTCCGCCTTGCGATGCACCGCATCTGACGCCGCGCACTGATCCGCCACGCACTGCGGGATAACCCCTAGCATGCTTCCACGCCACGTTGATCAAAAACTTTCATTACGTCTCTGTTGCCGTCTGTTGATGTGTACATGAAAGAAGCCATACTTCCGAGGACCGAGAACCGTTCGACCCCGAACGGCATCAAGGGAGGACGAAGTGACCTTGTTGCACACCACCCAGGTGCGACGGAGACGACTGGGCGTGGCAGCCGCCGCGGCCGGTCTCCTCGCGACGCTGTTGACAGCCACGAACGCCGTCGCGTCACCCGAACCCGGCGACACCACCACAAGCGCGGCGGCGACGGTGTCGTCGGACATCCGCGCCCAAGCGCAAGCGGCCATCGCGAGCGGCGACATCCCCGGCGTCGACGAGATCGTCCACAGCGACAACATCGAGCACCTCACCAACGTGCCGAAGGACGCGCTGCTGGGCACGAACACGGACCTGGCCTTCCAGGGCAAGTACGCCTTCGCCGGCAACTACGACGGCTTCCGCGTCTTCGACATCAGCAACCCGAAGAAGCCGAAGACCGTCGCCCAGGTGCTCTGCCCCGGTTCGCAGAACGACGTCTCCGTCTCGGGGAACCTGCTCTTCCTCTCCACCGACTCCTCGCGCAGCGACAACTCCTGTGCCAGCACCACCCAGCCCGCCACCGAGAAGTCCTCCTGGGAGGGCATCAAGGTCTTCGACATCAGCGACAAGCGCCACCCGGAGTACGTCGCCTCCGTCGAGACGGCCTGCGGCTCGCACACCCACACCATCGTGCCGAAGCGCAACGAGGTGTACGTGTACGTGTCCTCGTACTCGCCCAACGAGGCGTTCCCGGACTGCCAGCCGCCGCACGACGGGATCTCCGTCATCAAGGTGCCGCGCAAGGCGCCCGAGGAGGCCCGGATCGTGAACTTCCCGGTGCTCTTCCCGGACGGTGGCAACCCGGGATCCCCGACGAACCCCGGCGTCGCCAAGACCACCGGCTGCCACGACATCACCGTGCTGCCCTCCGAGGACCTCGCGGCGGGTGCCTGCATGGGTGACGGCCTGCTGTTCTCCATCAAGGACCCGGCCAACCCGAAGATCATCGACCGGGTGCAGGACAACGTGAACTTCGCGTTCTGGCACTCGGCCACCTTCAACCAGGACGCCGACAAGGTCGTCTTCACCGACGAGCTCGGCGGCGGCGGCGCGGCCACCTGCAACGAGCAGATCGGACCGAACCGGGGCGCCGACGGCATCTACGACATCGTCGGCAAGGGCGACCACCGCAAGCTGGTCTTCCGCAGCTACTTCAAGATCGGCCGCTACCAGGCCGACGTCGAGGTCTGCGTCGCCCACAACGGCTCGATCATCCCGGTCAAGGGCCGGGACCTCATGGTCCAGGCGTGGTACCAGGGCGGTATCTCCGTCTGGGACTTCACCGACTCCAGCAAGCCCCAGGAGATCGCCTACTTCGAGCGCGGCCCCGTCAATCTCGACGCCGTCACCACGGCCGGCCCCTGGTCGGCGTACTACTACAACGGCTACATCTACTCCAACGACATCGCGAAGGGCCTGGACGTCCTCGCCCTGCACGACCGTCGGACCGACCCCGCGAAGCGGGTCCGGCTCGACGAACTGAACGTCCAGACGCAGCCCGACTACTTCGCCCGCTGACCCACCGCCACATCGGCGGCGCGCGGGAGAAGCAGCGTCACGCGGTCCGCCGGGTCCAGACCCGGCGGACCGCACCGCGTGGGCCGCCACGTGGCCGGGACGGAGTAATGCGTTGACCGCCGAGCGGTGCGGGGAGATGCTGGACCCGCTGATTCCGGCGGCGCAGGGGATCGCCGGAGTCAGATCAGCTTGCGGAGCCCGGGCGACGCTCCATGCAGACGAGCTCGCGCCGGTCCTCCCAGGACTCGACGGCTGCGAAGCCGTGGCGGACGTACAGCGCGATCGCGCCGGCCCGCCAGTTCCAGACGGAGAGCCGCACCGCGCGGGCGCTGTTCCCCTCGGCCGCCGCGAGCGCCTCCCGGAGCAGACCGGACGCCACGCCGCCGCCGCGGAAGGCGGGACCGACCCACAGCCGCTTGATCTCCGAGCGCCCGTCGCCGTCGGGGGCGGTCAGGATCGCGCACCCCACGGCGGTCTCGTCGTCGAGGGCCAGCAGGACCAGATCACCGGCGAACGCGGTGGCCGGTGACCGGATCTCGGAGAGATACCGCTCGGGAAGGTCCTCCTGGCGCGTGACCGCCCGGCCCTTCTCCTCCTCCGTGCGCAGATGGTAGGCGCGGAGGAGGGCGGTGAGGCCGTGGGCGGCGGAGACCTCGGCGCCGGGGAGGCGCAGGATGCGGAGAGCGTTCTGGTCGTTCATCCCGGGATCATCGCAGCAGGCCCGACGAGGGCGTGCCCCGGCCCGGCCGGTGGCTCAGGCCGCCGTCCGCCGGACGGTCGTGCCCGTCGCGGCGGCCCACTCGACCAGCAGCCCCTGGTACGTCGCCTCGTCCGAGGCGGACAGCACGAGGCCGTCCGAGCGCTGCAGCAGATCGCGGATCTCCTGATTGATCACCGCGGCAGGACGGACGGAACGGGACGGAGTGGGAGGACGGGACATGTCCACCAGGCTACGGCGCCGAATCCGGCGATCCGGCCGCCGAGCGCGCGGAACATCTCACACCCGGCGCACCTCGCACCGGGCAGACCTCACCCCCGGCGCACCTCACCCCCGGCGCACCTCCTGCCGGACGCACCTCATGCCGCGCCCGGCCCGCCGTCCGCCTCTGCCACCAGCCCCAGGCGCCGCAGCCCGTCCGGCCGCTCGGTCACCGGCAGGTGGTCCACGAAGCGCACCGCGCACCCCAGCGCGGCGGCCCCGCCGTCCGCGTGACGGTCGTCACCGACCATCACCACCTCCTCGGGACGCAGGGAGAGGCGGTCGCAGGCGGTACGGAAGAGCCGCACGTCCGGCTTCTGCACACCGTGCTCGAAGGAGAGGACGTACGTGTCCACGAACTCGTCCAGCCCATGGGCCCGGAACACCGGGCGCAGGTCCCAGCCGATGTTGCTGACCACCCCGACCGCCGTGCCGTTCTCCCGCAGGCCACGCAGTACCTCGGCCGCGTCCGGGTACGGGAGCCAGGCGTCCGGCGACATGTGGCGCGCGTACAGGGCGTCGTGCGTCCCCTCGTCGGGCAGCGCGACCTCGCGCCCGAGCCCCGAGTACGCGGCGCGGTGCAGCTCGGCGCTCTCGTCGCGCGCCGCGTACGCCTCGGCCAGTGCGGCCGGTACGCGTACGGGGCTCGGCCCGCCCGGCAGCGCCCCGGCCTCCGTCAGCTCGCGCACGTACCGGTCGAAGCTCTCCTCGTCGGTCTTCGTGCCCTGCTCGTCGAGGACCGCGCGGAGCCAGGAGGAGACCGACTCGATACGGAAGAGGGTTCCGGAGAAGTCGAAGAGCACGCCCTTGATCGTCATGGGGCCGATCCTGCCGCGCTCAGGATCGGTGTGACAAATTCCCCGTCCGGTCAAGGCCGCCGCCCGACCGGGCGCGGACCACCGCCGTGTGGCCCGCGACCGAGAACGCCACCACGCCCGCCCCGAGCAGCACCCCGGCCACCACGTCCGAGAGCCAGTGCACCCCCAGGTAGACCCGGGTGAAGGAGACACCCACCACCGAGACCACCGCCACGGCGACGCACGCCCAGGAGACGCAGGCCACCGGGACCGCCGCGCCGCGGACCGGGGCAGCAGGCCGCGCCCGCCAGAGCAGCCACAGCAGCAGGCCGCCCGCCACCGTCGCGGACATGGCGTGGCCCGAGGGGAACGCCGCGTACTGCGCGGAGTCCACCGGGTCCTGCCAGTGCGGGCGGTCCCGGCCCACGGCCGCCTTGATGCCCTGCTGGAGGAGGGCGGCGAAGAGCATGGTCGCCGCGATCCAGCCGGCGAGGAGCCGGGCCCCGTGCCACCACAGCGCCACCACGGCGACCGCGACCAGGGCGCGCGCGGTCCACGGATCCCACACCCAGTCCGTCAGCACCCGGGCGACTCGGACCTCCCCGGGATGGCTGACGGCACGGCGGTGGAGTCCTTCGGCGACGGCCTGGTCCAGCGCCTTCAACGGCGTCCAGGCGGTGGCCACCATCACCAGCAGGACGAGGGCGAGCACGCCGCAGACCGCCCCGGTCCGCGTGGCGCGCGAGACCGCCGCCGGTCCGGAAGGCCGCGTCGGGGGAGGGGCGGGAGAGGACATGCGGCGATCCTCGCCGAAACCGCCCGCGTTCCGGCGGACGCCGCCCCGCGCGGAACGGCGGGTTCCGGCCGTACACGGCCCAGGCCTGGTTCCGTGCCCGGCGCCGACCCGCGCGCCGGGGCGGCCTCGGCCTACGGCCGCAGCGCGCCGCTCGTCGGGCGGTGGCGGCCTCGGCCTACGGCCGCAGCGCGCCGATCGCCGGTACGAACGCCACCAGCAGCGGAACGACCGGGACCAGGGAGGCCGCGGCGGTGAGCCGGAGCCGGTGCCCGGCGGTGAGCCGTTCCCCCGGCTCCAGCAGCCTGTTGACGCGGCGCGGCAGCTGCCCGTCCTGGGCGCGGCAGGGGTCGAACACCCCCCGGTCCTCGTTGAGTCCGACCAGTGCGAGGGCGGTCGTCAGCCGGCCGAAGCGCCGGGACGCCATGTCGTCGGCGGCCAGCTCGACCAGCCGGTGCATCTCGTCGCGGAACGCGGCGAAGACCGGTACCTGCGGGAAACCGTTGGCCAAGGCAGCGGAGCAGTGCAGCAGCCAGTCGTGCCGGGCCCGGGCGTGCCCCTGCTCATGGGCGAGGACCGCGTCCAGCTGACGCCCCTTCAGGCGGCTCAGCGCGGCGGTGGTGATGACGAGCCGCGGGGCCGGTCCCGGCAGCCACCAGGCGTCCGGACGCCCGCCCTCCAGGATCACCAGCCGCTCGTCGCCGGGCTTCTCGCCGTCCAACAGCGGTGAGCGGACGAGGAGTTCGGTGCGAGCCAGGCGCCGGCGGGTGCGTGCGCGGCGGACCTCGCGCAGCAGCATCGCCCCGCTCCACACGCCTCCGGAAGCCAGCACCACGGCCACCACCGCGGACCAGGGGCCGTACCCGGCCAGCGCGTACGCCTCGACGACCGCGCGCGGGGCCGGTGCGAAGACGTGGCCCCGGACCGCCTGCCACGCCGCCGCCGCGCTGAACGTCATCGACAGGGCGAAGGAGACCAGCACTCCGGCGACCACGCACTGCCAGACCCACAGCGCCACCACGGGCTCGCGCTCCGGCCACCGGGCCCGCGCCATCAGGCGGGGAGCCACCACGGCGGTCAGTGCGCCGAGCGACAGCAGGGCGAGGGAGACCAACATGCGGTCAGCCTATGAGCGCGCGATGGGCGCCGATACGGCTCCGACGGTCAAGTGACGTACGCCACGGCGCACGGACGCATGGGAGCGCACGGCCCGGGGGACCGGGGGCGTGCGCGGGTCCCGCCCGGCCGTCGGGTCAGAGGCCCGCCAGCATCGCGAGCATGGCCAGGCCCATCGTCACCCGGCAGGCGAGCGCCAGTTCGGGCCGGGCACGCCAGCCCCCGGTCACGGCGGCCGTCCCCGCCCCGGCGCCCGCGGCGACGGGTATCAGGCGCCCGGCCGCGCCCAGTACGTAGAGCGCGTAGTAGACGAGGAGCGCACCGGTGAGCAGGGGCAGGCCCGCCCCCGTGCCCGCTCCGGTGTGTCCGGCGTGCGGACCGCCGCCCGCTCCGGACGCCGTGGAGGGCCCCATGGTCACGGCCATGTAGACCATCGTCAGGGAGCCGACCAGATGGTGGAGATGGTGTCCGCCCCGGCGTGCGGCCCAGGCCGAACGCAGGGCGGCCCCGCCGAAGAGCACGGTGCAGGCCGCCCAGGCCCACCCGGGGGGCGTCAGCAGGGCGGCCGGGACGGCCATCGCGGCCATGCCGAATCCCATGAGCGCCTCGGCGTGGGCGACGCGACGCTCCTCCCCGCTCCCGGCGCGTGCCCGCAGCAGGCAGTAGGCGCCCGTGGCCGCGCACAGCACCATGAGCAGCCAGCCGGACAGCGCCGGTCCGTGCACAGCGCACCTCCCCCTCCGGTGTGCCAAAGCTGTCCCGTACTCGATTCCCGCGCGCCGCCGTGACAACCAGGCGCACGGTGGCGCGAAGGGTGCACAAGGGGGAGCGACCGGGTTCGTGGTGGGCTGCGGTGATCGGGTTACCCTCGTGCGCGGCGCCGGAGCAGAGGTCCGGCGCCGAAGCGGAGCCCCGCCCGGCGGGCGGGCCCGGGAGTCCTGCCGCACCGGCGGAGAAACGGAGACCGTTCCATGGAGATCGCCCCGCCGCGCGTCGCGCACCGGCTCACCTTCCGCGACGCGGCCGAGGACGACGTGCCGGCGCTCGTGGAGCTGGTCGAGTCCGCCTACCGGGGAGAGTCCAGCCGTACGGGATGGACCACCGAGTCGCACATCCTCGAAGGCCGGCGGACCAACGACGAAGAGGTGCGCGGGATCATCGCGACCTCCGGCGGACGCCTGCTCGTGGCCGAACAGGACGGCGCGATCGTCGCGTGCTGCCAGCTCGAACACCGGGGCGACGCGGCCTACTTCGGCATGTTCTCGGTCCGGCCGGGCCGTCAGGGCGCCGGGCTGGGCAAGACCGTCATCGCAGAGGCGGAGCGGGTGGCCCGCGAGGAGTGGGGCGCCACCGAGATGCAGATGACGGTGATCTCCGTGCGCGCCGAGCTGATCGCCTTCTACGAGCGCCGCGGGTACAGCCGTACGGGCCGGATGAGCCCCTTCCCGTACGGCGACGAGCGCTTCGGTGTCCCGCTCCGCGACGACCTGGAGTTCGAGCTGCTGGTCAAGGCGCTCCCGTAGGCAGGCGCCGGCCGTGTTTTCGCACAGGTGAAGGGCCCCGCCGTACGGCGGGGCCCTTCGTGCTCTCAGCCCGCCCCGCGAGGCTCAGGCCCCGAGGATCTCCGGGCGGTCGGTCGTCGCGCCGTCGAGCCCGAACGCCCGTACGAGGGAGAGCTGTTCGGGCGTGTTCACCACCCAGGCGATGATCCGCAGACCGGCCGCGCGCGCCTGCTCCACGGTCTCCAGCGTCAGCCGCCGGATGTTGAGCGCCAGCGTGGCCGCGCCCGCCGCCCGCGCCCGCTCCACGACGTCCGGGCCCCAGCGGCTGGCGATCAGCACGGTCGGCAGGCCCGGCAGCAGCTCGGCGATCTCCGCGACCGCCTCGTCGTGGAAGGACGACACCTCCACCCGGCCCGCCAGACCCCGCCGGGTGATCACCTCGGCCAGCGCCCGGGCCGCCGCGACATCCTTGATCTCCGCCTGGACCGGCGAGCCCACCGCGTCGAGCACTTCCTCGAAGAGGGGCACCCGCTCACCCTGCCCGGCGTCCAGCTCGCGCAGCTCCGCCAGCGTCTTGTCCGCGATCCGGCCCGTGCCGTCGGTCGTGCGGTCCACCTCGGCGTCGTGCATCACCACGAGCGCGCCGTCCTTGCTCAGATGCAGGTCCAGCTCGATGGCGTCCACCCCCGCCCGCTCCGCCCGGACGAAGGACCGCAGGGTGTTCTCGGGCTCGACGCCCATGAGCCCGCGATGACCGATGGTGACGAAGGACAAGGCACTCTCCTGATTCCTCACGTGGCCCGGCGCGTTCCCACGTCCCGCCCCGGCTGCCGGGGGCGTACCTACCCAGCCTCCGACCCGGCACGACATGGGTGACGGAAGTAACGTGGTTCTAGGCTGTTGCAGGAAAATCGGCGGTGACCATGGGGGTTGGGCAGGATAATTTATTGGATCCCACTTGTCCTGGGGAACCGTGCCCGGATACGCTCGCCGCACGCGAGGCCCTGTGGAGGAAACGGTTATGACGGAAATTCTGGTACACGACACCCCCGGCAGCGGCGTGGTCGCGGCCGGGCGGGTGGTCGACCACCCTGCGTGGCCCGTGCTCAGGGACGCCGTGGAGGAGATCAGGCCCTGGCAGTCGAAGGACGGCTCGATCGACTTCGGGGCCGAGGACGCCCCCACGGCCGCCGTCGTGGGCGCCACCCTCGACCGGATCACCGGCGCGGTGGAGGAGCTCTCCCCGCTCCTCCCGCACGACGCCGCCTACCACCGCGCCCTCGTCGGCGACCTGCGCCGCTGGGCCGAGGGCGGCTTCGGGGTGCCGGACTTCCTGGACTCCCTGCTCGCCTTCCAGCCGGCCGCCAACCGGGCGGACGGTCTCCAGCACCTCGTCGTCTTCGCGATGTACACGCAGAACGGCAACCCCGACCGCAACCTCGAAGCGGTCGTGCTCCGCATGGTCTGGCCCGAGTGGCTCGCCGACCTGGAGGCGACCCGCTACGACAACCCGCTGTTCTGCGGCATCACCTTCGAGGACTTCACCTCCGGGTACGACACCAACTCCGCGGTGCTCTTCCCGGAGACCATCGCCGTGCGCGAGGCACCCGACCGCTTCAGCTGGGGCGGCATCTTCTGCGACCGCGAAGCCGCCCGCTTCCGCCGGGTCACCGAGGCCGCCGTCGGCCTCCTCGGCCTGGAGCTTCCCGCGGACATCCAGGAGATGGTCGGCGACCAGCGGCGCTGCGAGCAGGCCTTCGTGCTCTGGGACATGGTCCACGACCGGACCCACAGCCACGGCGACCTGCCGTTCGACCCCTTCATGATCAAGCAGCGCCAGCCGTTCTGGATGTACGGGCTGGAGGAGCTGCGGTGCGACCTCACCGCCTTCAAGGAGGCCGTGAAGCTGGAAGCCGACGGCTTCCCGCAGGGCCGGGACGTCCAGTACGCCGTCCTCTTCGACCGCATGTTCCGCTTCCCCGTCACCGGCCAGCGGGTGCGCAACTACGACGGCCTCGGCGGTCAGCTGCTCTTCGCCTACCTCCACAAGCACGACGTGGTCCGCTGGACCGACAACACCCTGAAGATCGACTGGGACCGCGCCCCGCAGATCACCAACCAGCTCTGCGGCGAGATCGAGAAGCTCTACCGCGACGGCATCGACCGCCCCAAGCTCGTCCACTGGTTCGCCGCGTACGACCTGGTCGCGGAGTATCTCGCCCCGCACCCGGGCTCGCGCTGGGCCAAGGGCCCCGACGCGCTGGACCTGACACTTCCCCCGCGCAAACTCGTGGACGACGTGCTTCCGGACGAGTTTCCCCTGAGCATGTTCTATGAGGCGCTCTCCAAGAAGCTGAAGCACGTGATCGCGTCCACGGTGGGGATCACCGCGGCGAGCGTCGAGCAGGTGGCCGCGTGAGCGAGGGTCGCAAGGAGGCGGTGGCCATGAACGGTGTCCGTAACGGAACCGGCCCACTCGAAGGCGCGGTGATCGCGGTGGCCGGCGCGGCCGGCCCGGCGGGGCGGGCCACGCTGCTGCGCCTCGCCGAGGCGGGAGCGACGGTCGTCGGGGCCGACGCCCACCCGGAGCGGCTCGCCGAAGCGGTGGACGCCGCACGGTACGCGCACGGCGGGGCCAGCGTCACCGGGGAGACCGTCGACCTGCTGGACCCGGACGCCGCCCGCGCGTGGGCGGACAAGACGGAGACGGAGTTCGGCCGGATCGACGGCCTGGTCCACCTCGTCGGTGGCTGGCGCGGCAGCGCGAACTTCGCCGATACCAATCTCGGCGACTGGGACGCGCTGGAGAAGCTGCTCATCCGCACCGTGCAGTCCACCTCGCTCGCCTTCCAGGCGGGCCTGGAGCGCAGCGACCGGGGCCGCTACGTCCTGATCAGCGCCTTGGGCGCGACCCGGCCCACTGCGGGAAACGCGGCCTACGCCGCGGCGAAGGCCGCCGCCGAGGCGTGGACCCTCGCCCTCGCCGACGCCTTCCGCAAGGCGGGGGGCGAGGAAGGGCCCAGGACGGCGGCTGCGATCCTGATCGTGAAGGCACTGGTGCACGACGCGATGCGCGCCGAGCGCCCGACTGCGAAATTCGCGGGCTTCACCGACGTGACGGAACTGGCCGAGGCCATCGCCGGCGTCTGGGAACGTCCCGCCCCCGATGTGAACGGAAAGCGCCTGTGGCTGACTCCGCAACCGTAACGACCGACGCGCGTCGTCATCACGACCCGGAGATACGCGGTTTCGCCAGTGACAACTACGCCGGAACCCACCCGGAGATCCTGCTCGCCCTCGCCCTCGCCAACGACGGCCACCAGGTCGCCTACGGCGGGGACGCGTACACGGAACACCTCCAGGACGTCGTACGCGGCCACTTCGGTGAGGGCGCCGAGGCATACCCGGTTTTCAACGGAACCGGGGCCAACGTGCTGTCCCTCCAGGCCCTGGCGGACCGCTGGGGCGCGGTGATCTGCGCGGAGTCCGCGCACATCAACATGGACGAGGGCGGGGCCCCGGAACGCGTGGGCGGGCTGAAGCTGCTCACCGTCCCGACCGAGGACGGCAAGCTGACGCCCGCGCTCATCGACCGCCAGGCGTACGGCTTCGACGACGAGCACCGCGCGATGCCCCAGGTGGTCTCGATCACCCAGAGCACCGAGCTCGGCACCCTGTACACCCCCGAAGAGATCCGCGAGATCTGCGACCACGCCCACGGGCTCGGGATGAAGGTCCACCTCGACGGCTCGAGGATCGCCAACGCGGCGGCCTCCCTCGACCTGCCGATGCGCGCCTTCACCACCGACGCGGGCGTCGACGTGGTCTCCCTCGGCGGCACGAAGAACGGCGCGGTCTTCGGCGAGGCCGTCGTGGTGCTCAACCCCGACGCGGTCCGTGCGATGAAGCGCCTGCGCAAGACGTCGATGCAGCTCGCCTCCAAGATGCGCTTCGTCTCCGTGCAGCTGGAAGCCCTGTTCGCGGGTGACCTCTGGCTGCGCAACGCCCGGCACGCCAACGCGATGGCCCAGCGCCTCGCCGAGGGCGTCCGTGCCCTGGACGGAGTGGAGATCCTCTACCCCGTCCAGTCCAACGGCGTCTTCGCCCGGATCCCGCACGACGTGGCCGAACGGCTCCAGAAGCGGTTCCGCTTCTACTTCTGGGACGAGGCGGCGGGAGACGTCCGCTGGATGTGCGCCTTCGACACGCGCGAGAGCGACGTGGACGCCTTCGTCGAGGCACTGGCCGAAGAGCTGAAGAGCTGAAGAGGCGCGGTACCAAAGTAGGCGTACTGCTTGCATGAAGATGCGGCCGACCGGAAAAATATTTGCTCCCGGTCGGCCGCACTCCTATGGTCGGCGGGCATGGAACTGATCCAGGAAAACCCGGAACTCGACGCCTATCTCGCGGCGGACGAAGCGATCGACCACCAGCACCCGTACGTCACCGAGACCGCGCGACGCCTCGGCGCCGAGACCAGCGACGCATACACATACGCGGAGGCGGCCTTCACCTTCGTACGCGACACCATCTGGCACTCCGTCGATTCGGGGGACCTGCGGGTCAGCTGGCGGGCCTCCGACGTCCTCGCGACCCGGAACGGCATCTGCCACGCCAAGTCCCACGCCCTGGCCGCGCTGCTGCGCGCCGCGGGCATTCCCGCCGCGCTCTGCTACCAGAGGCTTGTGAACGACGACGGAAACAGGTCCATGCTGCACGGACTCGTCGCCCTGCGGCTCCCGGGGCGGGAGCGCTGGGCCCGCGTCGACGCGCGCGGCAACACGCCCGGCGTCGACGCGCGGTTCTCCCTCGACCACGAACGGCTGGCCTGGCCGGTGCGGACCGCCTCGGGGGAAGCGGACTACCCCGTGCTGTACGCGGCGCCCCGTCCCGAGGTGCTGGGGGCGCTCCGGAGGGCGCGCGACCGGCACGAGCTGTGGGAGATGCTGCCCGGCGCGCTCTGACGCCCGGAGCGCGCTGCCGGGCCCGCGTGAGCCGGCCCGGGTGAGCCGACTCGCGCGGGGCCGGCCCACCCGGCCCGGCCGCCCGGATCAGCCGCGCTCGCGGACCTCCGCCGCCGTCGGAGCCGTACCGCCGAGGTGGGAGGGCACCCACCAGGTGTCGCCCGCGTCCTTCGGCCGTACCGGATAGGCGCGCTGCGCCGCTTCCAGGAGCTCCTGGACCCGCTCGCGCAGCCGCCGGGTGATGGCCCCCGCGTACTGGTCCACCGGGGCCTCGACCGGGGCGCCGACCCTTATGGTCACCGGGATGTGGTTCCGCCGGAAGTTGCGCGGGTGTCCCTTGGTCCAGATCCGCTGGGTACCCCACAGCGCCATCGGGATCAGCGGAACCCCCGCCTCCTGGGCCAGCCGGGCGGCACCCGACTTGAAGCTCTTCAGAGTGAAGGACGAGGAGATGGTCGCCTCGGGGAACACCCCCACGATCTCGCCGGACCGCAGCGAGGCCAGCGCGTGCGCGTAGGCGTCCTCACCCTGCTTCCGGTCGACCGGGATGTGCTTCATCCCGCGCATCAGCGGACCGGACACCTTGTGCCGGAACACCGACTCCTTGGCCATGAACCGGACGAGGCGCTTCTGCGGAAGGGCGGCGAGCCCGGAGAAGATGAAGTCGAGATAACTGATGTGGTTGCTGACCAGCACCGCGCCACCGGTTCTCGGGATGTTCTCCGAACCCTGAGTGTCGATCTTCAGGTCCAGCGCCTTGAACATGGTGCGAGCGGCGCCGATGACCGGTCGATAGACGAGTTCTGCCATCTGGAGAAGACTCCTTCTTCTGCGCCTGGGGGGTTCTCCCGGCGGAAGTTACGCGGCCGTAGGTTTTCGGCATTGTGGCGATGGTGCCCCATGTGCGACGCGGTGGCCAGTCCCGATGGGGCCGGGCGGCGAGATTCTCATCACGTGCCCCGGCCGGGAATGCGCCGCCGTCCCCCGGCGCTGACGTCCTGCGAGGAACTCCGACGGAAGGACGACGGTGGACAGGACCGCGAGCGCGCAGAGGCTGGACGCGTCCCAACTCGGCGCGGAACTGGGCGAACGGGCGACACTGGTGCAGTTCTCCACCGCCTTCTGCCAGCCCTGCCGCGCCACCCGCCGCACCCTCGCCGAGGTCGCGGGCATGGTCGAGGGCGTCGCCCACGTCGAGATCGACGCCGAGGCCCATCTCACGCTCGTCCGCCGGCTCGGCATCCGCAGCACACCGACCGTCCTCGTCCTCGACGCGGGCGGCGCGGTCGTCCGCCGCGCGACCGGGCAGCCACGCACCGTCGACGTCGTAGCCGCGCTCGGTCAGGCGATGTGATCGGCGGTGACGCCGCTCCCACATGGCGATACGCACTTGACGGTAGCGGTCGCGCATCGTCAGTCTGACGTTATGCCGCCGGAAATCCTTCTCTACGGCCGGGTCCACGTCGACCTGGCACGCAACGCGAGTGCGCGCTGTCCGGGTGCCTGAGCACCTACGGCCCCGTACGCCCGACTCGCAGAAGGACAATTCCATGACGGTTTCGCCCGAGCTCCGCACCCCCGTGCCGGCCTCCCCGCAACTGCTGCGCTCCGTCTTCCGGCAGCACGCCGCGGGGGTCGCCGTGATCACCGCCTCCGGTGGGAAGCCCGTCGGATTCACCGCCACCTCGCTCAACTCCGTCGCCGCCGAACCGCCGCTGATCTCCTTCGGCGTCTCCACCTCGTCCTCCAGCTGGCCCGTGGTCGCCGAGGCCGCGCACATAGGCGTGCACATACTCGCCGAGGACCAGGCCGACCTGGCCGCCACCTTCGCCCGCTCCGGGGCCGACCGCTTCGGCCCGGACACCGACTGGCACCACGGACCCGAGGGTGTACCGGTGCTCGGCGGGGTGGTGGCGTGGCTGGTCTGCCGCGTGGTGGCCCGGGTGCCCGCGGGCGACCACCGCATCGTCATCGCGCAGGTCGAGGTCGGCGACCCCGCGGGCGGGGGCCGCCCGCTCCTCTACCACGAGGGCCGCTTCACCGCGCTGCGGGACTGACCCGGGGCGCTGCCGCGGGGCCGTACCCGGCGCCGGGACCTCCGGGTGGTGTCCGGCGGGTGAGGGTCGGACACCACCCGGGTCCGGCCTGGTCCGGCCCCGTCCGCGGTCGCCTTTCTCCGGGCCCGCCGCGTTGGCCACATCACAGTTCCAAGCGCTTGCTCACTGGGCACGTGAAGGGTGTACTGGCGAGTAATATTTCGCTCGGTGTGCCGGTCGCCCTGACCGGGAAACCGCCTCCCGGGGCGCCTATGCTGCGACCAACCGAGGCAGCCCAGAATTCACGATGCAGTAGGAGAGCCGGCGTGAGCTTGAGGATCGTTGTCCCTGTGAAGTACGTGCCCGACGCGACCGGTGACCGGGGGTTCGCCGATGACCTGACGGTGGACCGTGAGGACGTGGACG